>NZ_JBITPF010000027.1:0-133811 GCF_050468025.1 Neobacillus sp. NRS-1170 | reverse complement strand
TTTCGTTCATATCAGTTGAATAAGAAGTTGTAAAATAAATGAAATATCCATATTGATCCTTAAAGGGTATTAGAAAAGTTAGTGAATTAATCGGTCTTATGTTTTTCCATTAGAAATAATAATTAATTAATCTAATAAGAACAGGGGAATGACTATGGAAATGGTAATTCGTGACATGGTTATGGAGGAAGACTCACAGTGTGTTTTGCAAATAATAAATCAATTTAATAATGAACCCATAAATTTAGAGACCTTCAAACACAATCACAATGCCTACAATCATTCTCCAATAATAAAGCGAATTGTACTTGAATTTAGTAAACGAATAATTGGTTTTGGGTTCGTCGTAAGTGATACACCTAATATTCCTCAAGGTTTCCTTTTTGAAAAAATCTTTGTAGATGTGCAATATCAGAGGGAAGGGTTTGGCAGAATTATTGAATCGGTTCTTTGGAATTCTGTAATAGATGCCAAACCTAAGGGGATACAGACAATCGTTAATGAAAACAATCCTGAATCAAAAAGATGGGCAGAAAAGTATGGATTTGTAGTGAAGAAATTCCAGTTTGAGTCGGTTCTTGATTTAACTTCTCAATCTCATTTAAGTATTGAAGAAAAGCTAAAACAACACGAGAAAAATGGTCTTTTCATCAAAACCATGATGGATTATCCAGGCGATGAAAACTTTGAACGTCTATGCAATTTTTTTATATCGTTACAAAAGGATACTCCAGATTGCAATGGGACAGAAATGGGGACGGATATGGCGGCTTCTTTGTTAAAAACATTCTATCCAGAAAATATAATTCTTGCTGTCACCAACAATCGGTGGATAGGGATGACAGTTATGTTTAATAGAAATGAAAACGAGATTTATAATTTTTTCACAGGAACTATATCAGAAATGCGAGGAAAGGGCTTAGCAAAAGCATTAAAATTACATGCCATTTCTAAATCCATTCCATTGGGATACATTCGCATGCGAACGAATAACTTATCCACTAACTACCCGATGTTATCTGTTAATAAAAAACTGGGATTTGTTCAACAACCAGGAAAATTAATCCTAACAAAAGGACTTGATTGGAGTTGAATTTGTGAATGGGGCAACTCTCTTTTTTATTGTACTAAAGGGTGCTTTACTTTATTTAGTGGTAAAGCATTTTTCTTATTTAACTAAAGAAGTTGAACAAGGTAGTTAAATGTTAATACATTTTGGAAAACAGGAAATTATATCACATAATGTTTTAGAAAATAGATTACAATAAAAATATATTCCAACATTATGGGTGAAAAAATGAATCAAAATAACGAAAGATTAACCTCATCAGAGATATCAAATATTTGGACCCATTATTTACGTGAGACAATGGGACTTTGTGTAATCAAGTACATGTTAATCACCATTCAAGATCCAGAGATACATAAAGTATTCAAAACTGCATATGGACTTTGTGAGAAACATATAAACAAACTGAAAGAGCTGTTTCTTCAAGAAAATTTTCCTGTTCCTAAAGGGTTTAATGAAGAAGATGTTAATTTGGATGCACCCCCATTATTTACGGATCTTTTTTGCTTAAATTATATTCACGCTATGACTATGCATGGGAGCCAGTCATACAGCCTGGCATTTACCCTTTCGATTCGTCAAGACATTAGAGATTTTTATTACCAATGTAATCTAGACACGATGGATTTATATAACCAATCAATTGCGGTACTTATTGCAAAAAAACTTCTCGATAAACCGCCATATTATTCAACACCAGATAAAATTCATTTTATCAAGAACCTTGATTATGTTACTGATTTGATAGGCAGCAAAAGAACTATGAATGCTATTGAATGTGGCAATATCTATTTTAATTTAGAAAAAAGCATGGTCACAAAAGGATGTATTATTGCCTTTAAACAAGTATGTAAAGATAAAGCAATCACTAGGTTTTTAGAAAAATGTATTAATGCAGCCAATAAACATATTGGGATATTTACAACGTTATTGCTGAAAGAAGACCTTCATTTACCTCGTTCATTTGACTCAGAAATAACAAATTCAAATGTTGCACCATTTTCTGAAAAACTTATGCTGTTTCATTCAGGCTTTTTATTTGCTGCAGCGATATCTTATTACGGTTCTGCGGCGATTTATAGTATGAGAGCAGATATTGCAATACAATGTGAAAAAGCTATTATAGATGATTTACTCGTTTATAGTAACTTCGGAAAATTAATTATTAAAAAGCACTGGATGGAGCAGCCCCCTTATGCTGATGACAGGAAAATCTTAAATAACTAAATTCAACTAACTGGTGCAAGAGGTGAAGATTGGAGCTGCCATATTGGTGGCTTTTTTATTGTGCTAACTGGGCATTTAGTAGAACAAGAAAGATAAAAATCCATCTCATTTAGCTCCCATTTGAACCTTATTGGCAGTTAAGGAGTGAAGTATTGAGTCAAAAATTGAATCCGCGATTGCATGATTAAACAATGAGGCAATACCCAATATCACCATTAAAAAACTAAGAATCCAAGAAATCAGAACAACCCAAAGCCAAGAATCCAGAACTAATTCTGATGTATCAATGTGGTCCCAAAGATACCACCCAAGCAGAAAAAACATAATTCCTATTATAATAAGAAATAAGGCTCCGATCACAGTTTATCACCAACCTTTTTCTCATTTTATTATTCGACTGTTCATCGGGTGAATAAAAATAAATTGCAGTCCTATTTCAATCTCGTTATTTAACTAAACCAGCTAATAGTTTGTCAATATTTTTCAATAAAAACTTAAAATATCTCATGCTATACTAAAAATGTGCATACCAAATAACCTCCCATTAGTCTGGTTTTGGAAGGTTTTGTGTTATTTAGTTTATTTTTGGTTCTAAGCTATATCTTGGAAAGTGGTTCTGTTTTTTAAAAGGGCAAATATCCAAATGTAAAAGTTTATTTACACATGCAATCACAGCTACTTTAAAGGGCTTTCCTTCGCCACGTTTCTTGTCGTAAAACTCTCGCATTTTCTTGTTGCGAGGGATGATTTCATCCGTTGTTTTCTTTTTACGGCAATCACGAATCGCACAACGAACAGCCATATATAAGGCGTGACGAAGCCTACTTGACCCTAGTTTTGTGATTCGATTCTTTGTGGCTGTAAACTTACCAGATTCGAATACACTTGGAATCGACTCCAGCGAAAGCTACCAGCTTTTTAGGATCAGTAAATCAATCTATCTCTCCAATTTCTGAAATAATCGTTGCAGCGATCTTTTCTCCGATACCAGAGATAGATTTGATAATATTATATTCTTCAACTTCTTTAGCGAGGGCATCTATCTCAGACTCTAACTTGGATAGGTGCTCTTTTTATTGAAGAATGATGTTTATATACATACCAAGACTCAAAATATGACTCTGATGCAAAGTCTTTTCAAACGGATTTCGGTCTGCGGCAGCTTTGAGTTGAATAGCTTTTTCATTTGCCCATCTGTTGAACGTCTTTTACATAATTGAGCGATTTTGTCAGCTATGGTTTCAACACTTGATTCTAATATATCTTCACATGAGGGAAACTCTGAAAGAGTTAACAGTGATACTACTGAATATAAGTCGCCAAAAACCCCTCTATATTCAGGAATGACCTGGTCCAGAATGGCTTGGAATTGTAGCTTTGATTGGATTAATACACCAGTTATATTCTCGTGCTGTCTGGTAAGATTTCGAAGGTTTAAAAATTGAATTCCTCGCTTTTTATATGGCTCAAGATCCTCTTTATTAAAAAGCTCGCAGAGATGGTAAGCATCGACCGCATCTGTCTTTACTTTTCAAAGACTTGAACTTTTAGCTTTATAAGAAATCAATGGATTAATGATGATCAATAAATAGCCACGGTCCTCCAAGTATTGAACAACAGAGGAATGATAATGTCCTGTTGCTTCTAGGACGATAGGTGGTTTCTTACCTGTTTCTCTCTTTATGACCTCCAGAAACTCTACAAGTAACTCAAGACCTTCAATAGTATGAGAAACTTTAAAACTCTTACGATATGGTTTGCCTTTATCTAAAAATGCCTGAACTTGACTTTCCCCTTTTGAAACATCCAGACCAATGACTGGATTCATTTCTATTTCCACCTCCTAAACTAGTAATTTGCCAGTACCCCTAATTCCTCCATGCAGTGTCACAACTTCGCTTGTTATACGATATCTAGGTCCCAACCAGCCTCAATCATGTTTCTACAAGTAGGGGGCGAACCGTTTAGTTGACGGGGTCGAAGGCCCCACGGGCAGTTACGTTCTACCCTGGCTACTGCTATAATAAGGCCAAATAAAAAATGGTCAACCAGAAATATTTTCTGGCTGACCTTATAATACGAACGGGGCAGTTTAATTGAACAAGGAGAATGAAATAAAGGAATGAATTTCAGTATGAAAAAAATGATGGCTATAGTAGAATACGCTTGTTCATAATAAAGAAAATAGTTAGCTAAGTAAGGGTGAGATGAATGTTAAAAATTATAAGAATAATCCTTTCAATAATGGTAGTTGCAATAGGAATTTACGGTATCATCACACCTAATTCTAATGCACTTCCCTATGAGATGTTTTTTTTAGGAATAGTAATTGTGCTTTGGAGTATTTCTGAATTACGGCAAAATCGAAAAAAAGTCGGCATTATTTACATTCTTGTTTCAGTATTACTATTTTATGATGCGATTCAGAATATTCTATTTCGCTAACGAGTAGCTATTGCTTAACAAGTACCGGGACCTTTCCCCTCCACAAAAAGGGGCTGTACCAAACGGAAGCCCCTTAAATTCCTTTGTCTTACCCTGGTCAATGAAATACCTTGCCCCTACCATCATTTAACAAAACAATCCCCTTTCAGCATTTTAAATTGATCAATTAGGAATAACTTCCACGAAATAATTTTTACCCCTATGTTGTTAAAAGCGCCTAAAAGTAAATTAACTTTTAGTTAATATAAGACAACCAATTGGTATGTTACTTTTATCCCTAATATATTGAAATTTATGAAAAATCATAATACTATCGATTTAGGAGGTTTTTATCCAAAATAGATAAAGGTAATTCTTTCGGTAGATTGGGACACAAAGCTCAGGGGGAGGCTTCATATGGCCGGTTTAACTGATGAAGAACTGGATGTTGAATGGATTGAACTTATTCAAGAAGCCTTAGAATTAGGAATATCAGTGGATGAAATTATAGATTTTCTTAACAAATAAATTGGAAAGACCATATACGGTCTTTTTTTTTTTTTTTGAAAATGGCCGCTAACGCTAGGAACAATAGGGACCTTGCCGAAAGAAAGAAAAAAGTAGAGTTATGGAAAAGTCAGCTAAAGATTTCATATTACCCATACGCGGGTATGCCCCACGTATGACGCTTTGAATCTATCAGCGTACATTACCATTAGAACAAACAAAAAATCCCGTAAGCATTATTAAGGTCGGTTTTACCTATCCTTCTTGTTCAACTACCATGAAAAAAGTTTCCTTTAGACATGAAAAAGGCAATACTTAAGAAGACAGTGCTCAATCGGCAATAAAAAGAGGGGGGCGTGACTGGATTAAGGCCAGTATCAATATTGACAGTCCTTAACCATTTTCATTCTTTATGGTGAAGCGCCGATTTTTGCGGTTCATGGATGGCTAACGGGTGCAAGAGTTGAAGAGTGGGATGGCTGTGGCAATCCCTTTTTTATTGCCTTTCTTACTAGTAAATCAAGTCTATCAGTACAGAATTACTTCCAAACTGGTTGTGTAAGAATTAGAGGAAAAAGACGAAGGAAAAAGTGGAAGAAAGCGAAAAGTGATTCGAAAAAAACTATCCCTATTTAAAGATAAAGGGGTATTAAGAGTAATTTTAGAGAAAATGAAGTAAAAGTTAATACCTATTGAAAATCAGTAATACATTAAACACTTCATAAGATGCATAAATATAAAGTGCTTGTTTGAGGCGGCGAGCCCCCAGTTAGCAAAATTAGAAGGTGATGCTATCCGCAGCTAAAACAACATACCGACCAAGGAGGTGTAATAATAACCATTGCCGACAAAGGGGGGGATATATTCCATGATGACTCAAAATCGCATGCGTTATCTTCCAGCACCGCTGACCAGACCTAGAATTACCCATGAATGGCTTCCAAACGGCATCGCAGGTACAAAAAGAACCGTAGAGCGAATTGCAAAGCTAATCAAGCACGGTTCACACGACTTCTATGTGCGACAGGCAGCCATTGACATTATTTTAAGAGCCTCAGTATCTGCTAAATCTTACCTAGAAGAAATCAATACATTATTTCGGTGGGTTCAACGCAATATTCGATATACCAAAGACCCGTATCGGTTGGAATTGATTTCTAGCGCTTTGCGAATTTTGCAACTGCAAATAGGTGATGTGATGATGTTATGGTTCTGATAGATTCATGTTGGAATCCATTGGTCATCCCGTAAAAATAGTAGTTGATGGATACAGACCGGAAAAACCGGAATTGTTTTCACGTGTATACTTGGAAGTATTTTTCCAGAACCGTTGGATCCATGGGATGCTACGATGCCTTATCCAATCCAGTAACCGGTTCATGTATTTTATATAACTTTATGCTGAGATAGAGTTACCGGATAATTTGAAGTTCAACTTATATATTGAATTCCAAAAATAGGAGATGAAATATATGGCGATTTCTCAAGATGTACTAATTGTAAAATACCATGTCGGTATTTATGGCCAATGGATAACTTTAGCCAACGTAGCGAACACTGATAAAAATTTAAGTGGCTGGAAAATAAGAGAATACGAAAGTTTATCCAAATTGGGGACAACATGGACATTTCCCAGTAGTACCGTGATTAAGGCCAAATCTCTATTGATTGTTAAGAAGACAGATGGTTCAGGGATTACCGGTGTTCCGGCAAATATTCCAGTACTGCAATCTTCATTGGGTCTTTTGGGGCGTGATAGAGAAAAAATCATTTTGTTGAAGCCTAATAACACACAAGTAGATGAGTTAATTTTCAATAGTTCAAGTACTTCTAAGTACTCCGGGAATACACCATTCCAAATTGTAGGTTTTCTCAATGATAATGAAGCCTTCGAGCGTAAATCGGTAACCGACACAGATAAGCCTGAGGATTGGAAAAAAGTAGGTCCCCCAACCAGCCCAATCATCGCCTGGGGATGGGCGCCACTCGATAGTGTACCGCCGACCAAAGTATCCAACACACCGGCTGATGGCGCAACGAATATCTCGGTTGACAATCAGGTGAAGGTAACCTTCAACGAACATATTCTTACGGGTACGGCCCTGCAAAGTGTAACAATTAAAGACGCAAATAATATCCCGGTCGGAAGCGTCCAGGCAAGCGTATCCGGCAGCGAGCTGACGATTGCCCACGCGCCTTTTGAGAACAACAAAACTTACACGGTGGTTGTGCCTGCTCAAACGGTCAAGGATGCGGCCGGAAACGGCAACTCAAGCCCGATCACGTGGTCGTTCACGACCATCGCAGATATTGCACCACCTGCCTACTTACCGCAACTGCAATATCCGGCTAACGGCGCAACGAATGTCGATGTGTATGCACAGGTGGTCCAACATTTCAACGAGTCGCTGTTTCCCGGTCCGGCCCTTGGAAGTGTAATGATTAAAGAAGACGCGACGAATATCCCGGTCGGAAACGTCCAGGCAAGCATATCCCTCTCAAACGACAGAGCTATGTCTATTGTCCACGCGCCTTTCGAATACAACAAGACCTACAAGGTGAATATACCTGCTCAAGCAGTCATGGATGCGGCGGGCAACGCTAACGCAAGCGCAATTGAGTGGTCGTTCACGACAATGGCGCCCCCGCCGCAAACAGCCGCACCTGTCGCAGATCTACTCAGCTTTCACAACACTGTTCCGGAATATGCCCAGGTGTATGGAGCATATGGAGCTGTTGTAGCTGATCCATGGGGAACCACCGTCAGAATTTACAGCAGCGCTGCCAAGGATACCGTTCTAGGCACATTACTCACAGTAACCGGTTCATTCTGGCTATCGTTCAATAACTCGGCATCCCTGCAGACCGTGTATGTAACGGCTACCACAGAGGCAGACGGCAAAACGGAGAGCCCCGTTACCCCATTACCAGTGTCTTTTAGTGATACGGGCCTGGCAGTGGTATCGATCGAACCTGCACACGGCGCTATGAATGTCGCTTTAGACGTGCCGATAAAGGTAACGTTTAATGAGCCAATCCTTGCGGGATCTGGGATACAAGATATATATATACATGATCACTTTAATGGATCCATTATTTATGTAGGGGGAAGCGTAAACGGCAATGAGCTATTGATTCCGCACCCGACTTTCATGAACAGCGGGTACCCTTTCTATGACGTATTTGTGCCTGGGAATGCCGTTACAGATACTTCAGGCAAACCACTTGCTACCCCGCTGATTTGGACATTCTCGACGGAATGGATTTTCTGGTAAAAGGCGTTTTGTACCAAAAGGATAGATAAGGCAAATATTTCGGTTTTATCTATCCTTTTTCTTTGCGTTATAAGCTGTGTTGACCTTAGCTGCATGTAATCTATTAATATTTTTTATAAAAGTAATATACTGTTCTACAAAACATAAAAGAAGAAAGGATGAAAAAATATGGGAAATCAAACTAGATTAGAGGAGCCGAGCGAGAGACGGATTGGTGGTTTTGGAGGTATTGAGTACATGCAATATGATGGAATTTTTTCGGGACATACCTCTAAGAATAAGGATACATTTCGTGTGCCCTATCGGATTACTGCCCCTGTATATCCCGAACAAGGAAATCAGACTGTCCTGGTAGAACCCCCGCATTTCAATACTGCACTTGGTTCACGAGTGTTCTATTTGGGGGAGGAGTTTTTATTCTCTCGTGGATTTTCACATGCAGGTGTCGGCTGGAGTACAACGACCATTGGCGGTCGAAATGGCAGAATCCTTGATCCTAATGTGCCCGGAGTATTCATCAATGGTGGTTTCAATGAAGGAGATGGTCAAACTGACGACGAGATTATTTCGGAATTTGCCAAGGCTCTGAAAATAGATCCAATTGCAAGACGAATTCTAGGAGACATTGAACAACGGTATATTACTGGTTTCTCGGATTCCTCTCACCCTGTTCTCCGTTTAATTGCCGATGAACATGCTAAAGGGGTTTTTGATTTTGCACTTCCATTCATTGCATCTGGACATGATCCACAAGCAGCAATATCGGGTGGACTCTTTGATGGCAAGGTAATTGTTGTCACTTCTGAATTCGAGGGGGCCTCTTCAGAATTCGTGGATCGTAGTATCGCGATGAATCAATATCGTTTATATGCTATTGCAGGTTCCCCTCACATCCCAGATCACTTAGTATTTGCGTCGCTTACACCTTCAAATAGAAAAACGCCAGCTAGCTATTCTTCTGAGCTGCGCACACACTTTCTTCAAGGGGACAATTGGGTGCGTATAGGCATAGGACCACCTTTGAGCCACCATTTATTAGCAGCCGTTGACGGCACCCTTGTTAAAGATGGGAATGGTAATGCCATTTCTGTAAATGCAAGCGGGCATCGGGTTCCGCGTCTGCCATTTGTCGAGCTCGGCGAGGCGCACTATATTGTTAATGTTGGTATTGGTAATCTATTAGGCACCTATGAAAATGTGAAAACCATTCAGAGTTTGGGCTTCAATACCCACAATGAATATTTGAACGCGTTTCGTGAAAAGCTTACGGATTATTTAGATGCCGGATATATTCTTAAAGAAGAAGCGGAGAAGATGTTTCGTCGTGCCACGCTGTTCCCACCTTTAACTTACACTGAAACATACCTTGACCACTACGAAAACTTCGTAGACATTATTCCTAAATCCTAACAAGAGTGCGTTCCTTAAAAATCCTACCGCCAAGCCAGTATTCAATTATTACAATATATTGGAATGTATTTTTAAATAAATCATCTTAAATTCGTTTCCGAACCTAGATGATGAGACTAATATTTCAAGCACAGATTTGCACGGTGTAGCCTTGGCTGCTATTAAAGGTTTAAACGAGAAAAACGAAAAACTCATGGCTGAAAATGATCAACTTCATGCGAATTTAGCAAAACTAGAGGCACGTCTATCCGCCTTTGAGTCAAAGAGCTAAACACGAAAATGGAGTCTCTTGATATAAAGAACTAAGTCGCTCTTCCATCTTTATTTTACTGTATTAGAGCAAACGGGTGCTAGAGTTGAGGATCCAGCTGCCATATTGGTGGCTTTTTTTATTGCAATGACGGAGCAGATTTGTTCAGTAAGTGGTTTATTTATTTTGAATTGTTTTAAAATTTCTATGATACAATGAGGTTTGCTTTTAATGATTCAGGAGGTAATTTATATGAGGAAATACAAAATAATTTTATTTGATTTAGACGGCACACTTTCGGACCCGAAAGTAGGTATAACTAAATCGGTTCAATATGCTTTAGAGAAATTAGGCATTGTTGAAACTAATCTTGATAAACTTGAATGTTTTATTGGACCACCACTTCAGGTTTCATTTGCTTTGCTGAATATTACGGTTTTAGTGAGGAAAAATCACAAAAAGCAATTGATTTTTATAGAGAACGATTTAAGCAAAAGGGTATGTTCGAAAATGAATTATATCCCAATATACCACCACTTTTAAAATCATTAAAAGAACAAGAATATACCTTAATCGTAGCAACTTCCAAACCTACAGTATTTTCAGAACAAATTCTTAAATATTTTAATATTGATCATTATTTTGATCTCGTTGTTGGAAGTAATCTTGATGGTACGAGAACATCTAAAACTGAAATTATCCAATACATACTTGAAAAGTTTAAAGATTATATGCTTGATAACTTTATTATGGTGGGAGATCGTAAGCACGATATTATTGGTGCAAAAAACGTTGGTATTGATTCAATTGGAGTAACTTATGGATACGGTTCTATTGAAGAAATTAGTCAATCTAATCCTACTCATATTGTTCGTAGCGTTGTCCAGAGAAGAGATATTTTAATGACGAACAAAGTAAAATAATATTCTTAAGGTAAGATTGTGAAAAATTGTACTTAAGCTAACGGGGTGCTAATTGTTAAATAAGCAAAGCCCTCTCTAGGGAGAAGGCTTTTGCTTTTGTCCGCATATTTGTCCGCAAAATTTTTCTAAACTATATAAGCTTATTTAAATTTAAACTCTAAAATTGTTGATATACAGCGCATTTTTATATTTCATTTTCTTCTATTTTATATATTGTTGAATGGGTGGAATGATGTAATTCCCCCATTCTGTGAAGCAGTCACGGAATTAATTTATATGAATAGCAATAACCACTTCCTATAAAAATTAGGGAGTGGTTTTTTGTGTTGTTAATATTTGCTTATTTTTTAATAAAAATGAAGTAGCCTGATCAACAGACGCTGAAAAGGCGCTGATGTTCAGGCTACAATTTTAACTTATTATTTATCTGCTAATTCTGTTTTAATACTTTCTAACGTCTTACCTTTGTATTTTTCAGTTGGCTTTGGTGGTGCTGGAACCCAAGGATTCTGCATTAAGAAATTCTTTTCAACGAACGCAAAGTCCTTTGCGTCAACAGTACCATCGAAGTTGATATCTGCATTGCGGTTATTTGTTCCCCAAGCGGATTGGATGGCTAGAGCATCATTAATATCGATTACGTCGTCCTTGTTTACATCACCAGCAGTTGCTAATGGAATTTTTGCTGAACCTACATTATTAACAAAGCTTCCAGAAATTTTTCCGTCAAATTCAGTATAAGTATTGAACTTTTTATACGTATTGAAATGTCCTGGAATATCTTGTTTGATTAGGTAATCATCTTTGGATGGGTCAATTCCAACAATCGTAAACTGTCCACCTTTAGTGACTACTTCCGTTTTAACCTCTTTACCTTTACTGTCAGTAACCGTTACAATTGGAGAGATTTTCGAGAAATCTCTTGTAAAGTCTTTACCACCTTGTGCATTTAACAATCCTTGTGCTTGTACGAAACCCTTTACTCCTGTTTGGTCTGCTAAAACCACGATTGATGGTAAATCTGTAAATGGTTTAGTTGATACATTATCTACATTTGTAAAAGTCGATTTTACTCTGTTTAGATCAAATCCTACTAAACTAAATGGTGATACTCCTGTTGGAACTTGAACCGTTAAATCAACCATCTGAATATCTCCATCTACAGCACCATTAAAGCTTACTGTAACATCTGATGAAGTTGAAGTTCCTACTGTTGTTTGTTTAACATCTAGCGTACCGCCAAGTTTTTGTGCTTCTGGATTTAACGCAATGTTTGTAATTTTAGTTGCTACTGTATCTTGGAACTTGTAGTTGGCTTTCATTAACTTACTAACGTTATTAGCCGTTATTGTCATAGTGTACGTTTTGCCTGCTTCTAGATTCATGCGATTGTGTGTTGTCGGGAAGTTTGGCTGAACATGTACATATGGCGTATGTTCATTTACAAAATAGTATTGTTTTTGCATATAACCATTTGATGCTTCATCGATTCCTTCGACTTTAAAATCTGTAACTGTTGCCTGAGGAATCATCGCAATTTCATCTTTTGCATTACCATCTTTGTCTAGTGTTAAATTGCCATTTGGTAAGAAAGAGTTGTAGCTGTAATAAATTTCGTTTTGCGTTTGATCAGCATTGATTCCGATTGCTTGTTTTAGCGCAACGTTGTCATCTGTAATATTAGCTGTTAAACCAAGAAGAGTTTGTCCATCTTTGTATTCAACGATTTGTTTACCTGGAATTTCACCTTCTATGTGCATATCCCATTTTGGTTTTGTTCCATCAACAAAGAAGTCTTGTGTTGTTTCATACGTTTTTCCGTTGTCGTCTGTTCCAATTAATTTCATTTTGTAGTGTCCTGCTTTTGGTACGACAAGATTGTCAACGTTGGAATCGATTGGATTGTCTGGATCATTTGTGAACGGGTAGTAATATCCTCGGTAGAAGTCAGCTGCATAATATAAAGAACCTTCATTCATTAACGTACCATTAAATGTACCCATATAACCTAAATCATTACCGTTTGCATCTGAGATAACCGCATCGATATTTTTCATATGAGATTTTAGGGTTAAATAAGCGCCAGTCCATGGTTCGTATTTTTGACTTGTCATTGTCAGTTTTTCTGGTCCTGATTGTCTCCATAATATAAAGTTTTCAAAACCTGCTTCAACATAATGAACACCGAAAGGAACTTCGTATGACTCTGAAGGGTTATCTTTGTTCGTGTATACCACATATCCTTCGTAGATTCCTTTTTCAGCTGCTTTTGGAATTTGTAACACGACCGGTGTATTCTTTTTAGAATATTTATTCACTGTGATACTCGTATTTGTAGTTAATGTTACTTTGTTTAAAGATTCATCCTTTGAACCGCGTAAATTTGTATTGAATTTAACACTTACATTAAATGTTTTTGGAATTTCGTCATTGTTAATCAACGTTACATGACGGGTAACTGATAAATCTTCGCCGTTATACGTTTTGTTTCCAAAACTTAATGCACCTGTTTTTTCGTTTATTAATTTTTGCTCTTCATCTACGATTGTAGGTGCTTTTTCGTCTACCATAATTTCAAAATTAGAGTGAATTGCCTTATAAGGATTAATGCGTCCAGCTCCAACTTCGTATACACTGTATGGCTTGCTTAATGGGTCAGCATTATTCATTAAGATTGCTTTTACATCTTCAGGTTGTGCATATGGTTTTGCTTGTAATACTAATGCTGCAACACCTGATGTAAAAGGAGTAGCCATTGAAGTACCCGACATACGTTGATAGGCATATTTAAAGTTAGTCGGATCATTTGGGCTATTAATAAAACCTGGTACCGTTGATAATACGTTTACTCCCGGAGAAACAATTTCAGGTTTGATATCATACGTAACACGAGATGGTCCGCGAGAACTGAAGTCCGCAAGAGTATCTCCCGGAGTAGATAGTTTTCCTTGATCACTAAACGAAATTTGATTTTTACCAGCATTTAGTTTTTCCAGTAAAGCAAGCCCGTCTGCATTCGTCATAGAGAAAGAAGGGATAAAATCTTGTCCAATACCTAAGTTGAAAGGTAATTGCCCTTCAGTTGGATTGTTATTAAATACAATAACACCTGCAGCGCCTCGGTTTTTCGCTTGTAAAATTTTATCGTTTATCGTAGTAGTTCCTCTTTGAACAAGAACGATTTTTCCGTCTACTCTAGTATTTGCTCCGGTATAATCAGACCCTTGACCTAATCCAACATATACGAATTGGAATGGCTGAGCTGGTGCTAAGAATTTGGTTACATCATCTTCATATCCTTTTGCCATTAATCGTAAGTCTGAAGTTAGATTATCGACAGTTGATTTCATTGTAACGATTTCGCCTGGAACAGTACTTGCACCAACCGTTAGTGCTAATGGTGAATTTCCTGGAGTACCTACTGTGTACATTCCGCTCCCTGAGTTACCAGCGGCAACGACAGCAGTTACACCACTTAATACTGCATTGTTAATTGCAATTGCTTCAGGTGTTAAAGGATCGTTATAGTTAGCACCTAATGATAGGTTCATAACGTCCATGCCATCTGTAACTGCTTGTTCAATCCCTGCAACGATTCCTTCAGTTTCACCGCCACCACCAGGACCAAGAACACGATACACATAAAGGTCAGCATCAGGAGCGATACCAGTCGTTGCATAAGGACTATCTGCTGTTCCTCGTCCTGCAATCGTACCAGATACGTGTGTTCCATGTTCTGTTACGTAAGAACCTGATGCAGAAGCTCCTCCTGGCTTACCAGCTTTTACCCAATCAGCATAGGTTGTTTCCATTGGGTCATTATCATTGTCAATGAAATCATAACCGCCTTTAAATGCTGCTTTAAGATCAGGGTGATTGTAGTCAATTCCAGTATCTAATACAGCTACCTTTACACCTTTTCCTGTGAAGCCTTCTTCATGTAGTTTATCTACATTTAGATAAGAGCGTTCTGCTGCCATCCCTTCTCCTGTTGCTTCTTTTGAAGTAGCATCCGCTTGGATAGGGTCTTCGACTTCTACAACTGAGTTACTGTAAATCGCTTGAACTGATTCAGATTTCACTAATTCTTCTAGTTTGTTTGCAGAAACCTCTAACACAACTCCGTTAAATGCATTTTTGAATTCGCGTTTTACTTTGTAAGACCCATCTGCTTCCGTTTTAAATGTAGCTTTTAAATCATTTTTAAATGCTTCATGGTCATTATCAACATTATTTTTTGCTTGAGTATCAGATAAAACTTTCCCATCTAAAGCCGCTTTCAATACAGCAACTTTATGTGGTTGGTTCTTGAACTGTACAATAACTGATACAGATTCAGAACTGTTAAGATTTTCATCTTTCGTTAACTGTAACCCTTCTTGGTTTAATGCTTCTAACTGCGGTAGAGCTGCACGTTGTGCTGGCGTCAGTTTATTAAGTAGGTTAATAGTATCAGTTGATTTTAAACTAATATTATTTTGTGCTACCACGTTATACGGTTGCACTTGTGATAATGTCATTCCAACAAGTAGAGCTCCTGCAAGAATTCTTCTAGTTTGTTTTTTCTTCATTTCAACTCTCCTAATCTATCGTAAAATAATAAAAATATTATATCTTTAAAAAATTTATAATATTTTTTATATTATAACTTTTAATAATAATAGTGTATAATACTTGATAATTAACTATCGTTAAATACCAGTTAACTTTTTGGGGAAATAAAAGCATGGTTGTTGTAATAACAATAAATAAGTACTGCGATTTCCTATATGGAGAAATGCAGTGCTTATTTATTGTTTCTATAAGTTGCGGGTATTTCAAAAGAGAACAGCTTATCCAATTGAAGGGCATCTTGTCATTCAGCTATACAGCAATATTAATCACAAGTTTCAAATCAATAACAATAACAATGATGAATGTGGAAGAATGGCAAACTAACGATAATATGTGTGACGGAGCAGCTTACTCTTCCATATTTCTGTGAATACATTTTGACCACGAAACATATAGAACAGTATAAAAAATCATTTTCGTTTGTGCTTATAAAGCTAATTAAACCATGAAATGACAATAATTGTTTTACTCCATGTTTCTTCTTATTTTATATACAATTTAAAGAGCGTAAAAAATACGCTCTTTGAAATAATTTGTCCGCAAGTTTGTCCGCATAATTTTTAGTGGATATTTAAAAAAGTTTATCTTATAGCAGTCAAAGCAGCTTTTAATAAGGTTTTTTCTAAAATATTTCTTTCTATTAAGATTCAAAATGAATGAGCGGCATGATGTAATAAACATCATAAAGCCTTGTTAAATAGGGGTTTTTAAGTGGAATAAAGATAAATGCTCATACTTTTGCTCATAGTTAGCAAAAAATGATCTCTTTTTTCACCAAAACCATGTAATCAGAGAAGGTCTTTTATCAGTTTACTGAACTGGTGGGAGGCCTTTTCTTCTTTTTAGAAGGCCTAGAAGATACATTTGTGAAATATGACCAAACGCTTAGAAATTTAGCAAAACGGAAATTAGAAGAAAAAGTAGAAAAGAAAAAACCAACATTAGTGTAAGTAATAGCACAATGCAAGGGCCCAAATCCGCATCCAGAAATAGATTTTTGGCCACCGATACCAAGCAATGGCGGATGTTAAGCGGAATGGGTATGCACTGGATTTAGAAGAAAATGAATATGGAAAAAAGAAAAACATTTGGCCATTAGGAACAATATATTGGTCAAATGAATTTAATTTATCCATATTTTCTAATTTTTATGAAAAATACGATATTTCTACTATTTTTCTGCAAAATATACCATAATTCTTTTTTTAAAAAAAATATAATAAATGGGAGAAAACGCTATCAATAAACAGGAGGAAATCATGAAAACTTACCGGTCAATAATTCAAAAACACACGTTTACTACTGTAGAGGAGGAGCGCCAACATCGTAAACAACGCCTAGCAGCAGCCTTTCGCTTGTTCTCCAAGTTCGGGTTTGATGAGGGTGTGGCTGGTCATATCACAGCAAGGGACCCAAAATTTGAGGATCACTTCTGGGTGAACCCTTTAGGTATGCATTTCAGCCAGATTAAGGCTTCAGATCTTATCCTAGTCAACCATCATGGCGAAGTGGTAGAAGGGGACCGCCCATTAAATTTAGCAGCATTTGCAATCCATTCTGAAGTACACGCTGCCCGTCCTGACGTGATTGCTGCCGCTCATGCTCATTCTGTATATGGAAAAACTTGGTCTTCTTTAGGCCGTTTATTGGATCCAATAACCCAAGATGCATGTGCATTCTATCAAGACCACACCTTGTTTGATGATTTTACCGGAGTGGTCAAAGAAACAGAGGAGGGGAAGCGAATCGCAAAGGCATTAGGAAATTATAAAGCCGCCATCTTGCGCAATCATGGCTTGTTAACCGTCGGACAAACCGTTGATGAAGCAGCCTGGTGGTTTATTACAATGGAGCGTTCCTGCCAAGCGCAATTGTTGGCTGAAGCCGCTGGGACACCAATCCTCATTGATGATGAACACGCAACGATAACTGCCAAGCAGATTGGTCATTCAGATGCAGGTTGGTTTAAGTTCCAGCCTTTATGGGATCGGATTGTGAAAGAACAGCCTGATTTACTAAAATAATTTGTTTCCAAGAATAAAATAAATTGTGAAAAGAGGCGCATGAATATTTCATGTGCCTACTCTATTTTTGAAGGGTTTTGGGAGTGCAGATAAAAATAAAAAGTGACCAATATTTCGAAATCAGACCATAAAATTAATGTTTGTTAAATAATTCATCAATTGCGTTCGACAAACCCTCTTACAAATTGTTTCGGTGTCGCACCAGCAAATTTTTTAAAGATTTTTGTAAAATGACTTTGGTCATGAAAATTTAGCAAATTGGAGATTTCTGTAAGGGAACGACTAGTATAGGTCATGAGGCTCTTGGCTTCATCCACTTTCACAGACTGAATATATTCTTTTAATGTCATTCCAACTTCTTTTTTGAAAAGAACAGACAAATAACTTGGGTTCATTCCCGCAATTTCTCCTAAAAGGGGGATGGTAATATCCTCATAAAGATGGGTGAAGATATAATTTAGGCAGGCATTGATTGGTTTAGAATACTTATGCTTCTTACTTTTTTCTACCCGTTCGGCAAATTCAAGGCACACATTCTCGACAAAGGGGCTTATGGCATTCGCATCATTCATTTCCTCGATGTTTTGGATAAATAATTCACTTAAGTTATAAGCGATTTCAGCATATAGACCGCCCTCTATAGCTGCTCTAGATACTAATGCAACCCCTCCAATACCAATATTTTTTTTGCTTCGTAAATGACTAGTTTTCGATAGAACCCCTCTCTCCCCTGTTTCGCGTAATGCCCGTAAAGTTTTACGGATTTCATCCTTTTTTCCTTCTTTTATGCACTCCAAAACTTTCCTTTCCACCAGTGGATTGCGATAAGTTCTTGAATTTTGTCGTCTTTCAGAGACAATGACCTCTGGATGTTCGAGCTCGAGCTTTACCTTGTTCTGCTGGATATCAACCAAGTCTAATTTTTCCTGATAAAGCATGTAATAGAGGAGCATGCTCATATTGATAAAATTTAAATTGCTTATGACAGGGAGAGATTGATAGTACTGAATCATTTCATCCTGTTTTACTTTGAGCTGCAAATCGTTGATGAGCCCTCGAATCGATTCCTCCTGCAGCCTTGAGGTAAGAACAGGGCCGACAATCAGGCTCCCGTTAAATTGTTCAGCAGACCGGAGGCTGATTGAGAAAAAGGTTTCAAGCAGGACAGTCGTTCGAAATACTGGAAACGGATGGGGGTCATCTTTAAAAAATAGCTTGCCTACCAAATCCTTTTTTGAGGGATATAACGGATTAGGCTGACTATTATGTGAGATTTCAAATAACCAGTCCCCCTTGTCATCTACGTAATAGATGGGGATTTTATATGTGTCAAAAATTAGCTTACTAACAAATTCTAAATCTTCCACTACAAATTCCTCGCTTTTTATCTGTATTTTTTTAATTTTTCTGAAAACAAATCTAGTATTTTTACTATTTTTCTACAAAATATACCATAATTTTTAAAAAATAAAAAATATAATAAATGGAAGAAAACGCTATCTAACACGAAGATGATAAGCATGAAAAGGACTTGAAGAACATTCGTGAAATACACGTAGAAAATCGTATTGGAGGACATAGTTATTTATGAATAATGAAACAGGAACCGAAATTCCATGGTACAAGCGCACTTTCCGCTGGGTTCAAACAAATCTTTCAGAAATGGATCCCATCCATTGTGACCTGAACTGGTGGAAAGAGTATTGGCATAAAACGAGAGCGCAAGGAGTCATTATTAATGCTGGCGGGATCGTAGCTTATTATCCTAGTTCTATTAAACTTCAGTATCAAGCGAAGGGGTTAGGCGATAAGGACTTGTTCGGTAAATTTGTTACGGAAGCTAGAAAAGAAGGGTTGACTGTTTTAGCCAGAATGGATAGTAGCAGTGCAATGCAGGAGTTTTATAACGCTCATCCCGACTGGTTTGTAGTGAAGGCTGACGGTGAACCAGTCAAAGCAGGCGGACGCTATATCACCTGTGTCAACGGTGCTTACTATAAAGAGTATATACCTCAAGTACTCAAAGAAATTATAAGAACCTATCAACCAGACGGTTTTACGGATAATAACTGGACTGGAGCCCCCTATAAGATCGTTTGCCATTGTGAAAACTGCAAAAGGAAATTTAAGAAGGATTCTGGCTTCGATCTTCCAGCATCTACAGACTGGAATGATCACATTTATCAGAAATGGATCAAGTGGAGCTATGCTTGCCGTATGGAGAACTGGGACCTGTTTAATCAAGTTACACAGGATTTCGGCGGCCCTGATTGTTTATGGTTGGGAATGTTCAATGCCAATGCAATCATGCAAGCAAACTCCTTCTGTGACCTGAAAGTAGTCGGAGAACGGGCAAAAATGATCATTTGTGACCATCAAGCTAGGAGAGATAATGTAGGTTTTGAGCAGAACGGTCTTAATGGCCATCTTTTGCATGGTGTTGCAGGGTGGAATATCGTCATTCCCGAATGCACGGCTAATTATGTTTTACGTGGAGAACGGGTGTTTCGACAAGGCAGCAACCCTCCAGAAGAAACTAGGTTATGGATGATAGAAGGAATTGCCGGTGGGATCTCTCCTTGTTTACATCACATTGGCGGAGTTCAAGAGGACAGACGACAGTTTGACAATGCACCTCCCGTCATGCAATGGCAGGAGAAGAATGAAGCCTATTTGTATAATAGACTACCAGTCGCGAATATTGGACTGGTTTGGTCTCAGGAGAATACGGAGTTTTATGGACGTGATGATGTAGAGGAAAAAGTTTCACTCCCTTGGAAAGGCTTTGTCAGGGCATTGACTCGTGCGAGGATACCTTTTATCCCAGTACATGCTGACCACATTACAAGAGATGCGAAACACCTGGATGTCTTAATTTTACCTGATCTGGCGGCAATGACCGATTCTCAGTGCCAGGCAGTCCGGCAATTTGTAGAATCCGGCGGCAGTTTGCTCTTTACCGGGGCTACAGCTACACGAGACGAGTGGGGAAATGCTAGAGATCAATTCCCGCTGCAATCGATTACCGGTATCAACCATCTAAACAGTGTCGTTGGAGCCGTTGGTAAGCATACTTTTAGTTTGGAAACTTTAGAAAACTTTGAAGCACACAATTATTTCAGACTTCCTCATGATCGCCATTCTGTTTTAAGCGGGTTTGAAAATACAGATATTCTCCCATTTGGAGGAAATGTCCATAGAGTACATGCAAACGAACAGATGAAAACAATCGCCACCTATATTCCGTCATATCCAATCTATCCGCCGGAATTCAGCTGGATGAGGGAGCCACAGACGGATATCCCAGTTATGTTTGCGGGAGAACACGCTTCAGGTGGACGTATTTTTTACTTTGCCGGGGATGTGGACCGTTGTTATGGACGCACACATTTGCCGGATCTTGGTGATTTGCTGGCGAATGCAGTAAAGTGGGCAGCTGATGATAATTTGCCTTTTCGAGTTGAAGGACCAGGATACTTAGACTGTAAACTATATCGTCAAAACGGGAGACTGATTTTCCACCTGATTAATCTCAGTGGGTGCAATCAGAATCCAGGCTATTTAGAGGAATATCTGCCGGTAGGTCCTATTACCATTTCTTTGAAAGTTGATGAGTTTGTTCCGACATATGCCCGTATGAAAGTTAGTGGCGTGGAAGTAAAACCTGAAATCAAAAATTCCTTGATAACGATTCGTATCGATAAACTACATGACCATGAATTAATCGTACTAGAGTAGAGAGACTCCGTTCCTACAAAAGCATTTCGCCAAAGGCGTCATGCTAGGTTTGGTCAAAGGGTTATTTCAATATAAAAGGGGAGTAACAAAATGAAAAGTAAAGCATCGAACCTATGGTGGCAAAAACCGCTGCGTACCATACAAATGAATCTTCAGGTAAAAGATACTGCCTTAATCAATCCGGAAAAGCTGGCCGACCAGGTGAAGGAAATGGGGGGCAACTCGCTCGTCTTTAATGTCGGAGGCATTTATGCCTGGTACCGCTCCGAAGTGGCTTACCATCATGTGAATGAGTTTTTGCCCGAATATGATCTTCTTGCCCGTGTAATTGAAGCTTGTCATGAGCGGGATATCAAATTTATAGCCAGATTTGATTTCTTTATGGCCGACGACCGTATATATCTCGAGCGTCCTCAATGGTTTGCGCGGAACCCGCAAAAGGAGCCGGTCTCTCTCGGCTCCAAACGCACCGGGCAATGGTCTCAACTGATGCTTACCTGTGTCAACGGCGCCTATCGCAATGAAGCAGTCGCAATGCCGGTGCTTGATGAAGTTATATCGAAATACAACATCGACGGCATTTTTTTAAATGCTCCGTTGTATGTTCCTTGTAACTGCGAAGTCTGCCAAATAAAATACCGCCAAACCTATAACAAAGAGCTTCCGACGAATCCAGCAGACCATGAGGAATCGTGGGAGTCGCTTTGCGTGACTGATCACATGGAAAATATTTATAGTCTAATCAAGCAAAAAAACAAAGACTTACCGCTTATCCTTTATTATATTCCCAAAACAGTCACAGGAATTGCCGGGTCCTTGCTTGGCTATGTTACACACGAGAATCTGCTTGAGCGGGAACGAACGGCCGATATGCTGTGTACTGAGTACCAGAACGCTCTTTCGAAAGGGCACAAGAACATTATGGAAAATTGGTATCCTGCCGTAAGTATTAAATTGGCCAGATCCTTGCCGCATAAGCCTGCTCCATATGGCATAGTTCATTCAAGTCCTGGTATGGACTGGCGCCATACCGGCCTTCCTTCAGCAGAATATCTGTTCTGGTTAAGCCAAGTCCCAGCTCACGGAGGCAATATCTTGCATTCGCTTACAGGGATTCCGGATACGATCTTAGACAAGCGCATCTTGAAAACCATATCGGCTGTAAATCACATGGTCGCAAAAGTCGAAGATATGTTGGAAGAAGCGGAATCCGCGTCCCAGGTAGTGCTCATGTGGAATTCTGACCAGCCAGGGGAGGGATGGGCGGACGGATTGCTCAATAATCAAGTACCGTTTGACGTCCTGCTTAAGGAGCAGGCTACTGTGGACAGACTGAAAGGCTTTAAAGTGGTCGTAATTCCGGACAAATTCGCGTTTACCGAATCGTTTGTCCAACATTTAAGCGAATATGTGCGGCAGGGCGGGAATGTAATTGTTGAAGGAAGCGTACCAGGCGAGTTCAGCGAGCTGTACGATCTCCTCGGGATTAATCGCGATGTGATAACAAGCGAGGCCTTGGCCGCATCCTATTTGCGGTTTGAAGGAAGCGAAAATCCGCTGCAGAGAAATCTGGAGGAAACGGAGCTGATCGCCCATCGCGGCAGTGTCGCTTACTGTAGTACTCGGGATGGAGCAACGGTGCTGGCTACCCTTGTTCCTCCGTTTTCGCCGCTGGATGGCGTAGGGACTCCTCCGGAAAGAGCCTCTATCCCTGTGACTCATACCAATCTTCCGCTTTGTATCGTTAACAGCTATGGACAGGGTAAAGCGATCTATCTGACATTTTCCCTTAGCCGTTTAATCACCGAATTCAGGATGGAAGATCACTACAAATTAATGAAGAATACGATTGATTTTCTGTTGGGCGAGGACAAGTTTATTGAGGTTTCTAGCTATCAGGGATTACAACTGGCCGTTTTCAGAAAGCATGACAAAATACTAGTCAATTTGGTTAACGGTGTTGGACACAGACCGCTGTCTGTAAATGTTCCGCTTCATCAAATCAACATCGCGGTCAGGCTGAAGCCGGAAGAAACGGTACAAGGGGTTCGGCTGCTTCAATCGGAGCAAAAGCTAGAATTCACACAAACCGGCAGGGACCTGACCATAACGCTTCCAGAATTGAAAGTATGGGAAGCGCTGCTGATTGAGTTGGAGCAATAATGCAAATTTTTTTATAAGCGAATTTTTAGGAGAGGTAAACGTTATGAAAATCGGATTTATTGGTCTCGGCATTATGGGCAAGCCGATGGCGAAAAATTTGCTCAAGGCCGGATTCGAGCTGATCGTATACAATCGCAGCCGTCCGTCTATGGACGAGCTCGTGCTGCTTGGTGCTCAAACGGCGAGCGGACCGAAAGGCGTCGCAGAAGCGGCGGATGTGATCATCACGATGCTCCCCGATTCACCACAGGTGGAAGAAGTGTTAGCAGGCAGCGGAGGTGTGCTCGAAGGTATTCGTGCGGGAACAATTGTGATTGAAATGAGTTCGATCAATCCGGTAGTCATTCGCCGACTGTCTCTGCAGCTAGCTGAAAAAGGCTGCGCTATGCTTGATGCGCCCGTCAGCGGCGGTGAAATCGGGGCAATCGAAGGGAAACTCGCGATTATGGTCGGCGGTTCAGCGGACATCTTCGAGCGTATGAAACCAATCTTAGATAAGATAGGCGCGACAATCACCCGAGTCGGTGAAATCGGCGCAGGTAACACGGTGAAGCTGATTAATCAAATCATGGTCGCGGTCAACATCGCCTCCGTTTCGGAAGCGCTTGCCTTCGGCAAAGAAGCAGGCATAG
The DNA here is from genome assembly GCF_050468025.1 of Neobacillus sp. NRS-1170. Lineage (NCBI taxonomy): Bacteria > Bacillati > Bacillota > Bacilli > Caryophanales > Bacillaceae > Neobacillus > Neobacillus sp. NRS-1170. The sequence goes on along the minus strand of NZ_JBITPF010000027.1, from coordinate 109,555 downwards.
ATCCACGTATTGCTTACGAAGCGATCAAGAGCGGTCTCGCTGCCAGCCGTGTTCTAGATAACAAGATCAACAACATGGCGGATGGAACGTTCATACCCGGGTTCAGAGTTGATCTGCATAAGAAGGATTTGAATAACGCATTGCTGCTCGCAGAAGAAATCGGAATTCCTCTTAGTTTGACCTGGCAGATGGCCGATCGCTTCGACAAGCTCATTGAGCTCGGCTTTGGCAGGGAAGATCACAGCGCTTTATATCGATTAGCTAATGGAGGTGAAATAGCATGAAGACATTTGCCGTATTTCTACGCATGAAGGATCCGGAGTTAAGTCAGAAGTTTCGGCCCGAGCATCTGGAGTATCTAGCGAAGCGCAGGTCGGAAGGGACCGTTTTCGCCAACGGCCGATTCGTGGACGGTGCCGGCGGTCTCGTCATTTACAAAGGCGAGAATCAGGCACAGGTGGAAGAAATGGTCATGCAAGATCCGTATATTATGTTGGGGGCCCGAGAATACGAAATCCATGAGTGGGAGATCGTACTAGCTTCTGAAGGCAATTAATGCTCCCCATAATTAAGAGTGCTTCCAAATACTAAAGTGATCTTGGACAGGTTGCTTATACATCTCAATACAACGAATTTGCAGAAATAAAAATTGATTAGTAAAGGGTGTTAGATCAATGGATACATCAAAAATTAGATTTAAAGAAAGAGTTGGATATGGACTGGGGGATTTTGCCTCTACCCTCATATTTACGGCGATGACTACGTTTTTGACTTACTTTTATACTGATGTTGCAGGAATAGCAGCTGCAACCATTGGTACAGTTTTATTCGCTTCACGTATCTTAGACGGTCTGATTGATCTTGGGATAGGTGCAGTCGTTGATAAAACCAAATCGAGACATGGCAAAGCACGTCCTTGGATTAAATGGATGGCCATTCCGTTCGCTGCTTCTGCCGTACTATTATTCTCCGTTCCTGAAATGGGGAGTACAGCGACAATTGTTTACGTCTTCATAACCTATAACTTAGTCAACATTATTTACTCGGCTATTAATGTTCCGTACGGTGCCCTGACTTCATTAATGACACAGGATCAACACCAACGCACACTACTGAACATTTTCCGGGTGCTATTCTCTATCGCAGGAACCCTTTTAGTTAGTACTGCAACGATACGCATTGTTGAAGCATTTGGAGGTGGAGGACTTGGGTGGCAGCTCACTTTCCTTTTTTATGGCGTATTGGGGGCTTTGTTGTTCTATGTGACATTTTACTCAGTTAAAGAGCGTGTTAAACCGGTGGATGAAACTAAAAACGTTCCAATCAAGGACGGAGTTCAAGCCCTGTTTAAAAATAAATATGGGGGTATTCTAGTATTAACTTTTATTTTAGTAACTTTATATCAAACTATTACAGTCGGTTCCACCATTTATTATGCCCAATATGTCTTTCACAATAAAGATTTGGTAGGATTGCTTACCATTGTCAAGCTTGTGCCGGTGCTAATTGGGATATTCCTTTCTGCTCCATTATTCAAAAAATTCGGAAAACGAAACGTAGCCCGAGCCGGTTTAGTTCTTGCGGTAATTGGATCTATTATCATGTTGATTAATCCGAATAGTCTTAATTTCATTATCGTAGGTGCCGCTTGCAGAGGTCTGGGGTATTCTGCAATTGCCGCTTCGGCATATGCAATGTTTGCTGATACCATTGAATACGGAGAATGGAAGACTGGACTTCGAACTGAAGGTTTGACGTACAGTGCGACTAGCTTTGGTTCAAAAGTCGGAGCGGGCATCGGAGCAGCACTTATTGGCTGGGTATTGGCATGGGGAGGTTATGCCGGAAATCAGGCTGTTCAATCGGACGCCGCAATTACATCCATTAAGACATTGTATATTTACATCCCACTTGCGTTGACGAGTATTCAGATTATTCTACTTTCGTTCTATAAATTGGATAAGGAATTTCCTCAGATTTTACGTGATTTGCAGGAAAGGAATTTTTTGAATATTAATAAAATTAAAAACGAAGGTGCATCATCAACAAATATTAATGAAGGATTCTAAGGGATGACAGAGATGATAATGAATGATTAAGCACTATGGAGGAAATTGAATGAAAGATCTAACGTCAAAAAAACTAGAAGGGCTCTATGAGTCACAACTAGCCGCATCCTTAGCTAAAGCTAACTTTCTACAGCATCCGGGAGCAGGGAAAACATATAATAAATTTGGACATGAACTAGTATGAGTAAAATCATTCCGCTGATTAAAGGGGTTCCGGTAATGGGCAGCGACGGGGCCCTCGGATGGTCCAGCGTGACGTACGTGGAGGAACAGGATCTAAGAATCCTGGTTGATACCGGATTTTACGGAAATCGCCACTTGGTCATGAAAGCTCTACGGGATCATGGTATTCAACAGGAGGATGTTAACCTCCTTTTTTTAACTCATTTGCACTTCGATCATTGCCAAAATGTTGACTTATTTCCGAATGCACAAATTGTCCTTAGTCAAGCAGAATTTGATTATGCAGTTCAAGGCCAAGCAGCTGCTGTAGGTGATGAATTCATTCCTGAGTACATTACGGAACGATTGCAACAGCGGGAACTCACTCTTTTTAAGGAGGAAATGGCCCTGAACGAAAACATCAAGGTGGTTCTGACTCCAGGTCATACCCCCGGGAGTGCCACTCTTTTACTCAAAGAAAATGAAGAAACACTGACTGCCGTTTGCGGTGATTTGTTGAAATACGCATGGGAAGTTTATCCCGGAACGACAGCTCCAAAAGGAACGTTTGGGGGAGAGGAGCAGCTAAAATCGAGCCAGCATAAGATTTTGAAGTCAGGGGTAACTAGAATCATTCCCGGCCATGACCGTCCATTTCGGATGGTGAATCACAAAATACATTATGAATCGTCTGGTGAAGTTCAATTCTCATTTTATTTGAACCGGATGAAAGCGGAAGAAACCCATTTTCGGATTACATTACCAGATTAGAAGGATATTATGGCGAAGAGTGTGGGTCCGATATATTTGATCAATAGTTGAATTCCGAAAATCGAAGAATAGTTCATTATATACGGTCCAGTTCAGCCGACATCGCTTAATAGGTTATTTAGGCTATAAAAGTGTTAACAAAACAAAAATGGTTCCATTAAAAGAGGCCGATTTCAGCAGAGATTAAATATTTATTATTCATCATTGGCAGTAACGCCTTGAGACTTCAAGGTATTATTGCTATTTTAAGCCAATCTTGTTTTACAATCATTCACGGGTGCGTTAGTTGTGCGAAATGTTCCTAGTTTAAATGGAGGATGGTTACATTACTCTGATAAAGCCTAGGCAGTTCCTTTCGGAACTGAAGGGTTATATCGAAGAATCAAATGATGGGGTAACGCCCTGAAGGGTTCTATCTTAGTCGAATAGCACTGGATTTAGTAAGAATAATAGTGTTATAAGCTCGGCGAAAAGGCGTGAGAAACTACCGTAGCAGTTAGGCTGCCGAAATCCAACTCCAGGGAGTGGTGTAGTTCATGATGCTTGAGTTGATTGAATATGGTGAGGATGCAGATACTCCTAAAAGAAAAAGGTTAAGCTGACGAACTTCTGAATGTACGGGTCTATACGCACAATACACAGAAATGTGTATATCACCAAATTGTGAGGTTAGCCGTGGGTGAGTAAGAATAACTAATATAAAAATCCATGATACGTTACAGGCGTATGAGTGCTAACAGGCTTACAGGAAGCACCTAAGTTCCTTCTATAATAGATATAACTCAACGTTGTAAGCTGATAACGTGGATGGCTTACTCCCAGTGAAACGTTGGTAAGGAAAGCAGTGGCGAGAATAACCGCTGTATAACTTATCTTAATATCAGTGAAAGTGGTGGCACAGTACCAATGAAATGTCTAATCAACATGGAGGGATAGCCACTAGACTAATGAAGATTCATTCAACCATGTAAGACAGATCTTTATCGATTAATAAGGTTCTTGTGAGACTAAAAGAGGTTTAACTCCGTAAGGAGTTGCCGACTTATTGAAACGGAAGAAGCTGAGGCACAATGAGTATTACAACTTACAGGAGTGCTTTGACGCTCTATATGCTCAAAGTGTCAGTGGTAAAAAGTTTTATGGATTAATAGAATTGATGAGTTCTAATGAAAATATTCGTCTTGCCTACCGAAACATCAAAAGGAATACAGGTAGTAAAACGGCAGGTACGGATAATCTTATGATTAAAGATCTTTGTCATTTATCTGTGGAAGATGTAATAAACACGGTTCATATTATGTTTAAAAACTACAAACCTCAAACGGTTAGACGAGTGTTTATTGAAAAAGGGAATGGAAAATTTAGACCCTTAGGGATTCCAACCATTTGGGATAGAATTTTCCAACAGTGCATTCTACAAGTTTTGGAGCCCATTTGTGAAGCCAAATTCCATAAACATAGCTATGGATTTCGACCAAATAGAAGCACCCATCATGCCAAAGCAAGGTTCGAATTCCTTGTCAATCAAGCTGGGCTTCATCATTGTGTCGATGTCGATATAAAGGGTTTCTTTGATAATGTGAATCACGGACAGCTTTTGAAACAGCTTTGGTCATTGGGGATTAGGGATAAATTATTACTCTCTATTATCTCAAGATTATTAAAAGCGGAGATTGATGGAGAAGGAATACCAGCCAAAGGAACACCGCAAGGTGGAATTTTATCACCCATATTATCAAATGTAGTTCTCAATGAACTTGATTGGTGGATAAGTAATCAGTGGGAAACGTTCGAAAGCAACTTAATATAAGACGAGTGGAATCAAGTATCAAGGACTTAAAAAATCTGGATTAAAAGAATGTTTTATTGTCCGCTATGCGGACGATTTTAAAGTTTTGTGCAGAACTCGTTCTCAAGCAATAAGAATGAATTATGCCATAAAAGACTTTTTGAAAACAAGATTACACCTTGAAACCAGCGATGAAAAATCAAAGGTAATTAACCTAAAGAAAAACTCTTCCGAGTTTCTCGGCTTTACTTTTAAAGTAATAAGGAAGGGAAAAACTAGGTTTGGCCATGTAGTCCATTCACATATGTCTAGAAAAGCTAAGAGTAATGTTTCTAATAAAATTAAAGAAGCAATTAAGGCTATCCAGAAGAACCCTTGTGTAGAAAAGGTCTGGCATTTCAACACAGTTGTAATGGGAATCCAAAACTACTATTCCGCAGCCACCCAAATTACAACAAATTTGAATGAGTTAAACTTCTATCTAAGAAAAACACTTTATAATCGTTTAAAGATTTTTAGAACAGATGCGAATTTTCATGAGATGACAACAACTCTACAAAAAAGGTACAAAGGTTATAAATCGAAACTATACAAAATACAAAGTATGGTATTTGTGCCCATATATGCCCAGAAGCATAAAACAAACTTATGCTTTTCGCAGGAATCATGTAATTATACTGCCGAAGGTAGAGATAAAATCCACAAAAGTCTAAAGGCTGTTAACAAAAGGGTTTTATTTTCAATTATGAAAAACTATATTCCAAATCGGTCAATCGAATACAATGACAATCGAATAAGTAAGTTTATTGCTCAATATGGGAAATGTGCGGTAACAGGAGTGGAGCTTGGCGTCAGTGATTGGCACTGCCATCATAAGAATCCGTATCATCTATCAAAAGATGATACATTTTCAAATTTAGTGATACTCCATGAAACAGTTCATCGACTAGTCCATCTTAAGGACAGTGAAAAGATTAAGAAGTTATTCAAAGTCATGAAACTCAACAATAAGCAAAAAGAAAAGCTAAACAAACTTCGATTAAAATGTAAAAATGAAGCCATATGATTGCGGAATAAAGTAGCATCAATCTAAACAATACATAGAATTGAATGAATTGGATTAGTTGGAACGCCGTATGCGGTGAAAGTCGCACGTACTGGTGTGAACAGGGGGAAAAGGTGGCGATAATTTCAAAGCTTTACCTATCTGTATGAAGAAGCTCCGAGGTTTAATTATGAAGTAGCTCAGTTCATATCGCACTGGACTATTAACAAAAAGCACCGAATTTTGCGGTGCAATTTCATATGCATTTTACTTTACATTTTTGGGTGTAATTCACATTTTGCGATAGGTAATGGAACCCGTTAGAACATGGGCGCTCTTTTTTTGTTACAATATGAATAAAATGATAGGAATGATCAGTGGATGACGAAATGGATTAAAGAACATAGTACTTGGAAACTGGACAATGGCAAAGAGTATGTTCGAATCACTTGCCGTTTATATGGCCGGTATAATCTCCAATTTTACAACTCACTCAACACCATCAATTTGGAAAAAGAATACACCACTTCTGACTTAGCAAAAGCTCTGCGTAAAGGCAGGGAATGGTTAGGTTTATAAGTCTCCTAATACGCCAAATAACCAGCACGAAAAGTATTCCGCCATGAATGATAATACTGGTAAAACTGAAAAAGCCACGGAAGATTAAACGATAACCATTGCGTCACCTTAACTGGTGGCGTTTTTATGTACGAAAAAAGAAAAAGCGCCATAAGACGCTCTTGTAAATGCTTACTTTAATCATTGGATATTAATATATTATGAGGGTTGTCTTATAAAGACATGGACAAACATGGAGCTTATATAAAAAACCACCCTTGAATTAAAAGGATGGTTTCATATGGAGGATTCCTAATATTGTTTCTTATATACCTTTATGTATACATATAGAACATAAGTTCGTGTATAATATTAAGAAAGGAGGCGATTATATGGTGATACGCGACCGCGGGATGATGAAATGGCAAGCAGCATTTCAATTGCCAGAATTAGCGAAGACTCAGAAGGATTTTTGGCGTGATACTGAGCGGCAAAGGAAGCCAATCATTGACGAGCATGAAGCAGAAGAGTTCGACTTACGCATTATTTACGCTAAGGATTACGGTCATTCTGTAAAACTTACTGTATGGAATGACGGATTTACACATAACATTAATGGCCGAGTTCATTATGTGGAACCTAATAGGCATGAGCTTCTCATTGAAGTGAAGCCTGGTGAATTCGAGCGGGTTGCATTCGAAAGTGTTGTCGGAGTAAAGGTAGTGGACTAAACGAATATTAAGAATAACGTCAGCCTTAGATGAGGTTGGCGTATTTTTATTTAACTAGACACCGAATTCGCTTCCGTTATAGAGGCAGATTAGTTTGCCGCGAAAGATTCAATTCAAGGTGAAACTATCATAATCATTAATTCGGCTTTGGAGAAATATCAACTGCGACTGTATGTATTAAAGATTCCATGCTTATTACCGGCAATACCGTTGCTAGTTTTCCAAATTTATGCCAGCAATACGAATAGTAATACCGTTATTACTGGCTTAATCCATTAAGATAGTAAATTAATATCTCATACCTTCACATCGTATTCATCAATATATTCCACTACTTTCATTATTAGGCTGATTGCGTATTCTTTATCTGATAAGTTATCGGCAATCAGCTCGCCAGCTAAATCGAGCAGTTGAACCTTAATGCGCGCTATTGTTAGTTTTGCTGCAAGTAAATCGTTCAAGGTACCACCTCCTAATATTTTGAAACTATTCTAGTACTTGGCCCTTCGCTTAATTGTGTGGGTTTTTTTTGCGTTCATATAGATCATCTACCTTTACTTCTAATAAATCAGCTAATTTAAATGCTTTTTCTATTGTAGGAAACGAACGGCCACTTATCCAATTTGAAATCTGGTTAGGTGTTACTTCCAATTGTTTTGCTATATATTTTTTTCTGTATCCCTTTTCTTCAATCCAAAAACCTATTTTACTTTTCATATCGAACACCTCAATATAGATATTCGCTTGTTGTGTACAAATTCCTTGTAAAAATAATTTGTATTTTTATTTAAAAAAAATTTACAGTACAGGCATAGCGGACAACCTCAACGTAATACCTTTTAACATACCCGATTAATATCTCCTTTGCTAGCTTGGTCGGGAATATTCAAAATACACATTTATTAATGATTTAAGGCGTTATTTTTTTTATGCCGATTCCAAGGGATAACTTACTATGTAAGTTCCAATGATGTGGCGTTGGAAGGAGGAGGATTCAAATATGATTTTCGAAGTGGTCTCGACAACAATTTTTGGAGCAATTTCTTTGAAAGCTTATTTATCAAAAAACCGGGCAGGGAACGATTCAAAAAAACTCAATAAGATTTTTACTTTGAGCGGACTAAATGTAAAAGACGGTAATCGGACCCTAACCACTCAATTGTTGAAAAAGAAAAATTTTGAGTGGGGCACAGAATATCGTTACCGCATCCCATTAGGTAGAAGTTTTGAAGATTACCAGGCAAAGCAAAAAGTCATAGAAGCTGGCGTTAACACTCGTTCAGTAAAGATTGAGCTTAAGGACCTTAGAGGGCTGACATTAGACCGAAACATCATCAACAGTATCAAAGGTCTTTACACAAAGAAACTAACCGACAGGAAGGAAATAGAGCTTTCTTACGATGGAGTGTTATTCATCCGAGTTTACAATGATCCATTGCCGGAAAAAGTTGAATTTGTTGAAGGGAAAGGCTGGACCGTTGTTTTTGGAGCGACAAGGGATAGAAACAAATTGATTTTCCATGACTTTGAAAAGGTTCCTCATTTATGCCTTGGTGGTGCGACACGTTACGGCAAATCAAATCTCATTAACTGCATTATCAATTCACTCCTTAGACAGCAGCCAGACAACGTGAGACTACACCTAATCGACCTAAAAGGCGGTGTTGAACTATGCGACTATGAAAAAATCAAACAGACAGAATCAATCGCCTACGAGCCAGAGGAAGCCTTGGAAACACTTGAAAATGCATATAACATCATGAGAGAAAAGCAAGAAATTTTAAGGAAAGCCGGCAAGAAAAAGGTAGAGGATGCCGGAATCACTGAACGCCATTTCGTCATCATTGATGAAGTCGGAGAATTAAATCCTGATGAAGCGGTCAGCAAGGAAGAGAAGCTGTATAAACACCAATGTCAAAAATATATGAGCCAGATCGCACGCTTAGGAGCTGGATTAGGGTTTAGACTTATTTTGGCGACTCAATATCCTACTGGTGACGTTATCCCACGTCAATGCAAACAAAATATTGATGCTAAGCTTTGCTTTAGAGTACAATCCGGTACAGCTTCCAGAGTCGTATTAGATAGTGATGGTGCAGAGAATCTTCCAGAAATCAAAGGCAGAGCTATCTATCAAATGGCCGATAAACGAATCATTATTCAAACCCCACATATTACACAGGACATTATCCAAGAAACCATTACTCCAATCATCATTCCGACTAAAGGAGGAAAACCCCTTGAAAAGATTGAGCGAGAGACAAGAAAGAATGTTGTTAAGTTTGAAGAAACTGGATTTTCTTAATCGGGATCAAATAAGCACTATTCACAGGCTAGGGACAAAACGAAACACTAATCGCATCCTCAAAGAACTTTCTCCTTTCCTATCATCATTCCGAGAAGAAAATTCCACCATTTATTTTTTGAATAAAGATGGCCGGGAATATGTTAATTCCAAAAAAGAACGCAAAAAGAATAAATTCGTCAATCATGTCCTTATGAGAAACGATTTCTATATTTTCGCAGGGTATCCTCATGAATGGAAAAATGAAATGAAAATTCGTGATGATAAATTTACTGTGGTATGTGATGCCTGGTTTAAATCGAATGGAAAATATCACTTTTTAGAGGTCGACTCACTTCAAAAAATGAAGGCAAACAGAGCGAAGATTACGCAGTACAAAGGGTTATTTGAAAATGGAGCGATTACAGAGCATTTGGGATATTTCCCTCTTTTGATTTGGCTTACGACTTCGGAATTTAGGAAAAGGCAGCTTATAGAATTATGTGAAGGATTGCCTAGTAGGGTTTACACCATTAACGACATTCGATAAGGAGTGATCCACATGAAGAAGATTAAGTTCAATGATTTCATGTCTGGTGAGTATAAAGCGAAGGAGAAAGAAGCCAAAAAGAAAAGGAGGGGCATGACGATAAGACTTGCAAGTTCTGCCATTCTTCCTATAGCTACTTTTGGCTCTGTTGGCACTCTTGGATTCATTGCAACCACGACTAAAGTTTTCGCTAATCCAAACGCTCCTGTCATTGTGGCAGTACCAGCAACAGCCGGAGAATGGATGGGAGAGCATTCATTATCAGCGCTCGCTCATGTTCTGGACCCGGTAGTTGATATATTAGTTGCATTAAGTTTCCCGATTGCTTCTGTCATTATCGTGGGCTCCTGTTTTCAATTCATGTTTAATCGGGCCGATAAAGGATGGCAAATGATTCAGAATGCAGGGTTAGGCTATGTATTAATCCAGGTATCCCCTCTTATCTTAAACGTGCTGAAACAGGTAGGAAATGCAGTTTAAGATGAGGGTATATATAAATAAATTTAAGGAGGAAAAAGGATGGGTGTAAAAATCAAAATCGATGGTGTGAAATATAGGCTGTGCCAAAATTGCGGGGTTTATCACAAAACATCAAAAGGAAAGAAAAACAAAAGAAAAGTAGTTTGTGTTAAAAATGTTGTCGTTAAGTAACAAGCTTATTCCAAACGGCTCTGCAAATATTTTTAGAAAAGAGGGAGGCGACCAAGATGGCACTACGCAAGAGAAACCCTTTAAAATTAAGTAATAAAGACTACCTTAACAGCCGCGATTCATACAGTATGACTTACGAAGAATGGCTGAAGAAAAACGAATGGGAAGACACCGACAATTGCGATCAATGCGGAACCTATAAAGGATCAGCGTATATTTGTCCAGAATGTAGATTATAAAGGAAAACTCACGAAGGAATATCCTTTGCTCGTTATAAGCAGCTAGAGAATGAAATTGTTCCTGCTAGAACTTCAACAGGTACCTGGGTAACGAACCCGATAATAACAATAGATTGAATTGCATTGTTTTGTTGCCCAGGAGAAACCCTTTGTAGAGAGTTGGTGGGAAATGGCTTATCTGGCCGATATGTCACTCTTTCCTGTCAAACGTGCCGGAAGTTAAAGAAGCATCGAGAAGTGGAACTAAATCTTACCAGTGTACGAAATGTAAGAGGCATGTAGATTTGCGGTAAGTTGTTGTGATATTAATCTGTTCGCGTCTTTCCATTTGGAGGGGCGCTTATTTTTTTACTCCACGCTATCCATTCAGTTGTTTTCGAAATATTGAACATTAAATAATACACTAACCCAATGTTTCAGTACCTAGATTTATTTCAATAATTATTCTAATAAAATTAATATTTTACAAGTTTTGAGAGACAGGCTTTATCTTGTCCCGTTTGTAGCAGTCAACAAGTTTGTCGAAAAAAAGTTGATATAATTATTTTTAATTTCTATATACTCATTATCGGGAACAAAACGTTCCAAATAATGAACATCGGAGGGGTGCACTTGTTTAAACGTAAGTGGTTAGCAGGATTAGGTGTATTAGGTTTAAGTCTTAGTATTTTAAGTCCAGCTTTTGCTGAGGATAGAGCTGGGGATATTATTACTAAGAATCAGAAGGTTGCATTCGCATCAGCAACTTCAACAGGGCTATCAACGACAAGCCTTTCCCCTAGTCTAACGCCAGAACAACTGGTTCAAAATCTGCTCGGTGGAGGAGTGACTGTCCAAAATGTAAGTTTTAATGGAGCTGCTACTGCGACAGGTACTTTTACCGGCGGTGATGGAATCATCGGGTTTAACGACGGGATTATTTTAAGTTCTGGAAACATCTCGAATGTGATTGGCCCAAATAATTTTGACGGGATTACTGCAGATAATGGCACTCCAGGCGATACTGATCTCAATTCTCTTATTCCCGGATACAGTACCCAAGATGCGACAGTCCTGGAATTTGACTTTATTCCAAACAATGATATTATCTCTTTCGAATATGTGTTTTCTTCAGATGAATATAACGAGTACGTTAATAGTGTTTATAATGATGTATTTGGTTTCTTCATTAACGGTGTAAATGCAGCGCTGATCCCGGGCACGACAATACCTGTATCCATTAACAATGTCAATGGCGGGTCACATTCTGAATTCTACCTCAATAATGATTTAACTGATGGCGGCGGTTCAATCAATACAGAAATGGATGGATTGACTAAAGTGCTGTTTGTGGAGGTACCAGTGAATAAAGGTGTAGTTAATCACATTAAAATGGCCATAGCTGATGCGGGAGATAGAATTTTGGATTCCAATGTATTTATTAAAGCTGGAAGTTTCAAGGATGAACCAATATCCAATCTTCCGCCAGTTATCGGAGCTGACAACTCTGATGTTGTGGTTAATGAAGGGCAAACAGCAATTAATACCGGTACTTGGTCTGATGCAGATGCTGATGATACAGTCAATTTAAGTGCAGCACCGGGATCTGTAACATCAAATTCAAACGGTACTTGGAATTGGTCTTTTAATACAACTGACGATCTAAATCAACCGGTAACAATCACAGCCGATGATGGTACTGTCAGTACATCTGCTTCCTTTAATTTGATTGTGAACAATGTGGCTCCAAAAGTAGATCCGATATCGGTTCCTCTTGACCCGGTACCTGTTAACACCTCCATTACTGCTTCTGCTTCTTTTACAGACCCGGGTATTCTCGATACACACAATGCAGAATGGAACTGGGGAGATGGTACCACTACATCGGGTACGGTTAAAGAATCTAATGGTTCTGGCTCAGTTAACGATCAACATACCTATGCAACACCCGGAATTTACAAAGTTCAATTGAAAGTGACCGATGACGACGGCGGTTCAGCCTCAGTTATTGCAGTACAATATGTTGTCGTTTACGACCCAAGTGCTGGATTTGTAACTGGTGGCGGATGGATCAACTCTCCGATTGGAGCTTATACTGCCGATCCATCGATGACAGGAAAAGCCAACTTTGGCTTTGTATCGAAATACAAAAAAGGTGCGACATCCCCTGATGGTCAAACCGAATTCCAGTTTAAGGCTGGTAATTTGAACTTCCATAGCAGCAGTTATGATTGGTTGGTCATTGCAGGGGCAAAAGCACAATATAAAGGTAAAGGTACAATCAACGGATCTGGTGATTACGGCTTTATGCTTTCCGCGGTCGATGGAAAGTTAAGTGGTGACGGCAAGGATAAATTTAGGATTAAAATCTGGAATAGAACCACCAATGAAGTTGTCTATGACAACCAAATCGGAGCAGGCGATGATGCAAATCCAACAACTTCCCTTGAGTCTGGTAGCATAGTTATTCATAAATAAATTCGAACTTTAGATAAAGCAGTATCATAATAATGGCAAGGGGCTGACGCTTTAGTCAGCCTCTTATGTTTTCACTATCTTAGCCATCCTCTTTTAATAATTCCAACCACCAGCACCCATGTGTTGCCATATCCGCTCTGGATAAGTTGTTGGTATGGCAATCGTTATAAATCCAGCTATCATTAGTTCGTTCCTCCTCTTTTATATAAGGTGGTTTTGTTTTAAAGTTTGTCCTCTTTTTTGTCCTCCTGTCATTTTTTTTTTAGCAACCATTAAAAGTAACCTTGGATAAACAGTGATAAAATTCGCCATGTTTAAGATCATTTTTCCCTATTTTATAACCAAAAGAATGGGCGGCATGATGTAATAAGGAAAAAACTCTGCAACATCTGCGCTTTAGAATCAATAGTATGAAAAGGTCTTTCATCAACCGATGGAGGGTCTTTTCTGTATAAAAAAACCAACAGACTTAAAGTCTGTTGGCATTTTACTAATCCCTATTCCCATTCAATGGTCATAGTATTAGCTTCTAAATGCATATTTACTTTGACCGAGCCTGCTGTGACAGACTCCTTTTTGCTTATAGTTTGATCGACCAAATCCGTTAATGTTTCTTTATCCATCGGACAACCGATAGCCAGGGCGGAGTCGACGATCAAATTGGCATACTTGCTGTCAGCTCTTCCTGTAATATGGTTCAAAGGAAAGTCTGCTCCTTTGGCAGGTAAGCTGGAGTAATACCAAAGTGCATCCACCCCATCCTTGTAAATAGCTAACCAGAGCGAATCACTGAGTTGGCCTTCCCTCCAGGGGGAATTGCAGTCGATATTTATTGTTGCCCCATTTTCGGCAGCTACTTGTTTAAGACCACTGGGAACCCCTTAATAAACCTCTATTAATATTCAACAATAAACTCCTTTGTAGACCTTCGCTGTTCCTAGGGCAGGCAAGCCAGCTTCATAGGCGACTGGCAGAAGAACAGCTCCGATGAGGGCAACGGCAGGGGATGGCCAGAAGAACCAGGATATGACCATCATCAGAATCCCAATGGTCCAATAAGCAAGGGTTGGGTTGCGAATTAATTTTCTAAAAGGTGAAATCATGACAGCATTAATACCTGTCGAGGTTAAGGTGTTACTCATCGCAACAATAATGGAAATAACGAGAATAGTAGACAATAATTCTGTAATAGCATAACTAAAACTGTTGAAAATACTGCTAATGGAATGACTTATACTGCCAGTGGCAGTAATGGCGATTATGAAGATCCCAGCAATACAAACAATGGTTGTATCCCTTCTCATCACCATGAATCCGATAATTAGTGCAATAAAGACTACATAAATCCAATGGAGAGCGGTAAGCTCAACAATCATTTAATTACCCCCCTTCTTTTTATCCACTGGGCTAATGCCCTGTTGGATGTAATACAGAATATGAAAAACACCCAAAGTGGTGAAAGGGGTTTAAAAAAAATCTATCTTATGATTTAAACAATTTTTTTAACGTAAAAAACGACTTTTTTTTGACAGATATGCTCGTTATCTATACAGAAATAGGTTTAATAGATATAGTGGATACAGTCTATATATTAGAAAGTTTTTAAATTCCTCCGTTATATATTAAAATGGAAAACAGACATGTCTTTGAAAGGTGGACTTTTTTTTATGACCAGACCGATTAATGAAACATTTTTAAAAGCTGCAAAGGGGGAGAAAACCGACTACGTTCCAGTTTGGTATATGCGGCAGGCAGGGAGATCGCAGCCAGAATATCGAGAAATAAAAGAAAAGTATTCGCTATTTGAAATTACCCATCAGCCAGAGCTTTGTGCGTATGTAACACGTTTGCCGGTTGAGCAATATAACGTCGATGCAGCAATTCTATATAAAGATATCATGACACCTCTTCCGGCGATAGGAATGCAGGTAGAAATTAAGGGGGGAATTGGACCAGTTATTGACAATCCAATCCGTTCCTTAGCCGATGTAGAAAAACTAGGCGAAATAAATCCTGAGGAAGACGTTCCCTATGTGCTCGAAACCATCAAATTATTGACTACTGAACAATTATCCGTGCCGTTAATTGGTTTTTCCGGTGCGCCATTCACCCTAGCCAGCTATATGATTGAAGGCGGCCCATCGAAAAACTATAACAAAACAAAAGCATTTATGTACACGGAGCCAAAAGCTTGGTTTGCGTTAATGGATAAGTTAGCTGATATGACCATAACATATGTGAAGTCGCAAATAAAAGCGGGTGCAAAAGCAATCCAAATATTCGATTCATGGGTAGGTGCCCTGAATGTAGAGGATTACCGTTACTTCATCAAACCGGTAATGAACAGAATCTTTACTTCTTTAAAAGAAGAAAATGTTCCATTAATCATGTTTGGTGTCGGGGCAAGTCATTTGGCATTAGAATGGAATGATCTTCCTCTCGATGTTGTTGGTTTAGATTGGCGCTTGCCGATCGGGCAGGCTAGAGAGCTGGGTATCCAGAAAACTGTACAAGGAAATCTTGACCCTGCGATTTTGCTGGCTCCATGGGAAGTCATTGAGGAAAGAGCTAAAGCAATCGTAGACCAAGGTATGGCTCAGAATGGATATATCTTTAATTTAGGACATGGAGTTTTCCCTTCTGTTAACCCGGAAACATTGAAAAAATTAACTTCATTTATCCATGAGTATTCAGCATCAAAATTAGGTCTATAGGTCTCACAGTTAAGTGTTAAAATTGGTAAGGCGTCCAATTTTTTGGCACAATAAAGTGATACCTCCATCACCGGAGAAAGTGAAAAAGACTTTAAAATGAGGTGCGAACATGACAAAAAAGAAAATGGGTTTGCTCGTAATGGCATACGGTACCCCATATAAATTAGATGATTTAGAGAGATATTATACCCATATTCGACATGGCCGGAAACCAACCGATGCAATGATTGAAGACCTTCGCAATCGGTATGAAGCAATTGGAGGGATCTCTCCATTAGCAAAAATAACTCTAGAACAAGCGGAGAAACTTGAAGCGCATTTAAATAAAATCCAGGATGAAATCGAATTTAAAATGTATCTCGGATTAAAGCATATTGATCCATTTATTGAGGATGCTGTCAAACTAATGCATAAGGATGGGATTGAAGAGGCGGTTAGTATGGTCCTTGCCCCGCATTTTTCAACCTTCAGTGTGAAATCATACAATGGACGTGCCGTTGAGGAAGCAGCAAAATTGGGAAACCTTAAAATTAAAACAATAGAAAGCTGGTACCAGGAACCCAAATTTATCGACTATTGGGCAGATAAGATAACAAAAGTATTTGAATCCATGCCCGAGGAAGAAAAAGATGAAGCGATACTAATCGTTTCTGCACACAGTCTGCCAGAGAAAATTTTGCAATTTGGTGACCCATATCCAAAACAACTGCAAGAAACAGCGGATTTAATTGCGAAACGTGCTGGAGTAAAAAATTATGTGATTGGCTGGCAAAGTGCCGGAAATACCCCGGAACCATGGCTGGGGCCTGATGTCCAGGATTTAACAAGGGAATTATTTAATGAGCATCAATATAAAGCATTCGTATTTGCTCCTGTCGGGTTTGTGTGTGATCACCTTGAGGTGCTTTACGATAACGATATCGAATGCAAAGCAGTTACTGACGAATTAGGAGTCAGCTACTATCGTGCTGAAATGCCAAATTCTAAAGAAGAGTTTATTGATGCTGTTTCCAGCGTCGTCCTTAAAGAATTGGAGCGGTAAGATAGGAAATATAATGGAAGAAGGTGAGGTCCGTGGAGGAAGAAAAACAAAAGGTTGTCATTATCGGGGGAGGAATAGCGGGGCTTACGTCAGCATTTTACCTTCAAAAAGCAGCTAAGGAGCTTACACTTCCTATCGAAATTAAACTAGTTGAAGCATCCCACCGTCTCGGAGGTAAGATGCAAACGGTTGTCAGAGATGGATTTACGATTGAAAGAGGTCCAGATTCCTTTTTAGCAAGAAAGACCAGTATGGTAAGGCTGGCAAAAGAAGTGGGGATGGATGATCAATTAGTTCATAATTCCACAGGAAAATCCTATGTTTTAGTCAACGAAAAGCTTCATTCCATGCCGGGAGGTTCAATTATGGGAATCCCAACAGAAATTGGACCTTTTATCACATCCGGTTTATTTTCTCTTCCTGGCAAATTAAGAGCTGCAGCTGATTTTGTTCTCCCTCGGTCTGAAAGCGGGAAAGACCAATCTTTAGGAGAGTTTTTTAGAAGAAGGCTCGGTGATGAGGTGGTTGAGAATTTAATTGAGCCATTATTATCGGGTATATACGCCGGCGATATTGATCAATTAAGCTTAATGTCAACTTTTCCACAATTTTATGAAGTAGAGCAAAAATACAGAAGCCTAATCCTGGGGATGAAAAAATCAACTCCCGCTCAACAAAAAAAGCCTGTAAGTACAGAAAAAACAAAAGGGGCATTTTTAACTTTTGTCAGCGGTCTTCAATCGTTTGCTGAAGCGATTGAAGCGAAATTAGACCCTTCTTCAATTTTAAAAGGGCATCGTGTTGATAAAATCACGAAAACTGACAATGAATATGAAATTTATTTAAATAATGGGGAAACCATGTATGCAGATAGCATTATTGCGGCCACACCTCACCAAGTAACGCAAATGATGTTTTCACAATATAACTTTTTTGATCCTTTTAAATCAGTGCCTTCCACATCGGTTGCAACTGTAGCTCTGGCCTTTCCGGAAGAGGCTGTTAAGCAGGATATCGATGGAACAGGGTTTGTTGTTTCAAGAAATGGTGACTATTCTATAACAGCCTGCACGTGGACCCATAAAAAATGGGCCCATTCCACTCCGAAAGGAAAAGTACTGCTCCGTTGTTACGTAGGCAGAGCAGGGGACGAAACAATTGTTGACCTTTCAGATGACCAAATTACTAAGATTGTTCTTGACGATTTAAATAAGACGATGAAGATAACGATGAAGCCCGACTTCGCGATTGTTTCCCGTTGGAAAGACTCAATGCCGCAATACACTGTCGGCCATAAACAGCGCCTTGAAACCATTCTTGCTCATGTGAAAGAAGAGCTTCCAGGAGTATTTTTGGCAGGTGCATCCTATGGCGGTGTAGGAGTTCCGGATTGCATAGACCAAGGAGAAGCCGCAGTAAAATCCGTTTTGGATTATGTAAAATGGAAGGGATTATCTAAGGAAGCTGTTCATTGATAACAGCTTTCTTTTTTACATTTTTCTACCAATGACGTATTCAGTTCAAGGCTTTAAGGCTGTGATTTCAAGTGGTGACTATAGCTTCATGTGGCAAAATTTCATGATTTGGTGAGCTTCTTATTTGTATTCACACTTGGAACAATTGGTTATTTCACCATGAGACATAAATCTCAATACAAAAACATCGTCAGTGAATAAGGTCTGATTTAGACCAGCCGAATCTATGATCCGGTTGGTTTTTCTGTTTATGAAAGGTTGGTGTATAGTATAGTTAATCAGTTTAATTTGATGGAGGAGTTCGTAATGAAACTAACAGTAATTGGATATTGGGGCGGTTATCCGAAGACGAATGGGGCAAGCTCTGGATATTTACTTGAACACGAAGGTTTTCATTTATTAATCGATTGTGGAAGCGGTGTTCTCGCAAAATTGCAAAATGTTTTAGAGCCGGAAGACCTTAATGCGGTCATCATTTCTCATTACCATCCTGACCATACAGCGGATATCGGTGTTCTGCAGCATGCCAGATTAATTCAAGGTTTCTTAGGCAAAGATTTTCCAACCCTTCCGATATACGGACACCATTATGATCAATATGAATTTACCAAGCTTACCTATAAAAACATAACAAAAGGGATCCCATATGATCCAGCTGAAAGTCTTGCAGTTGGACCCTTCCAAATCTCCTTTTTAAAGACCGAACATCCGGCCCCATGCTATGCGATGAGAATAGAGGCAGCCGGAAAGGTAATTGTTTACACGGCGGACAGTGCTTTTAAAGAAGAGTTTATTCAATTTAGCCAAAGTGCCGATGTTTTATTGTGTGAGTGTAATTTTTATGGCCATCAAAATGGAAAGTCAGCCGGACATATGAATAGTCTAGAGGCTGGCAGCCTCGCGGCCAATGCCGGTGTTAAGCAATTAATACTTACACACCTGCCGCATTACGGAAAATTATCTGAATTACTTAGGGAAGCATCTGGTGAATTTGCTGGTATAATTAAACTTGCAGAAGAATTCCAAACTATTTCACTATAAGGGGGCCCCTTCTTGTATGTTATTTATCGATAATAAAGGTATCACAGATCCACGCATTAATCTTGCAATTGAAGAGTATGCGCTGAAAAATCTTGATATCAATGAGACATACCTACTATTTTACATAAATGAACCCTCCATCATTATTGGAAAGAATCAAAACACCATTGAAGAAATTAATACCGAGTATGTTGAGGGTAATGGTATTCATGTTGTACGACGTTTATCGGGCGGCGGTGCAGTGTACCATGATCTTGGAAACTTGAATTTTAGTTTTATAACGAAGGATGATGGGGAAAGCTTTCATAATTTCCGTAAATTTACCGAGCCTGTTATAAAGGCACTGCAAAAATTAGGGGTAAATGCGGAGCTAAGCGGCAGAAATGATATTGAAGTCCAAGGCAGAAAGATTTCTGGAAATGCACAATTTTCAACAAAGGGCAGGATGTTCAGTCATGGAACACTATTATTTGATTCAGAAATGGACCATGTCGTCTCTGCTCTGAAGGTGAAGAAAGATAAGATTGAATCAAAGGGAATTAAATCTGTCCGCAGCCGTGTGGCCAATATATCTGAATATCTAACTGAAAAAATTACGATTGAGGAATTTCGCTCCTTGATTCTAAAATATATTTTTGAAGGAAAAGGCGAAATTTCCGAATATGTGCTTACTGTAGAGGATTGGGAGAAAATTCACCAGCTTTCTAGGGAACGCTACCAAAATTGGGAATGGAACTACGGGAAATCGCCAAAATTCAACCTGCAGCATTCCCACCGCTTTCCTGTGGGTTCCATCGATGTCCGTTTGGAAGTCAATAAAGGAACGATTGAAAATTGCAAAATCTATGGTGACTTTTTTGGTGTTGGTGATGTTAGTGAGCTAGAAAACAAGTTAAAAGGTGTTAGATATGAAAAAGGTGAAATCGATAAAGTTCTCATAGATATCGATACTACCTACTATTTTGGCAAAATTTCAAAAGATGAATTTATCAATTTGATTTATTAAGAATGAAACGCGATGGTTTTAGCATCGCGTTTTTATATTTTTCTGCATGTTATACTTGAATACATAAAATTCTTTAAATATAATATATTTAGAAAATTTTTACGATTAAATGAATGAGTGCTCATTCAATAAAAGGGGAGAATTATGGATCTATCATCACAGCTTCTTCAAACAGCTAAGGCCTATGCGAAAAAAACAGCCTATTATTTTATGGGCCAGTCCAGTACCTATGCCGAATTGGATGGTGCGATTACTAAGTTTGCATCTGGGTTAGAAAAATTGGGGGTCAAGCAAGGGGATCATATTGCTTTATTGTTGGGGAATTCTCCGCATTTTGTCATCAGCTTATATGGGGCATTACGTCTGGGGGCAACCGTTATTCCCGTTAATCCAATTTATACAGCGGAGGAAATTGGCTATATCTTAAATAATGGCGATGTTAAAGCAGTTGTAGCCCTTGACTTAGCGATTCCTTTGGCCGAAAAAGTGCATACCCTGATGCCAAAAGTTGAACATTACGTATTTTGTGAAACGAAGCCAAATGGTATGGTTCAGTCAGAATTGGAAAATCTATCGGTGTTCTCAAAATTGAAATCGTTTACAGATGTAGTGGCGCTCGGTGATTTTAGTTTTAAAGGGCCTGAGCTGGATGAAGATGATACAGCCATCATTCTCTATACTTCAGGAACAACAGGGAAACCAAAGGGAGCCATGCTGACCCATAAGAATTTATATAGCAATGCTAAGGATGTTGGAGAATATTTAAAAATGAACAACGATGACCGGATTATCACAACTCTGCCAATGTTCCATGTTTTTTGCTTAACAGTAGCCTTGAATGCACCATTATTGAGCGGTGCGACATTGTTGATTGCCCCAAGGTTCAGCCCTAAGGAAGTCTTTGGACTTGCAAAAGAATATGAAGCAACTGTTTTGGCAGGCGTCCCAACCATGTATAATTTCCTTTATCAATTTCCAGAGGGGAATCCAGAAGATTTAAAAACATTACGTTTATGCATTTCTGGTGGTGCATCACTTCCAGATGCCCTTTTAAAGAATTTTGAGCAGAAATTTAATGTTTTAGTTTCTGAAGGATACGGCTTATCTGAGGCCTCCCCAGTAACATGCTTTAACCCACTTGATCGTCCACGGAAGCCTAGTTCGATTGGAACTACTATTGTTAATGTAGAAAACAAAGTGGTGAACGAGCTGGGGGAAGAAGTGCCTTTTGGAGAGGCTGGGGAGTTAATCGTTCGTGGTCCAAATGTGATGAAAGGCTATTATAAAATGCCTGAGGAAACTGCAGCTACAATTAAGGATGGGTGGCTTTATACTGGCGATATAGCTAGAAGGGATGAAGATGGCTATTTTTATATTGTCGATCGAAAAAAAGATTTAATTATCGTTGGCGGATATAATGTTTATCCGCGTGAGGTAGAGGAAGTCATCTACAATCACAAAGATGTTGTAGAAGTGGCGGTTCTTGGTGTTCCTGATCCTAATCAAGGAGAAACCCTAAAAGCTTTTGTTGTTAGTAAAAATCCTGAGCTGACAGCTGAACGATTACTTGAGTATTGTATAGAACACCTGGCTAAATATAAAGTTCCATCATTAATTGAATTTTTAGATGAGCTTCCAAAGAATACGACCGGGAAAATATTAAGACGTGCATTAAAAACACAACTAACGGAAACGGCAGTAAAATAATATATTTTTTTTAA
Source organism: Neobacillus sp. NRS-1170 (assembly GCF_050468025.1). Taxonomy (NCBI): domain Bacteria; kingdom Bacillati; phylum Bacillota; class Bacilli; order Caryophanales; family Bacillaceae; genus Neobacillus; species Neobacillus sp. NRS-1170. The sequence goes on along the minus strand of NZ_JBITPF010000027.1, from coordinate 87,250 downwards.
ATAAGGCAGGCTTTTGGCTTGCCTTTTTCGAATTTTTAAAGAGGATTAAAAAGGGGTGGAAATCATGGAGCAAATTTTAGTAAATTTAGAGAATCATATTGCAGTTGTTACGATTAATCGTGCAGAATCACTAAATGCTTTTAATTATGAAACTTTACTTGAGCTGCAAAGGAAGGTAGAAGACATTCGTATTAATCAAGAAATCCGCGCTGTTATTTTTAGTGGAGCGGGTGAAAAAGCCTTTAGTGTGGGGGCTGATTTAAAAGAGAGAAAAAACCTTACCGATGAACAAGTGAAACGAAATTTATACAAAATTAATGAGGTATTTAATGCAATTGATCAACTGCCGCAGCCGACTGTAGCTGCTATTAACGGCTTTGCCTTTGGCGGCGGAATGGAACTCGCCCTTGCCTGCGATTTTCGCATTGCTGCAAATGTTGCAGTAATGGGATTAACTGAGACAAGTCTTGGGATTATACCCGGTGCAGGAGGGACTCAGCGCCTGCCAAGATTAATCGGCCAAGACAAAGCGTTAGAGCTTATTTTAACCGCACGCAGGCTTACTGCTGACGAGGCGTTTAGTTACGGGATTTTGACAAAGGTTGTTGATCGTAAACAGCTCCTCTCAGAAAGTATCGCTTTTTGTTCCGGGCTGCTTGCAAATGGCCCAGTAGCTTTACAGCAAGCGAAATTTGCTATCAAAAATGGAATGAATACTGATTTAACCACTGGTCTGCAAATCGAGCGAAAAGCCTATGAGGTGACGCTTCCTACTGAAGATCGGATTGAAGCTTTGCAGGCCTTCGCTGAGAAAAGAAAACCAGTATTTAAAGGGAAATGAACATGGCTGCCCGCCATGTTTTTTTATGAATTATTGTGGACAAAGAAAGCCTCAAACTAAGGTCACGAGTCCACAATAAGGGTTATAGAGGACTCGAAAAGCCCCAAACCAAGGTCACGAGTCCACAATAAGGGCGATTGAGGACGGGGCAAGCTCCAAACCAAAGTACCGAGTCCGCAATAAGGGCTATAGAGGACACGACAAGTCTCAAACCAAGGTCACGAGTCCGCGTGACCGCTTTTTTATTTCATTCTATCTGAAAATTTGCTAAAATTTATTCTTAATTGTGTATATGAAACAAGGGGGGAATAAGGTTGTCAGAATTGGCATTAGAAAAAGAGTCATCAGAATTTAAAAAAGGATTGCAAGCAGGAATAAGCATCGGGATTGGCTATTTTCCGATTGCACTGACTTTTGGTCTCCTCGCAAAAACTTCGGGGCTTTCAATTTATGAAACAATATTAATGAGTCTTATTGTGTTTGCCGGCGCATCGCAATATATTTCATTAAGTTTAATTGCCTACGGGACAGGGATTTTTGAGATTATCTTAACAACTTTCATCGTAAACATTCGTCATTTTTTAATGAGTACATCCTTAAATGAAAAATGTGAAGAAGACCATTTAATTAATAAGGTAATCTATTCTTTCGGCATAACGGATGAAACCTTTTCTGTCGTGGCCACTAAAGAGGGCACTGCATCTACAGGCTTTCTATTTGGGGTTATATCGGTTTCCTATACAAGCTGGGTTGTTTTTTCTGGCCTAGGTCATTTGATTGGAGCAAACCTTCCTCAAACCTTGCAAGAAAGTATGGCAGTGGCTTTGTATGCGATGTTTATTGGTCTTTTGGTTCCTTCGATGAAAAATAACGTTAAAGTTATTTTTTTGGCGGTCTTCGGGGCCATTTTTAATTCTATTTTTACTATTGGCCACATTATGGCACAAGGGTGGGCTATTGTGACGGCAACCCTTTTATCCGCCATAATAATTGAGTCAGCAGAAGTCATCAAAGCTAAATACAGAGGTGCTGGACATGAGAAGTGAAATCATTTGGATGATTATCGGAATGGGAATGGTTACCTATATTCCCCGCATGCTGCCCTTCGTTCTCTTTAAGGGGAAAGAGCTTCCCCCTTATATTCAAGGGGTATTAAAAAATGTGCCGTATGCAACACTAGGTGCATTAATTTTCCCTGCGATTATTTTTATTCAAAAAGATGATATTTGGTATGGTATTTTAGGTGCTGCCGCCGCCTTTATTGCCGCTTTTTTAGGTGCTAATGTCATGTTTGTTGTGCTTGGTTCTATAGCAGTTCTTGCCATATATTCTTATCTATTGTAGCCAGTCTTTTGCTGGCTTTTTTTAATGTCCAGTTCTAAATCAACGATTTTTATCTACACTATGTATAGAGAGGTTGTACACAAAGGGGGACAAAATCATGGTCAGAAAAATGGGGTTCTATGCGGTTTTGGCCTTTTGCCTATATGGGTTGTTTTTTTATTGGTATTTATTCCATCTTGCCGACCCAAAGCTGCCATTTGAATATCAAGGAACTAAAGCGGATCCTGCAACTTTTTTAAATGGCAGAGAGCTTATGTTGAGCGAGGAGTATTCAAAGATAAGAAATTTATTATTTTTCCTATCAACGCCTTTTGAATGGCTATTCTATTTTCTAATTTTATTATTTGGCTTTTCTAAGGCCTTTAAGCGGTGGGGAGAAAACTCTGCTAAGTACAAATTCTTGCAAACTCCCATCTATTTGATTTGGTTATCATTTTTTGCCTTCCTGGCCACTTTACCTTTGAATTATATAAGTTATTCTTTATCCAAAACCTATCATATTTCTACCCAGACCTTCCCATCATGGATGAAGGATGAACTAATTGACTTTTGGCTTAATTACGGAACATGGTTGATTATTGTGCCGGTTTTATACTGGCTGATGAAAAAAAGCCAAAAGCGCTGGTGGCTTTATGGCTGGCTGTTATCCATACCTTTTACCTTATTTATGATGTTCCTGCAGCCAGTTGTCATTGATCCGCTCTACAATGATTTTTATCCTTTAAAAAATAAAGAATTAGAAACGAAAATATTAGCACTCGCTGATAAGGCTCACATTCCTGCCCAACATGTGTTTGAAGTGAATATGGCGGATAAAACGAACTCATTAAATGCCTATGTTACGGGGATTGGCTCAAACGCAAGGATTGTTCTCTGGGATACGACTCTAAATAAGCTGACAGACGACCAAATCTTATTTATTATGGCACATGAAATGTGTCATTATGTTGAAAAGCATATTTATTGGGGGATAGCAGGGTACTTATTAATTTCACTATTGGGTTTATATCTGACCTATAGATTTATGAATTGGATAGTTAATCGCTGGGGAAAAGAATTGAAAATCTCAGATGTCAGAGATATAAGGTCTCTCCCGTTATTTTTTATGATCATTTCCATGCTGTTATTTGCAGCAAGTCCGCTGACAAATTTGGCTTCACGGTATCAGGAAACACGGGCAGATCGGTATGCTATTGAGATGACCAAAAACCCTGAAGCTGCCATTACTTCCTTTCAGGAATTGACCCGATCAGGTTTAAGCCAAGTAAACCCTCCGTTCTTTGTGAAAATTTTTAGATATACCCATCCTTCCATGCTTGACCGGATTTCAATGCTGGAAGAATATCAAATAAAGCATGAAAAGTAACAGTGTAAAATACAGGCTGATGACGAACACTTTGTCATCAGCCTATTTATGTTAATTTAGGCAAATAAATAGATATTTTCACTAGACAAGCTTTTTAATCCTTTCATCTAATATAGAAACGGAACGAAAGGGGGTGCTAATAGTGAATAATCAACCAGACATTGTGTTCATTATTTGGGAAAGAAACGCTGATGACAGAAGAGCCCCTCGCAGAATTGTCCAAGCAACGGTTTTCGGCAGTGCTAATCCGTGTCGGAATCTTTTAGACCGTAACGATCGTTTTTCACGCGCTCAAAGATGCTTATTAGAAAACGGCTTTGTGAGAGAATTCCAAGAAGTATTTGGAAATTTCGGAGTTTCCGTATTTGTTCGTAGATCATAAAATGTTATACAATCAAAAAAATGCCAGCCTGTCACGTTAGCTGAGAGGCTGGCACTTTTTATTAACCCGATAGTCTAAGTTCCAAATCGTTTATTAATTTCTTTAAGCTGTCCTGAGAGATGGAGGAATGACTTTTTGTCCCGATGATCAATAGCAAAGTCGATTTTTCGTAATAATTTTTCCTTTTCAACTGTTAGCTGGATTTCTGATAAGAGCATATCAATGTATAAATCCTGGACGAAATTTTCCTTCAGCCGATTTCGTTTCATGGCACCAAGTTTCATTAATTCCGTGTATGATTTTTCACTCATGAAAATCACCTCTGATGCTTTTTTTTATTATATGGGTTTTTTTGAATAATATCATTAAATTATTTTAATTTTCAGAAACATTTTTACTTGACACAATAAATTGTGAATAATTAATAACAATTCAGAAAAGTAGAGGAATTGGAAAAATAAAAATGATAAGATATGGTGGAATTAGGAGTATGAAAAGGAGTGGAATGGATTGAAAGAGCAGCAAATTGAAGAATATGAGATTAATTCATGCACCATGTTTTTGAAGCCTGTTGTTTATGGAAGTAAAATTTATTCCCAGATTTATGAAGTCGAGGATCGTTTCTTGTCTCCGTTTAAACCATTAGATATTATAAAAAATAGCTGTGATTACTTTGGCGTTGATTACGAAAGCCGGAAAAGGGGAACGCGAAAATTAACTGGTTATAATCGCAAAAACCCAATTGCTATTGAACCGGCCAATCACATTTTCTTTTTCCCAACTGCATCACCTAGCAGTCCTGAATGTATTTGGCTCTCACAGGAGCATATTAAAGACTACCGTCGAGCAGGGGCAAACCAAACGCTGATAACTTTCCATAATAAACAATCTTATCTTTTTCCTGTTTCATGCTCTACAATTGAAACTCAAATATTAAGAACGGCATTATTAAAATCAACCATTTTACAAAGAATTGACCATAAGGGGAGAAAGTTAACTTACTTGCTGCACGTTCCCAAGTCGTTACAAGCCTCAGAAAGTACCAATGAATATGCTGGTGAATTCTCGAAGGGCGAAGAGTAAACCGGTTCATTATTATCCTCTAACGGGACAGGTGTTTTTTTAATAAATATAGTTCCATTAATTCTTGAACTTTATTGCGAATTCTAGGATTAAAATAATTATGGTTTTCTTCATATCCTTTATAAATAAACATGAACATTGTAAAGGCATCGTCCCGTTTTGTTTCAATTACCTGAAGATTGTTCTTTTTCATATATTGTTTTACCTCAGAGAGTTCCCTCTGGATTTCTTTCATTGTTTCCTCAATTAAATTCAAATAAGGTTTTTTTAATTTGAAGGGGCTTTTTTCCACAACCTCTAAGTCCCGATTTAAGACGATTAAAACCATCGGTAAATAGATGGCTTTTTCCATGATGTCGCGATCATTCTCTGGAATCCTGGTCAATTACCACCACACCTTTCTACCTAAAGAGAACAAACGTTCTTATTTTATTTTACATAAAAGCTTCATTAAAAGCAATACTGCATTCCTTTTTAGAAAACTCGCTTAAAAGCGAGCTTTTTTATTGCAAATTTTCTCATTTTCGTGAGAAAGTTTTTATTAATAGAAGGATATCTGATAGGGGAAAATGAATTAAAGAAGAAACCTTGAAAAAGAAAATAAGGCTTTAGATAGATGAACAGAAAATACATGGACGAGATAGGTGATAACATTGAGGTCTGAAAAACATCAAAAAAAGAAAAAGAGAAGATGGACGTCCATTTTGCTTATATTCTTATTATTAATTGGCGGTGTGGCAGGATATGCTTATTATCAATTTAACCAAGGAGTTAATCAATCTTTAAAAAAAATAAATAAAGAACAGAAGGAAACGAAGGTTGTTTATACATTTGAAGGCAAGAAGGATCAGTATGGCGACACCAATATCTTATTGCTTGGAAGTGATGCACGGGGAAAAGAAAAAGCCAGGGCAGATACGATAATGATTGCTCATTATAACGAAGATAAAGGCACTTTTAAGCTTACCTCGATTATGCGTGACAGTTATGTGGAGATTCCGGACCATGGAAAGCATAAAATAAATTCTGCCTTTGCCCGTGGAGGTCCTGAATTAATGAGACAAACAATCAAACAAAATTTTGATATTGACTTGCAATATTATGCGATTGTTGATTTTCAAGGCTTTGTGCAGCTCATTGATGAAGCTTTCCCTAATGGGGTAGAAATTGATGTAGAGAAAAAAATGGAAAAGAATATTTACATGACCCTAGAACCTGGTCTGCAACGATTAAATGGCACACAGATGCTGGGGTATGTTCGATTTCGACATGATGCCATGGGGGATTTTGGACGAGTAGAGCGGCAGCAAAAGGCAGTAAAAGCGATTAGAGACCAATTAAGCGGATTCCAAACAATTACAAAACTCCCAAAACTAGTTGGAGTCGTTGCTCCGTACGTTAATACAAATATGAAAACTTCGGACATGATTTTTATGGCAAAAGATTTCTTTTCCGATAAAAGAGGAAATGTAGAGACATTAAGAATTCCTGTCGAAAATAGCTTTACGGAACCACGTATAGAAGGAGAGGGAGCGGTATTAGATATTGATATCGAAAAAAATAAAGAAGCGCTTCACCAATTTATTACAAAATAAGCCCCAAAAGACTAACTTAAATAATGGAAAAAGAATAAGGAGAAGCGGATGGATTTCGAATCGATTAGAGCATGGTTTACCATTGAGAATTTGATGAATCTTATCCAGGAATACCGAGCCCTTGGTCCCATTCCTGTCATATTGCTTATTGTTATTGAAGCCTTTTTGCCGTTTCTCCCTCTATTTTTGTTTGTAATGGCTAATGCCAGTGCTTTTGGGCTTTGGCTGGGTTTTTTATATTCTTGGCTTGGTGCTTGCATTGGCGCATTACTGGTATTTTCTTTAATCCGAAAATATGGACAAAAAAGGCTATTGTCTTTTTTACCTAATCACCCGAAGGTTCGTAAATTAATGGACTGGGTTGACAGGCATGGCTTCGGTCCTCTCTTCATATTACTATGTTTTCCCTTTACACCCTCGGCTGTCGTGAATATTGTCGCCGGACTTTCGAAAATCAGGATTGCTCAATATATGCTTGCGGTATGTATTGGAAAACTGGTGATGATTTTCACTCTAAGCTTTGTGGGTTATGACATTCATTCCTTGATAACACAGCCGTATCGAACGGTTATTGTATTAATTGTTATTTTCATCCTGTGGTATGTAGGTAAACGAATCGAGATTAGATTGAATAAACCTTTAGAAAATGTCCATACTGGAGAAATAGATAGAATGAAAGAACAGGAGAAACGGAGGAGGAATGTCGGTGAAGATTGAATGGAAACAAGAAGGAATGGAATGGGTGAAGGCTTTTGCCATTGGAATCATCATTTTTGCTTTTATTCGAACCTTTTTCTTTTCAAATTATGTAGTTGAAGGCGAGTCTATGATGCCAACTCTTCAGGACGGGAATAAGCTGGTAGTGAACAAGCTTGGATACCAAGTCGGAGAATTACATCGTTTTGACGTGATTGTTTTTCACGCAAATGAAAAAGAAGATTTTGTGAAACGAATTATTGGATTGCCTGGCGATAAAATTGAATATCGTGATGATACCCTATACATTAACGGGCATAAGTATGATGAGCCATTTTTGAATGTGTATAAACAAAAATCACCCGGTGTGAAAATAACAGGCGATTTCAGTTTAAAAGAAATTACCGGTGTAGAATCGGTGCCTAACGGAAAATTATTTGTACTCGGGGACAACCGACTAGGCAGCTGGGACAGCCGACATTTTGGCTTTATTTCTGCACACCAGGTTGTCGGTAAAGTGGATCTACGCTACTGGCCATTAAACGAAATGGACGTGCACTTTTAAGTGAATATTGATCGAATAACTCTGTTGATTGGAGCGGAAATCAACAGACATATAATAGGAAAACACGATTTTGCAATCGTGTTTTTTTATTACCAATTTTGGTATGAATCTGTTTGCAGCAAACCAAACGTTTGTACTCATATTATGTTAGAATGAAAGATACAGAGTTTTGAAGGGATAGGGAAGGAGAGGTTAATGCATGTCATTAAGAATGGTAATTGGGCGATCAGGAAGCGGAAAAACGACGATGTTTTTTGACGAAATTCATAATCAACTATTGGAAGACCCGAAAGGGAATCCCATTATTTATATTGTTCCAGAACAGATGACCTTTTTGTCTGAATACCGTTTGGCCGTAAATCCAGAGATTGGCGGAATGATCCGGGCCCAGGTGTTTAGCTTTTCTCGCTTGGCATGGCGCATACTCCAAGAGACTGGCGGAATAAGCCGGGTTCATCTAAGTAGTGTCGGGATGAGTATGCTAATCCGGAAAATAATTGAAGAACAAAAGGATCAATTAAGATTGTTCCACCGGGCGGCAGATAAGAGTGGCTTTGTCCAGCAGCTAGAACAAATGATTACAGAATTTAAGCGTTATTGTATTCGTCCAGAAGAGCTAATTCAAGATTCACTAAAGTCCGAGGGGTCCTCAAAAGCCCTGCAGGATAAGTTGAATGATTTAGAGCTTATTTATCATAAATTTGAGGACGAGGTTTTTGGAAAGTACATTGATTCGGAAGATTATTTTCGACTTCTTGCTGAGAAAGTACAAGCCTCAGATTATCTAAAAGAGGCTGAAATCTATATAGACGGCTTTTATAACTTTTCACCACAGGAATATCAGGTTATTCAGGAATTAATGAAGCATTGTAAACGCGTTTCGGTCGCCTTGACAACCGATCGGATATTGTTGGATTCTGTGCCGGACGAATTGGAATTGTTCCGTTTATCTAGTGATGCCTGCTTTTCCATTTATGAAATAGCAAAAGCCGGCAGAATCGAAATCGAACGACCTATCGTCCTAAAAGAACAAAAAAAATGGCAAACGAAGTCATTAGCTCATTTAGAGGAAAAATTTGATGTCCGACCAGCGGAAGCTTTTGATGGGGAACCAACGATTACAATTTTTCAGGCAGTAAATCGACGCGCTGAAATAGAGGGAATTGCAAGAGAAATTCGCCAATTAGTTCGAACAAAGGGCTACCGCTATCGAGATATTGCGGTATTAATAAGAAATGGTGCAGATTATCATGAGACAGTTGAACCCGTTTTCGCTGATTATCAGATTCCTTATTTTATCGACCAGAAAAGGACAATGCTAAACCACCCTCTTATTGAACTAATTCGTTCAAGCCTGGAAGTAATTAATTCTTTTTGGCGCTACGAGTCTGTTTTCAGGGTAATAAAAACCGAATTAATCTACCCTTTGCAAGATAGTCCCGCAAAAATGCGAGAGAAGCTTGATAAATTGGAAAACTATGTATTAGCTTATGGGATAAACGGCAGTAAGTGGACGAAAAAGGATCGATGGAGTTATCGGCGAATAAGAGCATTGGAAATGGAAAAGAATGTTCAAACAGATGCAGAAAAAGAAATGGAGCAGGAATTAAATGAGCTAAAACTTATGATAACTGCTCCAATACTGCGCCTTACCCGCCGTTTGAAAAAGGCAGATACAGGAAGAAAGCTATGTGAAGCCGTTTATTTATTTTTAGAGGAGTTAGATATTCCTGCGAAGCTGGAAAACTGGAAAATAGCGGCTGAAGAGCAAGGGAATTTAGTAAGAGCAAGAGAACACGAACAGGTGTGGAATTCTGTAATTGATTTACTTGATCAATATGTTGAAATATTGGGAGAAGAGCCTGTTTCTTTAAAAACGTTTGCTTCCATTTTAGAAACAGGTTTTGAATCGATGCGTTTTTCTCTAATTCCACCTGCACTCGACCAAGTAATAATTGGAGATTTGGAGAAATCACGCTTGACTGAAATCAAGGTGGTTTTTGTAGTGGGCGTTAATGAAGGCGTCTTACCTGGTAAAATTTCTGATGATGGAATTTTAGCAGACGAAGATAGAGAAATGCTATTTAACGCAGGCATTAAGGTGGCTCCTAGCAGCCGGACACGGCTGCTGGATGAGAACTTCTTGGCCTATAAAGCTTTTACGGCACCCTCCGAAATCTTATACGTTAGTTATCCCTTAGCAAATGATGAAGGAAAAGCTTTGATTCCCTCTTCGTATATTAAAAGAATAAAAGATATGTTTCCAGACGTCCGAGAGGATTTCTATGTTACAGACCCTGCTGAATTAACGGAGGAGGGGCAATTAGGCTTTGTATCTAATGTAACAACTGCCTTATCCTATCTTAATTCTCAGCTGCAATTGAACAAACGTCATTATCCGATTTCTGATTTATGGTGGGATGTTTATAACTTTTACATGAATAGCAAGTGGAAGGGACAGGCTTTTAAAGTATTCTCAAGTCTTTTTTACACCAATCAGACTGTGAAACTTTCAGAAGAAGTAGCTGATGAACTATATGGTGAAGCAATCCAGGCAAGTGTTTCCAGAATGGAACTTTATAATGGTTGTGCTTTCTCACATTTCGCCCAGCATGGGCTAAAACTTCGTGAGCGGCAGGTATTCCGTTTAGAGGCACCCGACATTGGGGAATTATTTCATGCTGCTTTAAAGCAGATTGCGGATATCGTCAATGAGCAAAATTTAACATGGGCGCAGTTAACGCGACAGCAATGTGAGGAACTTTCAAAAGAAGCAGTTAAGACATTGGCACCTAAGCTTCAAAATGAAATCCTTCTCAGTTCGGAGCGCCATCTTTATATCAAGCGGAAATTGGAGCAAATTATTACTCGTGCTTCTCTTGTTTTAAGCGAGCACGCAAAAGTCAGCGGATTCTCGCCAATCGGCTTAGAATTAGCCTTTGGTCCGAATGGGAAACTGCCACCGTTGTCCTTTACATTGAAAAATGGGAAAAGGATGGAATTGGCGGGGAGGATTGACCGGGTTGACCAAGCAAAAGGTGAAGCTGACCAAGTCTTTTTACGAGTAATTGATTACAAATCCAGCGAAAAGGATGTCAATTTAACGGAAGTGTATTATGGCCTTGCGCTGCAAATGTTAACCTATCTTGATATTGTTATGACACATTCAAAAGAGTTGGTAGAGATGCAAGCAAGTCCAGCTGGAGTTCTCTATTTTCATGTTCATAATCCATTCATTAATACTACCAAAATGCTGACAATCGATGAAATTGAAAATCAAATCTTGAAAAAATTTAAAATGAATGGGTTAATGCTGAGTGATGAAAAGGTCATCCGCTTGATGGACCAAACCCTTGAATCCGGAGATTCGCAAATAATTGCTGCTGGCATTAAGAAGGACGGCAATTTGTCCAAAAAATCTAAGGTTGCGAGTTTAAATGAATTCAACAATCTCAAAGAGCATGTCCGTAAGTTATATCAAAAAACAGGAAATGCCATTATCGATGGCGAGATTGGCATCACACCTTACAAACTTAAGGATAAAACACCTTGTACATTTTGCGCCTATAAATCAGTATGTCAATTTGATGAATCGATTGAAAACAATCAATACAGAATTCTAACACCATATTCGAAGGAAGAGGTATTTGGATTAATACGGAAGGAGGTTGATTCAAATGAGTAATTTTGTTATTCCGCCAAAGCCGGAAAACGTGACATGGACTGATGACCAGTGGAAAGCAATTATGGCGAGAGATAAAGATATTCTTGTCGCCGCAGCGGCAGGGTCAGGAAAAACTGCTGTTTTAGTCGAGAGAATCATTCGAAAAATTCTTTCTGAGGAGAATCCTATCGATGTTGATGAATTATTAGTCGTGACATTTACAAATGCTTCGGCTGCTGAGATGCGCCACCGGATTGGTGAAGCATTGGAAAAAGCAATCGATGCTGATCCAGGTTCTCGACATTTACGAAAACAACTCAGCTTATTAAATAAAGCCTCCATTTCAACACTTCATTCTTTTTGCATGGAGGTAATCCGGAAATACTATTATTTAATCGATGTAGACCCAGGATTTAGAATCGCGGATGAAACTGAAGCGCAATTAATCAGGGATGAAGTAATGGACGAGTTGTTCGAAGAAGAATATGGAAAAGGCGAGAATGAAGTGTTTTTTAATTTGGTCGATTCATTTACGAGTGATCGGAGTGATTCGGCATTAATGGATATTGTTCGGTCCATTTATGATTTTGCCAGGTCCAATCCCCTCCCTGATGAATACCTGCATGGTATTGTTTCCATGTATGATGTTGGCGGGATTACCAATATCGAAGAACTTCCTTTTATCCATGCGCTTCTTTTTGATATTGAATTACAGTTAGAAGCTGCCAAGGAAATGATTAAAAAGGGATTGGAACTGACAAAACTGCCAGGAGGTCCCTTCCCTAGGGCAGAAAATTTTATTGATGATTTACAGGTCATTGATACGCTTATTTTAGCTAAACAAGATTCATGGGCAGTTCTATATCAGGCAATGCAGAACTGGTCATTTTCTACTGCCAAAAGGCTGAAAAAGGGCGAATATGATGAAAGAATGACAGAAAAGGCACAAAAGCTCCGGGAAAAGGCAAAGAAGAAAATTCAGGATATTAAAGAAGAACTTTTTTCCCGAAAGCCGGAATGTTTTTTACGTGATATGGTGGAAATGCTGCCTCTAATTGAAACACTTGTCCATCTCGTTAAAGAATTTTCCGTGCGGTTTGAAAAAGCAAAAAAAGTGAAAGGACTGGTGGATTATGCGGATTTGGAGCATTATTGCCTAGATATTTTAACTGGTCATATTTCTCCAGAAGGAGAATTTTTCCCCTCAGAAGCAGCCCTCGCTTTTCGAAATCATTTTAAAGAGGTCTATTGTGATGAATATCAGGACACGAATATGGTCCAGGAAACGATTTTAAAGCTAGTTGCTAAGCCGGAGGAGGAAAACGGCAACCTATTTATGGTCGGGGATGTTAAGCAATCGATTTACCGCTTTCGCTTAGCTGAGCCAAATTTGTTTTTAGGAAAATACAATCGATTCCGGCTTGATGGTGACTTGACAGGTCTTAAAATCGATTTAGCCCAGAATTTCCGCAGCCGAAAAGAAGTCCTCGATGCCACCAATTATTTATTTAAACAAATTATGGGTGTTAAGGTCGGGGAAATTGCATATGACGAAGCTGCAGAATTAAAAAATGGTGCACCGTATCCCGAGGAAGTTCCCTTTCCAGTAGAGGTTATGATTATTGACCAAACAGCAGAAACAGTGGAATCGACTTCAGGCAGCGAAGATGAATTCAATGCTGAGGCGCCTGAATTTGATCAGGCAGATCTTGAGCAGTCTCAGCTGGAGGCGAGAGTAATCGCCGCCAAAATAAAGGAATTAGTTGCAGAAGGAGCACCAGTTTATAATACCAAAACGAAATCGGAACGGCCTATAATGTATCGGGATATCGTCATTCTCCTCCGTTCCATGACGTGGGCACCCCAAATTATGGAGGAATTCAAGCAACAAGGAATTCCAATTTACGCCAATTTATCCACCGGCTATTTTGAAGCTACCGAAGTGGCAATAATGCTTTCGCTGCTCCGAGTTATTGATAATCCTTACCAGGACATTCCTTTAGCGTCCGTGCTGCGTTCGCCAATCGTTGGTTTAAATGAAGAAGAGTTATCAAAGATTTGCATTCATCAGAAAAGAGGATCTTTTTGGGAGGCTGTTTCTGCTTTTTGCCGGAGTAGGGCGGCCGAAAGCAATGAAGCTTTTTATGAAAAAGTGCGTCTGTTTTATGACTATTTAAAAGTTTGGCGGGAATTAGCACGTCAAGGCTCGCTTTCCGAATTAATCTGGCAGCTTTATCGGGACACCCAGTTTTATGATTTTGTTGGGGGCCTCCCAGGAGGAAAACAGAGGCAGGCGAATTTGCGGGCCTTTTATGACAGAGCGCGCGGTTATGAACAAACCTCCTTTCGCGGATTGTTCCGCTTTTTACGATTCGTAGAACGAATGATGGAAAGAGGGGATGACCTAGGTGCAGCAAGAGCACTTGGGGAGCAGGAGGATGTTGTGAGGATCATGACGATTCACAGCAGTAAAGGATTGGAATTTCCAGTGGTGTTTATGGCTGGTATGGCACGAAATTTTAATATGATGGATATACGAAAACCATATATGCTTGATAAGGAATTCGGATTTGCCGCAAAGTATGTTAATGCTGAAAAAAGAATTTCCTATCCGTCTCTGCCGCAAATTGCTTTTAAGCGAAAAAAGAAAATGGAAATGCTTGCAGAAGAAATGCGGGTGTTATATGTAGCGATGACAAGAGCGAAGGAAAAGCTTTATATGACAGCCACATTAAAAGAAGCGATAAAAAAGATTGAACAATGGATAGACATGTCCATGAATCAAGATTGGCTGTTAAAGGATTATGAGCGTGCAAGCAGCACGAGTTATATTGACTGGATAGGACCCGCCTTGATCCGTCATCAGAACGGTCAGGTATTAAGCCCTTCCGCTGAGGCAAGAGGGTTTATACCGGAGGAAATTACACATCATCCCTCCTGTTGGAAAATTTCCATCATGTCTGCGGAAGATATAAGAAAACAGGAATTAACTTTGGAAATGGAAGAGGATCATTACTTAGAATTGGTTCAAAAGGGAAATGACGTTCCGGTAACTTCTGCTTATTCAGAAGAAATTAGCTTGAGATTAGCGTGGGAATATTTATACCCAAATGCGGCATCTCATCGCTCTAAGCAAACCGTCTCCGAAATGAAACGCCAGCGGGAGATAGCTGACGAGCAAAGTGGTACAGACCTTGTTCGCCGGATTAAAAAGCCAATTTTAAAACGGCCTAAATTTATGCAGGAAAAGTCATTGAGTCCTGCTGAGCGCGGTACTGCCATGCACATGGTGATGCAGCACGTGGATTTGACAAAGCCTATAACGAATGAGTCCGTTCACAATCAGCTAGTCTGGATGGTTCAAAATGAATTATTAACGGAGGAGCAAGCGGGAATTATCGACACCAATTTAATTTGTCAATTTTTTAAAACAGAGTTGGGACAAAAATATTTTTCTGCTAAGTCTATATATAGAGAAATTCCGTTTACACTTTCACTGCCAGCACATGAAGTTTATCCAGATTGGAAGGACGAGAATGAATCTGTGTTTGTCCAAGGGATTATCGACTGCATCCTTGAAGATGAGCGTGGTCTAATCTTAATTGATTATAAATCCGATGGAATTAATGACAGATATAAGGGCGGTTTTGATCAGGCTAAACCAATTCTTGAAAAAAGATACAGGCTGCAAATTGACATTTATTCAAAAGCTATTGAACAAATTTGGCGAAGAAAGGTTTCGCAGAGGTATTTATTTTTCTTCGACGGGGCTCATATTTTAAGACTTGATTAAAATACAAAAAATGACATAGACCAATGTATTGGTTTATGTCATTTTTTAATTATTCCCCGCAATTGGCTGGTCAATTAAATTGGTATCAAGTACATTTGTACCACTAAGCCCGTTATTGGTTATAATGATTCCACCAGTATTAAATGCTCCCGAGCCGGCTGCGGTTTTGGAACCGGATTTAGGTGAAATGTAGACGGTGTCCCCGAATTGTACAATTCCGCCGGCGACATTCACAATTTGGACTGGGCCAATAATGGCTGGCATGATATACATCCTTTTTAATTAAGATATAAGATAACATATGCGTATCTCATAGATCCTGTTCATGGCCAAACAGAAGTTCATGTCGTATGTGTTTAACCCTGGCCTCCAATGATACATTTTTAGTATTGCCAACATGTAAAATGGATGAATTGGAAAAACCGATTATATCCATGTTTTGAACTTTTATCAGAGGATTGGTATTATGGGCGGTAAAGTAAAGTGCTTCATTTATTGGCAGGAATGGAATAGGTTTGGTAGATATACTATAGGAAGACATATTGCCCTCATTCCCAAAAAATATTTCAGCTTCCCTTTGAACAGCAAGAGCGCGGGAAAATCCATTAATAATACAGGAATCGCCAAGCTGAAGAATTGAGGAGAAAGATGCAATCATTACTTTAAGGTGATCAACACTAGATAGTCGCTGTAGCATAGCCAGGTGTCACATCCGCCGCCAATGGAACAAAAGGTCCAATGATTAATGATTCTGCCGGTGTGTCAAATGCAGATGCTAACTGGATGGTCTCGGTATCACCTACCATGACTAACGAGGAACTGGAGACGCCGGTAATTTTAATGTCTCCGACACAAAGATTCCGGTTATAGACTTCAAATATCATTCGTTTTTCATTCCTTTCACATTTTCTGGGATATTACTTAGAAAAATAAATACCCCGTTTTGGATCTCCTGCTTTAATAATTCAATGATTTGGTCGTCGTGTAACTGATTATTTTCAGAGTTCTCTTTCGACCTCATATTTTTTAAATGATAATCTATTCTGTTAGGAAGTTGTTTTAAAATATCTTCTTTGATAAAGGAAAGATAGGATTCATTTGGTGGGATGGCTAATTTATTTTGAGTATTTTCAATTATTTGTGGTAAATCCAACTCCAAATATTGATAAATAGCTTCCTCAATTTTAATGGACCTCTGCATTTTTGATTGTGGAGATAATGGAGTGTTTAAAGATTGATTTTGAACAGCAAAGTCCTCAATTCCCGCTAAATCATTAGGATTTAAGCCAATGTTTAATGTACCTTCGAGAGTTTCTACCTTTAATTGATCGAATTTATATTCAATTTTATCGACATGGATGGATTGTTTTTCATTTAATTTTTTTATTTCATCCCGCATCATTAAAATCGTTTGTTCTAATGCCGTGATTCGATTTTCTTGAGCCTGAATACATTTTTGCAGCCATTGAAGATATTGGTAATAATCTTGATACATTAAATCACCTCGCTATAACTCCTTATTCAATACTTCCTAACCGTACTGGTGCTTGCAGCGGCACAGAGGGAGCAAGTAGTAATTGTGAGGATGGTGCCCCGCTTGTAATTTCACCAGGTTTAATAGTAGGCGGTGCTGGTTTGGTGAATCCTCCTGTATTAGATAAATAAGCTGCTGATTTAATAATTCCGGCACTCCCTATTTGCAGGACGGAGGAATTGGTAATGCCGCCAATTTTGATAAAATTAATCTGGATATTCTGCTGAATATAAAAGTTCATCAATACCCCCCCAATTATTACAGGTTAAAGGAAATTGGCTGGTCAATCGTATCTGGATCATAGGTATTTGTTGTACTTAATTGGTTATTAACATCTAATATATCGCCTGTATTAAAAGAGCCTGCGCCGGAGAATGTTTTGGCTGCAGCAAATGGCATGATTTTATAGACATCTCCAATATGGAAAACAGAGCTGCTTCCAAGTGTTATGACCTGTGCAACTCCAACAATTGCTGGCATGTTCAACACCCTTTTTTTTTTTATATCTTTACATTCTATGATTGGGCGGGTGTAATGTGATTCTTTCGCCCAAATAAAGTTTTTTATCAAAGGCTCTTTTCGTAAAAAATGTTGCTTTTGGGGCTTAATTAAGGGTATTTACTAAGTTGTTAGGCCATTTTCGCAAAAGTTCTTACGGAAAGATTCCACGAAGAATCTAGTTATACCGGTTGATGAACTTTTACGAAAAACAACAATCTTTTTGAAAATAGCCTTTTCAAAAAAACAATAAAATGAGTCAAAATGACTATTGTTTAAAGTTATAAATGATAGATTAGTAGGATATTATATGAGGTAAATTTCTACTATGATGATTATTAGAACAGTCGAAAATAAATTTACTGATTCTCGATAAAGGCAAAACTGATGAAAATCAGTGACGCAAAGCTAAAGGGGCTAAAGTGCATCAGCACTATGCCAGCCAGTTCCCGAAAGAGGAGGTCGACTGAATGGGCCTATTACTGCGCATTCAAGAACAAAGTAATCAAACCGATGGAGGATTGAAAAAAGAGATTTCTTCCTCTGGAAATCAAACATCTACTCCAAAGCTCAAGATGCTAACACCTTTTCATGCATTTGGGCCAATTAAATCACTTTTAATGGATACGGATGTTACAGAAGTTTTGGTGAATGGACCAAACGAAGTGTACTGTGAACGGAATGGTAAAATATTATTAACTCCTATTCAATTCCGTAATAACGATCATTTATTAAGCGTAGTAAAAAAAATTGGCACCACTTTCGGAAGAAAAATCGACGAAAGTTCACCTGTTATTGATTTTATGCTGCCGAATGAGGGACATGTTATTGCTATGATTCCACCAATTGTTTCAAACGGGCCAATGATAACAATAAAAAAACTCAAAAAAATTTCTGACATGAGTTAGTAACAATTTCATATTAATTATCTTTATTAGAACATACTTTTTTCGATTTTTGGAACTCCCTATGGTATGATAGTTTCGGAATAAATGAAATGAACATACATA
The DNA here is from genome assembly GCF_050468025.1 of Neobacillus sp. NRS-1170. Lineage (NCBI taxonomy): Bacteria > Bacillati > Bacillota > Bacilli > Caryophanales > Bacillaceae > Neobacillus > Neobacillus sp. NRS-1170. The sequence goes on along the minus strand of NZ_JBITPF010000027.1, from coordinate 68,879 downwards.
AGGAGGCAATTCAATGATTCACGCTCATATTACTTCATGGGTTTTAGCTCTAATATTATTTTTCGTGGCTCTTTCCTTACATAAAGGAGGAAAAGCAAAAGGTGCTAAAATCGTTCAAATGATTTTAAGGGTACTGTACTTACTCATTATAGCAACAGGAATTGGGCTTCTAGCCAAATTAAATGGGGTTGGAAATATTACACCAATGTATTGGTTAAAAGCAATCGCTGGTCTTTGGGTAATTGGTTTATTTGAAATGATTCTTGGCAGAGTTGCTAGCCAAAGGAGAGTTTCTGTATTTTGGATTCAGTTTGTAGTGGCATTTTTGCTAGTATTATATTTAGGCTTTGTTCAACTGCCAATGTCCTTTTTAAATCCATAATATTTATACAAGTAGTGGCTGTCTAAAAAAGACAGCCTTTTTATTTATGCTTTTTTTACGAAATTTTTCCTAATTTATATAATGAAATTGGAAACTAAAAAAGGCTGGGAAAATCCCTGCCTTTTTAGATTCATGAAATCATTTTTTCGATGATAAGCCTTTTTCCGGTATTTAAAGTGAATTCGAAGCGGTCGTTGACCTTTTCAAAGTAGAAAAAATGATGCTGAACATTGCAAATTTGCTCTTGATTATCAAAAACCATAAAATTTACGCCATCTTTACGGTGTTCATCCGATAAAAATGAGAGATGATTGTAGCAATAAATACAATCGTAAATGGAAAAGTTTAACGAGTTTAGTGTGGTAACAAATTGGAAGAAGGCGTCATCATTAACTCCTTCTAAAAGCCTTTCAAGAGAGTAGACTAAATGCTTCCGGATTCTCACCAAGTCATGGTCACGAAGCATGGTCGCTTCTTTCCCGATTCGAATTTTCCCTGATTCATACAAAATCCCTTTTTTCCATCGATTCATCCGGAAAACTTCAATTTCCTGCTGTAGGTAATCCTCCAGCATAGCAGCTTCTTCCGTCTCCTCATCAAAAAATATCCACTGATCATTAATTTGTTCGACTGTGCCCTCGGTATAGGCTCTTTGTTGAATATCGTATAGATTCATTCGTTGTTGTCGATTCATAATTAACCTCCGTACCAGATGCTTTCATCTTCCTTTTTAGACATCTTCCTGAAATTTTATAACTAGGTAATTTTTTTAATTAAGTATTATTATTTAAACCCCTTTTGGTATACCAAATATGTGATTCTGATAATGGACAATTAACCAAAAATAATGGGCTGAATACAATAAACCATAAATTGGATGTACAGTAGTTCGATTGACAGAAAGGAGATACGTACATGTGTGGAATTACTGGATGGATTAATTATGGTATGGACGTAAGAAACCAAACAGATATAATTGAAAAAATGACCAAAACCCTGGCGAAGAGAGGCCCTGATGAAACGAACATCTGGACTGAGACACATGTAGGCTTTGGGCATAAACGTCTTATTGTTGTCGACCCTGAAGGGGGCAGGCAGCCCATGTCCAAACAAAAGGAAAGCGCAAAATTCACCATTTGTTATAATGGGGAATTATATAACACTGAAGATATCCGCAAAATTCTCCTTACTAAAGGATATTCCTTTAAAGGTCATTCTGATACAGAAGTTCTGTTAACTGCCTATATAGAATGGGCGGAAGAGTGTGTAAATTATCTAAATGGAATCTACGCCTTTGCAATCTGGGACAGTAAAAACGAAAAACTCTTTATTGGACGAGATAGATTAGGTGTAAAACCGTTATTTTTCACGGAACATCATAAAGGGCTTTTATTTGCTTCGGAAATTAAGGCAATCCTAGCTCACCCGGAAATGAAAACCGAAGTAACCCAAGAAGGGCTTGCCGAGATTTTTGGAGCAGGTCCATCAAGATCACCTGGATCAGGTGTGTTTAAAGGAATTCAGGAACTTAGGCCTGCACATGCGTTAACTTTTTCTAAAGAGGGCTTAAAGATCTGGCGTTATTGGAATGTAAAAAGCCAAGAACATAAGGATAATACAGAGGAAACGGCTGAAAAGGTACGTTTTTTAGTAAGTGATGCTGTGACCAGGCAGCTTGTGTCCGATGTACCTTTATGTACCTTTTTATCAGGAGGTCTGGATTCAAGTATTATTACTGCCATTGCTGCTAAAGGCTTCGCAGATCAAAATAAAGGGAAGCTTCATACTTATTCGATTGACTATGAAGGAAATGACCAATATTTTTCATCGAATGAGTTTCAGCCGGATGCGGACGGGAAATATATTCAAATGATAACAGACAATTTTCAAACCAAGCACCATAACAAGGTCATTTCCCAGCAGCAATTAGTTAGTGATTTAATCGAAGCGGTTCATGTAAGAGACTTACCAGGGATGGCAGACATTGATTCCTCACTGCTCTGGTTTTGTAAAGAAATCAAAAAAGATTTTGTTGTAAGTCTATCAGGAGAATGTGCTGATGAAATTTTTGGCGGTTACCCATGGTTCCATCGTAAACAGGACTTGGAGCGGCCTGGCTTCCCCTGGATGCGTTCAGTGTCAGAGCGGGAAAATTTATTAAAGCCTCATTGGCAGGAAAAATTACAATTACAGGAATATTGTTTGGAGCAATATCGAAAGGCGATTGCGGAAACTCCAAAATTAGATGGGGAAAGCTTAGAAGAAGCCAAACGCCGTGAATTATTCTATATAAATATGACTTGGTTTATGACCACCTTGCTCGACAGGAAAGATCGGATGAGTATGGGGGCAAGTCTTGAAGTCAGAGTCCCATTTGCAGATCACCGGGTGGTCGAATATGTTTGGAATATCCCATGGGAGATGAAGATGTATCGAGGAAGAGAAAAAGGACTGTTACGGAAGGCATTTGAAGGAATCCTTCCTGAAGAAGTTCTTTACCGGAAAAAAAGCCCTTACCCAAAAACCCATAACCCACAGTATACAATGGCCGTCCAGAAAATCTTAAAAAATGTGCTGTTGGATAAATCCTCGGCCTTACATGAATTCTTTAATAAGGAGAAGCTTGAGGCAATTGTTGATTCTGGAGGGAAATCCTTTCAAGAACCATGGTTTGGCCAGTTGATGACAGGACCACAATTATTGGCTTACCTTGTGCAGCTGCACACATGGTTTAAAGATTACAATATCAATATAGTGAATTAATACAATAAACAATAGATTAAATTTGGAATAAAACCTTTATTCGATTAAAATGAGTGTAGGGTGGGGAACACTCCCCCCTCTTTTTTATGAGGAGGATATTATTTATGAAAAGATTGACACTCATTTTAATCACCATTTTTTTATTTTCTTCCGTTCCGGTTAGTGCTAAGGTGCAAAAAGAAAAACGGTTATGGCAGGATGAAACGGTATATTCAATCATGGTCGACCGCTTTAATGACGGTGACACAAGCAATGATATTGATACAAATACAAATGATCCGTTAACCTTTAACGGCGGTGATATTCAAGGTATAATCGATAAATTGGATTACATACAGGATATGGGCTTTACCGTCATACGTATAACCCCGATCTTTGACAATGCCAAGAATGGATACCATGGCTATTGGGTAAATGATTTTTATAAAGTGGACGAGCATTTTGGTACGCTGCAAACATTCCAAAAGCTTGTTAGTGAAGCACACAATCGGAAAATGAAGGTCATTCTTGATTTTGTCACTAATAATGTTGCGGCATCGAACCAATGGGTAAACGACCAAACCAAACAGGATTGGTTTCATCCAAAACAGGAAATTGCCGATTGGAATAATCAGGAGCAAATTGAAAATGGGTGGGTAAATGGTTTGCCCGACCTAAATCAAGATAATCCTGAAGTAAAAAAATATTTAATTGATGCTGCTAAATGGTGGATTAAAAAGACAGAGGTGGACGGTTTTGGTCTGCCAGAAGTAAATCATGTTCCATTAAGTTTTTTGAAGGATTTTTCAAAAGAAGTTAAAAAAGAGAAAAAGGACTTCTTCCTAGTAGGAATTCCGTCAGAAAATACTTCAATTGATATAAATAAATTCCAAAGCGCTGGTATCGATAGTTTGTTTGATTATAATCAAAGTGAGTTTTTACGCAAAGCCTTTGCGAATACGGATCAATCCTTACATACAGTCGCATCGAATACTGAAAACGATCATCCAGCTTTTCAAAATGGAACATTTTTTGATAATGAATACACTGTCAGATTTACGAGTGACATTGTGGACCAGAAACAGTTCCCAGGCTCGCGCTGGAAAACGGCTTTGACCTATCTCTATACGACTCCAGGAATGCCGAATGTCTATTATGGTACCGAAATTGCTTTAAATGGAGGAGAAATTCCGGATAATCGCCGGCAAATGAGTTTCAGAGCGGAAAAGGAGCTAATCGACTATATTACAAAGCTGGGTGAATTAAGAAATCAGCTGCCTTCATTAACAAGAGGAACAATGGAGATGCTCTATAACCGGGACGGAATGTCTGTTTATCAGCGTGTCTATAAAGGGGAAACCTCAATTATTGCAATCAATAATACACGAAAATCCCAAAAGGTTACTTTGACAAAAAAACAGCTTGAAGGCGGGAAAGAGCTGCGTGGTTTACTTGGAGGAGACCTTGTTCGAAGCCATGATAATCAATATAATCTAATTATCGATCGGGATGAATCAGAAATATATGTATTGACAAAGAAAAGCGGACTCAATATTCCTCATATTGCATCGTTAATAGTCGTTTATTTATTGGTTTTCTTATTTCTTATTTTAATTCTTAAAAGAAGAAGAATAACGAATTAAAAACGCATCGGGGGCTATACTCCCGATGCGTTTTTCTTACCCATTTACAATTGTTCCACCATTTACGTGTATCATTTGACCGCTAACATAGGAAGAGTCGTCTGATGCCAGGAAAACATAGCTGGGTGCAAGTTCGCAAGGCTGCCCTGCTCTTCCCATTGGCGTCGTCGAACCAAAGGTTGCGACTTGGTCGGAAGGAAAGGTGGAAGGAATTAGCGGAGTCCAGATTGGTCCGGGGGCAACGCCGTTAACACGGATTCCTTGAGGTGCAAGCGATTTTGCCAGTGAGCGCGTAAAGGTAACAATGGCACCTTTAGTAGCAGAGTAATCCAGCAATTGTTCATTCCCTTCGTAGGCAGTGATGGAAGCGGTATTGATAATCGATGCCCCATTCTTTAAATAAGGCAGGGCCATTTTCGTCATGTAAAAGTAAGAGAAAATATTTGTCCGGAACGTTTTTTCTAATTGAGCAGAGGTAATATTCAGCAAGCTTTTTTGCGGATGCTGCTCTGCAGCGTTGTTAACGAGAATGTCGAGCTTACCAAATTCAGAAATGATTTTATGAACGATATCCTTACAAAAATCTTCATTGCCGATATCTCCTGCATATAGGAGGCAGCGTTGGCCCTCCGCTTCAATTAACTGCTTTGTTTCTTCAGCATCCCCATGCTCTTCCAAGTAAACAATTGCGACATCAGCGCCTTCTTTTGCAAAATATATGGCCACAGATTTCCCAATGCCGCTGTCACCGCCGGTAATTATCGCTGCTTTTCCTGCTAACTTCCCACCTGGCTTAAAATTGGGATTAATCGAAACAGGCAATGGATCCATTATGCTTTCAATCCCTGGCTGATGATTCTGATGCTGAGGCGGGAAGATGACTTTTTGTTGATTTTGTTTGTTGCTCATGTGTAAAAACCTCCAAGTGATCATTTCACTTGTTAGTTTTCGAGAAAAGCTAAAGATGAATACAATAAAAAAGGCGTCAGGATAAAAATCCTTCCGCCGTGATTTTAACGGTAATTAATAAATTGAACATCAACAGTTAGATCTGCTTCACGAACCAAGGAAATTATTTTTTGTAAATCGTCACGGTTTTTGCCGCTAACACGTATCTGGTCATCTTGAACCTGACTTTTTACCTTAACTCCACTATTTTTAATGATGGTATTAATCTTTTTGGCATTTTCTTTGTCAATGCCCTGAACTAGCTTGGCTCTTTGACGGACTGTGCCTCCTGAAGCTTTTTCGATTTTCCCGTAATCAAGATTTCTTACTGGAACACCTCTTTTAATTAATTTTCCAAGTAATACATCTTTCAACTGATCCATTTTATATTCATCATCGGAAACGAGAACAAGTTCTTCTTTGTCGAGCGAAACCTCACTCTTGCTGCCTTTAAAATCGTAGCGGGTGCTAATTTCCTTCATCGTTTGCGTGATGGCATTGGTAACTTCAGAAAATTCAACTTTGGATACAATATCAAATGAGCTGTCTTTAGACATTACAAAACCTCCATTTATTTATGTAAAAATGTTTCCCTGCAAAAGTTTCCCTTTATGGCTACATTATAGTAAAATATAGCAGGTTATTACAACTTAAATAAAAGCTCCAAAAAGAAAAGGGGAGTAATATATGTCATTAAATGAACTAATTGGTCAAACAACAACATTATCCGTAGCTAGACAAGCTGCATTTGGTTATTTTTTAACTGATGGAACTGAAGATGTGTTATTACATAAAAATGAAGCTCATCAAGAATTTGAGGAAGGCGATCAAGTTGAGGTTTTTCTTTACGTTGACGCAGCAGGAAGAATATCTGCTTCAACAAACATTCCGGAAATCGCTGTTGGCAAATATGCATGGGTTAAGGTAACAGATACCAACCCCGATCTTGGCGTTTTCCTTAACATTGGTCTTCAAAAGGATATCCTGCTTGGAAGAGATGATCTCCCTTCATATAGATCGGTATGGCCAAAGGAAGGAGATTTAGTCTATATCACCTTAAGAGTTACTCGAAATTTCCTTTTGTATGCAAAGCTTGCAAGTGATCAGGTTATTCAAACTATATCGGCAAAAGCAACGAGAAATGATTTTAACAAAAATATACAGGGACACATATACCGGACAGCGAAAGTTGGAAGCTGGGTCTACACTTTGGAAGGCTTCAAGGGATTTATTCATGAGTCGCAGCGAAAGCAGGAGCCGCGTTTAGGTGAAAAAGTAGAAGGGCGAATCATCGATATTAAGGAAGACGGAACGATTAACGTTTCCTTGCTTGCCAGAAAAGAAGAATCGCAGGACTTAGATGCGGAAAGGATTTATGAATACTTGATGAGCAGAAATGGTGCAATGCCTTTCAACGATAAAAGTATGCCGGAAGATATACAAGAACGTTTTCAATTAAGCAAGGGTGCATTCAAACGGGCGCTGGGAAAGTTAATGAAAGAGGGCAGGGTATATCAGGAAGGCAGCTGGACATACGCCAAGAAAGAATAATAAGTCGATTACATATCTTTTTCAAATTAACAGAAACTACAGGTGAAGTAATTTGAAAGGGGTAAGAAAAAAATGCCGCATACATCAGATAATGATAAAAAAGCAAAAGATAATAATGCACTTCATCATGAAAAAAATATGATGCGCGAAAAAAACCGCCAGGCCGGGAAAAATCAATACTCGAAAACGACAGATCACAAATAAAAAACAGAGCGATTCTGCTCTGTTTTTTATGGAAGCTGATTTAAAAAGAATATGGCGATGGTACCTGCACCAGTATGAGCTCCTATAGCTGAACCTATTGAAGAAATGTAAACTTCTTTTGGATGGAATGCTTCCTCAATCATAGTTTTTACTTCTAAGGCAGTTTCTTCATTATCAGCGTGACTGATCCCGATAATTTGTTCCTGCATATTCGAACCGCGTTCTTCCATGAGCTCAATTAAACGCCGAAATACTTTTTTCTTTCCCCGTAATTTTTCAATCGGAACAAGTTTTCCGTCCTCTACATTTAGTATAGGCTTAATATTCAGTAATCCACCGAGAAAGGCTGATGCTTTAGAGACCCGGCCTCCCTTTGCCAAATAATCCAAATCTTCAACAGTAAAAAGATGCTCCATATGCTGACTTCTAAACTGAATTTCTTTTAAAATGCTTTCTTTGGCTGCATTTTCAGCAGCTAGTTTTGTTGCTTCCTTGACGATTAAGCCCTGTCCAAGCGAGGCGCATTTCGTATCGACTATAGTTAAATTAAAATTTGGATATTTTTCTTTCACTTGGTCAAGAATCATAACAGCGGTGGAATATGTTCCTGACAATTCGGAAGAAAAGGCTATGTAAATTCCATCTTCATTATTTTCTGCCATTTGTGTAAAAATCTCCTCAAACATTAGGGGAGAGGCTTGTGATGTTTTGGGAACCGCTCCTCCTCGAATGGCATCATAAACAGTTTTTGGGTCAATCGATTTAACATCTTCATATTCCTCATCATTAATATGGACCTTCAAGGGAATTAATGTGACATTATTATCTTGGTAGAAACTTAGAGGTAAATCGCATGCGCTGTCAGCCAGTATTTTTACTTGCATGAAGCTCACCTGCTTTCAAGCTATTATATTTAGTTTCAGTTTATCGGTTTCACCTTAAAAATACAATTATCAAAATTGAAATGTGTGAACAATAAAGGAGGGCGTTGTCTTGCTTTGGCTCCAAACTCAAAAAATCATCATTGTCGTTGCAGGGGCATTTTTAAATGCTTTAGGAATGAATTTATTTCTTATACCTGCGAATATATACTCCAGTGGGGTGGCAGGTATTGCTCAGTTACTTTCAAAGGTATTAAGTGATCATACACCTATCCACGTATCGATGGGATTATTACTTTTGTTATTGAATATTCCAGTTGCAATTCTTGGATGGATGAAAGTGGGAAGGTCATTTACTGTTTACAGCTTCCTTAGTGTTGCGCTTTCATCTTTATTTTTAGAGCTAATACCTGTTAAACAAGTATCGCACGATATTTTATTAAATGCCGTTTTTGGTGGTGTCATCGTAGCGGCAGGTGTTGGTATAACATTAAAATGGGGAGCTTCCACTGGAGGTCTCGATATCATTGCAATGGTTTTATCAAGATTAAAAGACAAACCAATTGGACCATATATGTTTGTGTTAAATAGCATTATCATTGTAACGGCAGGATTTCTTTATGGTGCCGAAAAAGCTCTTTATACCCTTGTCTTCTTATACACATCAACAAGAGTAGTCGATGCTATCCATACACGGCATGCAAAGCTTACAGCTTTTATCATTACCAAAAAAGCAGACGAAATGAAAAAAGCGATTCATGCCAAACTTGTAAGGGGTATTACCATGATTCAGGGGAAAGGAGCCTTTACAAATGAATCTCGGGAAATCATGATGATTGTCATTACTCGCTATGAACTGTTTGATTTAGAAAGAATTATTAAGGATGTTGACCCCAAAGCTTTCACCAATATCATTCAGACAACTGGAGTATACGGATTTTTTCGAAGAGAATAAAGGAAAAAGGAGCCCAACATGCGAATTCTTCTATGTATAATCCTGCTTTTCTTTTCACTAGCAATGAATACAAATGCGAACGGGGTGAATGATTTCAATTATTCATTTTATCTAATACCAATAGCAGGCCCTGAAAATGTTTTATTTGAAATAGTCATCAAAAATGAAGGAGACATACCGCTCCATTTTGAATTTCCTACCTCGCAAATGATTGAAATAACGATTACTGACGAAACTGGAGCGGAAGTATATGTTTATTCAAAAGGGAAGTATTTCCTTCAGGCATTTCAAACCATTGTTGTAGAGCCGCATCAATCGGTAAAAAGATATGAGAAATGGAACTATCAATTCAAAGGTAAAAGGGTACCTTCAGGTGTTTACAAGGTTAATGCCTTGCTTAAGCCAATAAGTCTTAATGATGAACCTATTAAAAATCGGGCGAAGCTATACCATAGTCAAAAGCTAAAGGTTCCTGAAGAAAACCCTGCATTTAGGTTTGTAAAAGTGTCAGGCACAAAAGGGGATTATGTTGTTACAGGAGAAGTGAAACCAGCAAGCAGGGGATTCTTTTATTCGGTTGAGGATGGCCATTTGGAATATATAAAGGAAAAAGAAATTGTTTTAACAGGGAAGGAAGAGTGGGAGCCGTTTAAGCTTCATATTCAACTTCCAATCGATAAACTTCCTGCTAATGGTTCATTGATGTTGAATCTTTATGAACGAAAAAAAGATGGAAATATAATTAACCTATACCCAATAATTTTAAAAATTACACAATAAGAAAAGCGGAAGTTCCAAATAGGGAGCTTCCGCTTTTCTTATTTTTAATTTAAGTAATCTGTTCAAGCTCTTGTTGCATTTGTTGGAGCTGTGCTTGCTCTGCAACAGTCGAATTAGCGAACGCTGAACTTAGGGCGTTCTTGGCTTTCGCTACTGCAGAGTCAACATCAGCAGGGCTGGCAGACTTCGCCATTTCAACAAATCTCCTTGCTTCCTGGAACAATAGGTTTCCCATCCTATGCTCCTCCAATCGAGGAATCGTGCACATTGGCCATTTTCTGAGCTTCCGCTTCAGCGTAGGTCATGTGATAAGGAATACGTTCGTCATGTTTGCTGACGGTATCCTTTCCTTGCTGGACAAAGCGTTTTGATTTGTTTCGTTTACCCATTCGAATCCCTCCAATATGCTCATAGCCCAAATTGAAGCAGCAATGCTGCCTCATAAAATAGTATGCACCAATCAAGATTCGTTCATTTAGGTAAACAATGGTGATTTGCGATTAAACTTTTAAATTTAACAAATTTGCCAAATATTGTGCAACTCCATCCTCTTCATTTGAAAGGGTAACATCATTGGCAATATTCTTTACTTTATCAATTGCATTTCCCATCGCAATCCCGTGACCAGCATATTCAAGCATTTCGAGGTCATTATCTTCATCCCCAAAAGCAATAATTCGTTCTGAAGGGATACCAAAGTAATCGGCAGCCTTTTTCAATCCAACAGCTTTACTTAAACCTACCTTAATGATTTCTATTACATGCCATGGTGCTGCCCAACTCCGATGATCAACAACTTCAGCATGAACTGCTGATAAATGGTCACGTATCGTTTTTAATTGATCTTCTTCAGTATGAATCAGCAAACTAGTAGGAGAATCCTGTAAAAAGTTTGCTAAATCTCCTGTTGTGATTTTTGGATTTCCAAAGTTAAAAATATCGATAAGCTTTTCATCATGGTAATGGAAGTAAACATCATCCATTACTTCAGCGATTATATTATGAAAATGAAAGCTTCTGCAGGCTTCAACAATTTCCTTAGCCACTTTGACATCCAACGGTTCATGGAAAAAGCCCCATTTTGGATTTCGCGGATGATGCATAAATGCACCATTAAAATTTACAATCGGAGTGTCTAACTCGAGCTCCTGATAATACATTTCACTGGAACGATACGGTCTGCCTGTAGCGATCATCACAATATGACCATTTGCTCTAGCTTTTTTTAGGGTTTCCTTTGTTTTTTCAGAAATTGTTTTATCATCCTTTAATAATGTCCCATCCAAATCTAATGCGATTAAATGTTTTTCTGCCATATGGACTCCTTTTATTTAGGAAATATATTATTTACATGATACACTACGGCTATGGAAATTTTTATTTCTATAGTTTCTATGTTAACAATTTTATATGTAAAGTGTAAAAAAATTCACATTAAAAGGATTAAAAAAAGCTTATACTTTCTAAGAGAAATGAAAAGCAAAGGTAATGTGGTTTAAAATTAGCTTTTGTTATAATAAAAACAAAAATAAATAGGAGTGAGGAAAAAATGAATGAAGATTTAAAAGAAAATATAATGGGTGCTTTAGAATTAGTTATAGACCCTGAGTTAGGTGTAGATATTGTTAATTTAGGATTAGTTTATAATACTGAAATGGATGAAGAAGGGAATTTAACTGTTACAATGACTCTTACGACTATGGGCTGCCCGCTTGCGGGCACCATTGTTGACCAAGTGAAACGAGCATTAGCGGATATCCCTGAAATTAAAGATGTTGACGTAAATATTGTCTGGAATCCACCATGGAACAAAGAGATGATGTCACGTTATGCAAAAATTGCGCTTGGAATTAGATAAGTTACCTTAAAAAACAGCAGAGATTTCTGCTGTTTTTTTTGTACTTTCACAAAACAGACATATAAAATGGCCAGGTTGTGAGATAGTTCACTTTTTTACCCTATAAACACCTTTATAATACAAAGTAATAAAGGCTATTTGATTTTGAATTAGCTGTTATTAGGAGGCGTTTCATATGGCTTTTAGCCGAGATTTTAATAAAGACCCTTTTATTGTTATTTGGGAGCTTACACGTGCTTGTCAATTAAAATGCCTGCATTGCCGTGCAGAAGCACAATACAGACGTGACCCGCGTGAATTATCGTTCGAAGAAGGCAAAAACCTTATTGATCAAATATATGAAATGAATAATCCAATGCTTGTATTTACAGGCGGGGACCCTTTGATGCGGGAAGATGTCTTTGATATTGCTAAATATGCTGTAGAAAAAGGAGTTCGTGTTTCGATGACTCCAAGTGCTACACCGAATGTGACAAAAGAAGCAATTGAAAAGGCAAAAGAAGTTGGTCTATCGCGCTGGGCCTTCAGTATTGATGGACCGACTGCTGAAGTCCATGACCATTTTCGCGGCACTGCGGGGTCGTTTGATTTAACAATGGAAAGAATTAAATACTTACACGAGCTTGAAATCCCGATTCAGATTAATACGGTAATTTCTAGGTACAATATTAACTACCTTGATGATATGGCCAAAATGGTAGAAGATTTAGGCTGCGTATTGTGGAGTGTCTTTTTCCTAGTTCCGACGGGAAGAGGACAGGAATCCGATATGATTTCTCCTGTAGAACATGAAAAAGTATTTAGATGGCTCTATGAACTAAGCAAACGAGTTACTTTTGATATTAAAACCACTGCTGCACAGCATTACCGCCGCGTTGTTATTCAGCAAAAAATGCGTGACGCAAAGGAACAGACTACTGAAATCAATTATTTAAGTGCTTTAACAGAACAGGGATTAACAGGTTCGATTGATGGGCTCGGCCGAGCTCCAAAAGGAGTAAATGACGGTAACGGTTTTGTGTTCATTTCCCATATTGGAGATGTATATCCTAGTGGTCTCCTTCCGGTAAAAGCAGGAAATGTTCGCGAGCAGCCATTAGCGGAAATTTACCGAGAATCACCTATTTTCAAATCTTTAAGAAATCCCGATGAATTTAAGGGGAAATGTGGAGTCTGCGAATTTCGGCATGTTTGCGGTGGCTCAAGGTCAAGAGCCTATGCTATGACGGGCGATTACCTTGAAAGTGAACCATTCTGTGTTTACATTCCAAAAGCATTACGGTAAAAACAGGCGCACTAAAGTCCAATAAAAAAGGATGGGAAAAATCTCCCATCCTACTCAATATTGCAATAAACAGTTGAACAATTTTCGCAGCCAATTTCATCCTTTAAATATTGTAAATCTAAGATTGTTATTTTTCCTTTTTTTACAGAGATGATATTTTCTTTCTTTAATTCACTAAGAATTCGGTTTGTGCTTTCACGGGAAGTGCCGCAGAAATTAGCAAGTTCTTGATTGGTTAATGGCAAGTCAATTAAAATTTCATTGCCTTTTTCAACTCCATAGCTATTTGTCATTCGAATTAAGGTTGAAAAAAGTGCTCCGCGTTTTCCATTAAGGACGAGGTCGCGAAATTTTGTCTGTGTTTTTCGAAAATGATCACTCATCCATTTCATAAATTCATAGGCGAGCTTACTGTTTAGGAAAATTTCACTTTCGATTACATCTTTTTTAATTGCGACAATTTCGCCTTCTTCAAGAACCTTGGCACTCAATAAATACTTTGGACTATCGGTAAAAAGAGTCAATTCACCACAAATATCATTTTCTCCACAAATTCTTAAGGAAAGCTCACGCCCGTCAGAAGTTATTTTACTGATTTGAATCTTGCCGGAAACAATCACATAAAGTTCTTCCGCTATCATACCCTCCTGAAATATATAACTATCCCGTTCACTCTTGAATCTCCGTTCGCCAAATTTAAGTAATTCCTTTATTTCAATAGAATGTGTTGGTTTCATTTGTGCTAACATAGGATATCACCTTTTATCATATTTTTAGTATAAATGTCAATTTTGGATTCGTTAGTAACATTTTATCTCAAGTTCAGTCAATAAAATGGAGTAAACAATGACAATATAGTGAAAACTTATACGAAATTTTTTACATATACAATTATTTCAACCATGTTTAACATCTGTTAAGATTAAAATAATATTAAAATGTATATTAATAGTGAATAAAGTAACAGTCATTTAAGTAAAACACTGATACACTTATGATAATTCTTGCTTTTTTTAAATAATGGAGTTGATACAAATGGAAAAAACCATTATTAAAGATAAATTGAATCGACCACTACGAGACCTACGTATCTCTGTGATTGACCGCTGTAATTTTCGCTGCCAATACTGTATGCCTGCTGATCAGTTCGGGCCGGATTTTGAATTTCTTCCTAGGTCAGCCTTATTGACTTATGAAGAAATTGAACGTCTAGGAAAAATATTTGTTAATTTAGGTGTCGAAAAAATCCGTTTAACTGGCGGAGAGCCGCTGCTTCGCAAGGATTTACCGATACTTGTAAAAAAGCTTTCTGCTATTGAAGGTTTAAGTGACATCGGCTTAACAACAAATGGAGTCCTGCTGCCAAAATTGGCAGGAGAGTTAAAATCAGCCGGTCTTAAACGAGTAAATGTAAGCCTTGATACTTTAAATGATGAATTGTTCGGACAAATCAATGGACGCGGGGTAGGCACTGGACCAGTTTTAGAGGGGATTGAAGCAGCAAAACAAGCCGGTCTTCGAGTTAAAATCAACATGGTTGTAAAAAAAGGTCTTAATGATGCAGATATTATTCCAATGGCACAGTACTGTAAAAATCATGGACTGGAGCTTCGTTATATCGAGTTTATGGATGTTGGCTCAACAAACGGGTGGAAGATGGACGATGTCGTGACCAAAAAACAGATTTATCTTCTGTTGAAAGAGCATTTTGAGTTAGAGCCAGTAGACCCGGCCTATTTTGGGGAAGTGGCCAAGCTTTATCATTATAAAGACTCTGATGTGAAGGTTGGATTTATTACTTCTGTTTCAGAGTCATTCTGTTCTAGCTGTACACGTTCACGTTTATCTGCAAATGGGCAGATTTTTACTTGTTTGTTTAATGGAAATGGCCATGATATCCGGAATTTCATGAGAAATGGTGCTAGCGATGAGGAAATAGCAAAGCGGATTACAGCGATTTGGAATGGCCGTGACGATCGATATTCTGATGAAAGAACAGCAGAAACAAACAAAAGCCGTAAAAAAATTGAAATGTCTTATATCGGAGGTTAAAAAACAGCCCGCTTATGTTAAGCGGGCTGTTTTTTACTATGCAATATATCGAGGGAATAAAATGTTGTTTTCAAGATGTACATGCATGAAGGTTAGACTTTCCAGCGCTTCCAAACGAGCATATACTAAGCGGTATGTTCCACAAGCATCAAGTGGTAGAGTGAAATCAGATGTTACCGCACGGATTTGTCTTAAAATCTCTCCTGCATGATCATGTTCCTTTTCAAGTTCAGTAATTAAATTAATAGCATCCTCTTTATTTTCAATTGTTCCGTCGGCTAATTCCCTGATTAATGGGAATACAATCGCTTCTTCCTTCTCCATGTGTTCAACCAATTCTTTTTTAAATTCATAAAATAATTCATACACTTTTAATAGCTCTGGATGGTTATCGCCATGTACCCGAGAAACCTTTGTTACATATGGGCTGAGCATTGTTAATTCTTCTTCTGAAGTACGATGGTAATTAGAGATAATATGATCAATAATCGTATTAGAGTCAGAATCTGTCCAAACTTCTACATCTTTTTCTTTTTCCTCGGCTTCATATTTTTCAAAAACGATTTTTAACTCTTCTAACAAATTGTCCATATTAAGTCCGTTTTGTACGACAGCTTCTGAAAGTGGAATGTTGCCGCCACAGCAAAAATCGATTCTGTTCTTTTTGAAAACATCACTTGTTTTAGGTAATTCATTTACAATATCTTTAACTAATGAAGTAGATGTAAATGGAAAAGTCATTTATAGTTCCTCCTTAAAATTAAGGTAATTGGTTTCTGATATAAGCATACAAGAATTAAGAATAAAACTTGGTGATACGAATCACACTCTGCAAATGATTTTTTATATTACTTAAGTTTCTATCAATTTTGTGACATTTGATATGTCTGTAAGTTTTTTGTAGGCTTATAATGATAAGGAATGATTTATATTACATACCGTTTTTTTGAGATAGGAGCCGATTCATTTGTTTGAAAGAAGAACACCGCTTGCGATAGAGGAAGCAGTCAAAAAAATTATGAACTTTCAATTACAGGGGTCAACTGAGTATGTATTGATCGAGGAAAGCTTTGGTCGTTTTTTATCGGAGGATTTAGTTGCAACAAGTGATGTGCCTCATTTTGACAGGGCACCCTATGATGGCTTTGCTGTTAGATCGATAGATACTACTGATGCCTCTCAGTCAAATCCCGTCGAACTGGAAGTAATTGATCATATTGGTGCAGGAATGGTCTCCACTAAGGTTGTCAAACAAAACCAAGCTATACGAATTATGACCGGAGCTATGATGCCAGAAGGCACCGATTGTGTTGTAATGTTTGAGGTTGCAAAATCATTTGAAAAGAATGGAATTCCACATATATCGATTAAACGAAGCTTTAAAAATGGCGACAATGTTTCCTTCAGAGGTGAAGACGCAAAGGAAGGCGAAATTTTAGTTAAAAAGGGAACGCTAATTAATCCTGGAATACAGGCAATGCTGGCAACATTTGGGTACAAGAACGTCCCCGTTGCGAAAAAACCCATTGTTGGTCTATTCGCTACAGGGACAGAGCTTTTAGAAGTCGACGATGAATTAGTTCCTGGTAAGATTCGCAACAGCAATTCTCATATGATCGCCGCTCAAATCGAACGGGCAGGAGGAACGGTTCATTATTTCGGGAAACTGCCAGATGAATTCGATACATGCTTTGACGCAGTAAAAAATGGTCTGGATAAAGTCGATTTGTTAGTTACCACAGGTGGAGTTTCAGTTGGAGACTTTGATTACCTGCCTGAAATTTATGAAAAATTAGGAGCAGAGGTTTTCTTTAATAAAGTAGCGATGCGCCCTGGCAGTGTTACGACAGTCGCACATCTCAATGGAAAGCTCTTATTCGGGCTTTCTGGTAACCCTTCCGCTTGCTATGTTGGTTTTGAATTATTTGCACGACCAATCCTTCGAAAATGTCTATTTTCGGAAAAACCGCATTTACGAAAAGAAAAAGCGATACTAGAGGCTGATTTTCCTAAAGCAAATCCATTTACACGATTTGTCCGCAGTTCCGCATTTATTCAAGAAGGCAGACTTAAAGCGACACCTAGCGGATTAGACAAGTCGAATATTATTATGAGCCTTGCAGGAGCGAATTCCTTAATGATATTACCAGGAGGTACCCGAGGTTTTACTGCAGGAACAGAGATTGAGGTTCTTCTCCTTGAGGATCAGACGGGTAGTGTGTGGCCTTGGTAGAACCGGTCATTTTTCAGGTTGTAGGTTACCAAAATAGTGGTAAAACCACATTTATGGAAAGGCTCATTAAAAGCTTAAACGGTCAAGATCTGAAATCAGCAGTAATTAAACACCACGGACACGGCGGCAAGCCTGATTTAGTGGATAATAAGGATTCTACAAAATACCTCACAGCAGGAGCAGCAGCCTCAATAATTGAAGGTGACGGAAGGCTTCTTCTTCAGGTAGAAAAATGGGAGAACAGCCTTGAGGACCAGATAGAATTAATGAGTTTTTTTCATCCAGATGTGATATTAATTGAAGGATATAAACAAAAAAAATACCCGAAGCTTTTATTACTAAGGGATCTTGAAGACCTTCCATTGTTAAAAAGTGTGACAAATATAATGGCTGTTGTTTATTGGAAGGAATGCATAAGAAATCGCCTTGAAGAACTAATGAACATACCATGTTTTTTTATTAATGATGAAGCATCGATTAGCTGGACTGTAACCTTATTAAAAAACTCGGTCAAATAAGACCGATTTAGGCTGTCGAAAACTTTTGACAGCCTTTTATTTTATTCACATTCTTTAATAAATTAGCGCGTTAATTTGTAATAAAATATTTCCCGTTCAACTGGCCAGATTGCAGTAACAATCAGTTAATTAATCAACTTTGCAAATTTCCGTTGGGCAATCCTCACAATCAATTTCAATCTTTAAGTACTCTAAATCATGAATGGTGATTGTTCCTTTATCAATTGAAATAATTTTTTCTTTTCTAAGGTCGCTTAATAATCGATTAACTACTTCCCTTGATGTACCGCAGAAATTAGCTAATTCTTGGTTTGTTAATGGAACTTCAAGCAATATTCCTTTATTGGTTTTAATTCCATAGCTATTGCTTAATCGAATCAATGTAGAGTATAAAGCTCCTTTTTTTCCATGTAAAACGAGATCACGAAATTTTGTTTGGGTTTTACGATATTGCTGACTCATCCATTTAATGAACTCAAAGGAAACGGAAAGATTTTGCGATAGTTTTTCCTCAAGAACATCCTTCAAAATTACAGCCACCTCGCCACTTTCAACGACCCGTGCACTTAATAAATACCTCGAAGAAGGAGAAAATAAATTTAATTCACCGATAAAATCACCATTAGAGCACATTCTTAAGGTAAGTTCTCTCCCGTCTGGAATAATTTTACTGATTTGCAAAATCCCGCTTTGTACGATATACATTTCATCCGCTGGAGAGCCTTCTTGAAATAAAAATGATCCCTTTTCAATTTTTTTAGTATGGTGCACGTTCTCAAGGAGATGTAACAACGATACTGGCATTTCTTTTGCTGCCTGCATACATAAAACCACCTTTAATGGTACGACATAAATCGATTACTTAACTTTTTATAACTGACAGTCAAGGTTGGTTATTACATGATTTTACTATAATTATATTGTTTACAAAGAATATTTAGCAATAAATGTGGAATAAATTCATACAATCGTCAAAAAGTCAAACATGATTCGATTATTTCTTAGGAAATACTGTCGAACAATGTGAAAAAATGAAAGAACTTCCTTTAATGGACACTCTAGAAAAGGAAATAATAATGATGTAGACGATAAGGAGGGAAAAGAATGGGACAAAATCATCAGTTCAAATCAGGGAAAAAGGCACCAAATAACGGTGTGTATATTGAAATAGGTGAAACTGGAGACAATGTGATCAATCCAAAAAAAATAAAACTAAAAGCTGGAGACCCGTTTCCGGAGACATCCAATGATAAACGTGTTTGGACTTATCAACAAAAACCATAATAGTTAAAAAAGGTAAAGTCATCCAAGCAGGATGACTTTTTTCTTAGTCAAATTTTACTTAAAATCTGTGATTGCTTTATAATAAAAGTAATAGGTCAAAAATGGTCAATGAGGAAGTGAGTAAAGTGGACTTAAACCGAATGACAGAACGGTTACAAAAAGGACTAATGGATGCGCAATCTTTAGCGGTAAAAAATAATCATCAAGAGATTGATGAATCCCATTTATTTTTGGCATTAATGAATCAAAGCGACAGTCTGATTGAATCTATATTTAAGCGATTGACATTGCCATCTGAAACCATAAAGAAAAAACTGAAAGAATCCCTTGAAAAAAAACCTCAGGTTACTGGAACTGGAGCAGAGCACGGAAAACTATATGTTACAGACCGGCTGCAAAGACTTTTAGCAGCTTCCGAAGAATTCGCTATAAAGTTTTCCGATGAATATATCTCGGTGGAGCATATTCTCTTAGCTGCAGTCTATTCAAATCAATCCGAAATGAAAAAAATCATTCAATCTTTTGACCATACACCTGAAGATATTTTAAAAGCAATAAAAGAAATAAGGGGGAATCAAAGAGTGACATCGCAGAATCCTGAAGCAGGATATGATGCTTTAAAAAAATATGGAAGGGATCTGGTTGCTGAAGTAAAGGCGGGAAAGGTAGATCCGGTTATTGGACGTGATACGGAGATTCGCAATGTAATTCGTATCTTGTCAAGGAAGACCAAGAATAATCCTGTATTAATCGGAGAACCAGGTGTAGGGAAAACCGCCATTGTGGAGGGACTGGCCCAACGGATTGTTAGAAAGGACGTTCCAGAAGGACTAAAGGATAAAACCATCTTTTCCTTAGATATGAGTTCGTTAATTGCTGGTGCAAAATTTAGAGGTGAATTTGAAGAACGATTAAAAGCGGTTTTGAATGAAATCAAAAAAAGTGATGGACAAATCTTACTGTTTATTGATGAAATTCATACCATTGTTGGTGCTGGAAAAACAGAAGGAGCGATGGATGCTGGCAATATGTTAAAGCCGATGCTTGCCCGCGGTGAACTTCATTGTATTGGCGCAACTACACTTGATGAGCATAGGAAGTATATTGAAAAGGACCCTGCTTTAGAACGGAGGTTCCAGCAGGTGCTTGTACAAGAACCAAATGTAGAAGATACCATTTCTATTTTACGAGGATTAAAGGAGCGATACGAGGTTCACCATGGGGTAAAAATTCACGATCATGCTTTAGTAGCTGCAGCTACTTTATCTGACCGGTATATTACTGATCGTTTCCTCCCGGACAAAGCAATAGATCTGGTTGATGAAGCGTGTGCTTTAATTCGCACCGAAATTGATTCAATGCCAACAGAACTAGATGAAGTAACACGCAGAGTCATGCAGTTAGAAATTGAAGAGGCTGCTTTAAGAAAAGAAAACGATGAAGCAAGCAAACTACGGTTAGAATCCCTTCTAAAGGAACTGGCAGATTTAAAAGACCAGGCTAATACTATGAAAGCAAAATGGCTAGAAGAGAAAGAAAGCATTCAGACTTTGCAAGAAAAAAGGGAACAACTTGAGAAGCTTCGCCGTGAGCTACAGCAAGCCGAGGACAAATACGATTTAAATCGTGCAGCTGAACTAAGACATGGTCAAATTCCGTTAGCTGAAAAAGAACTTAAAAGTTTAGAAATGGAAACGGAAAAGGAAAATCGGTTACTTCGCGAAGAGGTAACAGGTGAGGAAATTTCCAATATTGTATCTAGGTGGACAGGAATTCCTCTCTCAAAATTAGTTGAGGGGGAGAGAGAAAAGTTATTGAAACTCGAAGCAATTCTTCATGAGAGAGTAATTGGACAAAATGAAGCCGTCAATTTGGTAGCAGACGCAGTACTGCGGGCTAGGGCCGGAATTAAAGATCCTAATCGCCCAATTGGATCCTTTCTTTTTTTAGGGCCAACTGGCGTAGGGAAAACAGAGTTAGCAAAAGCTTTGGCAGAGTCTTTATTTGATAGTGAAGAACATATTATTCGTATCGATATGTCGGAATATATGGAAAAGCATGCGGTATCACGCTTAATTGGTGCTCCACCAGGGTATGTTGGCTATGAAGAAGGTGGGCAGCTGACAGAAGCGGTTAGAAGAAGACCTTATTCGGTTGTTCTGATGGACGAAATTGAAAAGGCTCATCCTGAAGTCTTTAATATTCTCCTTCAAGCCTTAGATGATGGGCGCATCACTGATTCACAAGGAAGGGTAGTAGATTTTAAAAATACTGTTATTATTATGACCTCCAATATCGGATCACAATTTTTACTTGAACGTGCCGAAAATGAAATTGAAATTACAGAAACAGCAAGAGAAATGGTATTGGGCCAATTAAGAGTGCATTTTCGTCCGGAATTTTTAAACCGTATTGATGAAATTATCCTATTTAAGCCATTATCATTAGGAGAAATCAAAAATATTGTCGTCAAAATGTTAAAAGAGCTTCAGAACAGGTTAAAAGAACAGCAAATAAATATCTCAATCAATGAGGATGCCAAGGAATTCATCGCAGTTAACGGGTATGACCCAACCTATGGTGCTAGACCGCTAAAGCGTTATATCCAAAGGAACATTGAAACGAAGTTAGCTCGAGAAATTATTACAGGAAGGGTCCATAATGGTTCAAGTGTTGAAATTACGATTCAAAATGAAGAAGTGACAATTTTAATAAAATAACATGGGATTTGATTGTTCAAGTAAAAAAAGTCTTCCATTGATTTGGAAGACTTTTTTTTGTCGGCACTTAATGTTTTTCAACAGGCTCATTTGGTATCAAAGATGAAACCACATAAACTAAGATGGTTACAGCAACAGCTAAGATGGAACCTACTTTAACATCAAATGCAACACCATTCATTGAACTTACAACATATGTAAGCATTTGCACTAGTAAAAATAACCAGAAAAAAGTCCAAAAGAATCGCACTATTTTTCACCTCTAACCTTATTTACATCATTTCTAATATTACCATATGACTTCTAATTAATAAATGTTTATTTGATAATTCACTCATTTAATTAATTGTTTGCACATAAATGTAAATAAAAATATAGGCAAACTCCCTTTCATCTTTTGTGAACCAACATACAATATCGTGAGGAAAAATGTAAAAGGAGATTTACCTATGGACAGTCGTAATTTTCAGATGGATACCCAATGGAATATCATTTATTACCCAGAAAAGCCTACTGGATTTGGGGTCTTAATAATTGGAGATGAACGGCATTTTGTGGACGATTGTAAAAGCTTTTGGACACAAAATGAAGGGAAGTCGGTTATTATAAACCAACTGAAAGAAAAAGGATACACGATTTTTTCCTCAAATCTTTATGGGCGAAACTGGGGGAGCGAAAGATCTGTTGATTTGGCTCAGCGGCTATATCAACATGTAATCCGAAGTGAAATCCTAAATAATAAAATTCATATTTTAGCAGAAGGAATGGGCGCGCTAGTTGCCGTTAAATTAATGGAAAAATTAAAGGACTGTATTCGATCGGTCATCCTTTTAAACCCAATCATTTCATTAAAGCATCATTTAGAACAGGAAAAGGAACATAAGTTCTTTTATAAAAATTTAATACGAGAATTAGTAACAGCTCACCAACTAGAACAAAATGTACTTGAAAGCACCATTTTTAGTATGGATGATCATGTTAATCTAGAGTTTGGATTTCCTGTCAAAATCATTCATGTTTTGTCTGGAGGAAAATCTTATAACCAATCAAATCTTTATCAGAAAATTATCAAGTCTCCTGAAATCAATCCAACGTATATGCTGCCAGAAAAGAAACCGCAGCTTGGCAATATATGCATAAAGTTTTTTACAAGCCATGAAGAAGTCCTCTAAGCCTTCCCATCCCCGTAATGAAATAATTCCTTATTTAAACGCATAGGATTCATTAAGGATAGTATGGGGAGGAAGATTTTATGGACAAGGCCATTATTTTTGGTGTTTATGATTTTGTCAGTTTTCAAATTTGCAAAACGTTGCTTAATAAAGGAATAGAGGTTTATGGGGTCAATATTGAAGATATGGATAAAGTTCAATTTCTTGATGAAAAAAGATTTGAAGTTGGCAGAAATTCAAATTTTATTGAACATGGTCTACCGAATTGGGAGAAAAACCACGGTCAAGGAAATACGGACACCGTCCTTATTTTTTCATTATTTGATTCCTATATGCAATATAAGGATGATATTTATTTAGAGGAAAAGGTTACCGGGCCAATATTGAACTATATTAAGCGAAATAATTCCTGTACAGAATTTGTCTTTATTCTCCCAATTCAACTGTTGGGAGCTGATGGTGAAAAAGCCCAAAGAGGCTTTTTGAATCAAGTAAAAGGATTGGTGAAAAAGACTCATTTCTTTTATTTACCTTCTATCTATGGTCCCTGGCAGACTGAAACTTTTATATTTCAACAAGTGATTATGTCAGACTTTCAAAGGAAACAAATTTCTAAATCGAATAGGGAATGGACAATCGATACAATTTTTGTGGAGGATGCAATCGATTCTATCTTTGAAATAATGGACATAAATGTGCAGGGAAGCTATGTATTAGAAAGTGGAAAGAAGAATTATTGGGATGTATGCGCGTCCTACTTAAAGATTGAACAGAATCTTATTCATTCAAACCGTATTGAACCATTTGCAATAGAACCATCAGTTGTGAAAATCCCAATTAAAAAAATCACCCCGATTTCCGATTCATTTTTAAAACAAAAAAATCTAGCAGACCAGTTGTACGGAAGCCGTTAGAATATGATATTGTTCAATATATACAGAAAGTGGCAGTGTAGGAAATTTATCTTTTCATTTTATTATTCAAAAGGTAGAATAAAAATTGAAAATTGAGGAATTACAGGTCCATTATTATATCTAGAAAGAAACGAGGTATAGAAATGGCAGCGGTATGAAGGAGATGCATTGAATGCTAAACCGTTTCGGGATCATTCTTTTATGTCTTTTTTTACTTGGGGCCTGCGGGGGAACAAAAAAGCCTTCAGGCAAATTACAAAATGTTGGCTTATTAGTGCCTGAAACGGTAAATGATCAAGTATGGGGAACAAAGGGCTTTAAAGGAATGCTAAAAATACAATCGAAATTCAATGTAGAAGTTTACTATAAAGAGGGTATGAATTCTGAATCGGTAGTTGAAAGGGCTGTAAAAGAGTTTGATCAAAAAGGGGTAAATCTTATTTTTGGTCATGGTTCAGAGTATGCTGAGTATTTTAATAAGATTTCAAAGGATTATCCTAAAATTCACTTTGTCAGTTTTAATGGCGATGCTAAAAACGCTAACACTACTAGCTTGAACTTTAAAGCACACGCGATGGGCTTTTTTGGCGGTATGGTTGCTTCCCATATGTCAAAGGGACAGAAAGTTGGAGTGTTAGCTGCCTATGAATGGCAGCCAGAAATAGAAGGATTCTACCAAGGAGCATTGTCAGAAAATAAAAATGCCCAAGTAAGTATAGAATACGTAGGGAATTGGGATGATGAAAAAAAAGCTATACAATTAGTCGATCGTATGATGGACAAAGGGGTCGATGTAATTTATCCTGCTGGGGATGGCTTCAATGTCCCTGTTATTGAAAGAGTCAAGGAACGAGGACTATATGTTATTGGTTATGTTTCTGACCAATCAGATTTGGGTGAATCGACGGTACTAACCAGCACCATTCAGCAGGTTGATAAATTATATGAGAAAGTTGCAGAACAATTTAATAATGGTAAATTAAAAGCAGGAAACCTTTCCTTCGATTTTCAAGATAACGTCATAACTCTAGGAAAATATAGTCCTTTAGTAAGCAAGGAATTTATTAAGAAAATTAATAAGCAAATCCAAACATATAAGCAAACTGGGAAGTTACCACAATAAAATATTAAAGGGGATACATATGAACAACGAAGATAAGTCATTACAATTTATGATGATTGCCATGAAATATTTACCTGAAGCAAAGGAACAGCTGGAAAAATCAGGAGTAGAATTATCGATGGAATTAATTGAACCGTTTATGAATTTATTTACAAAGGTTATGCAAGAAGCATACGACCTCGGCCGTGAAGAGGCTCTTAAGGAAGTAAATCAATAAATAGAATAAGCTGCCGCTAAAAAAGGCAGCTTATTTCTTTTTCCAAAATTGCTGGATAAACGGATAGAATTTTTGAAATAATGGCTTAAAGCCCTGGATAGATTCCCATAAAGCATCAATATTCATCATGAGTTGTTCATAGTCGATATCTGATTGGTTTTGATGTGAATTTTGAGAATGCCGATTACCAAATAGTTGGTTCCTTTCATGTTGAGGTCTTCTTGGTCCAAACATAAAACTGGTAAACCGATCATGATGCTTTTCATCCTCAGAATTCATTTGCTGCTCTTCTAACGTTGATTCCTCTTTTTCCCAATCTTCCATTACCTCTCACACTCCTAAAAGAAAAATGTCTCTTACCTTTAGAATATGAACAAACTAACAAAAGGAATGTACTCTAGCGGATGGGTAAAAGTAAGTAACAGTTGCTTAAATAAGGTCTCATTTGATAAAATTAGTACCAAGTCATAATAATTGATATTAATCTTAGGTATAGAGAAGCTTATAATATTAAAGGAGATGGAATGATGAAAGCTGGTATTGTTGGAATAGGAAGGTATTTACCTGAAAAAATTCTCACCAATCATGAGTTAGAAAAAATGATGGATACCTCTGATGAATGGATTCGTACTATGACAGGCATCGAAGAGCGAAGGATAGCATCAGACGATGTTGATACATCTGATATGGCACTGTCTGCTGCCCAAAATGCAATTCAAGACGCAGGTATAAATCCAGAAGAAATTGATTTAATCTTGGTAGCAACAGTTACTCCAGATTCACCTTTTCCATCCGTTGCCTGCAGAATTCAGGAAAAATTAGGGGCCTATAAGGCAGCTGCAATGGATGTCAGTGCAGCATGTGCTGGGTTCATGTATGGAATTATCACAGGGAAACAGTTTATAGAAACAGGCGAATATAAACATGTACTTGTCGTAGGGGTTGAAAAACTTTCGAAAATTACGGATTGGAGCGATCGAAATACCGCTGTTCTATTTGGGGACGGTGCCGGAGCAGTCGTACTTGGCCAAGTATCAGAAAATCGAGGAATTCTTTCATTTGAGCTTGGTGCGGATGGGACTGGGTCAAAGCATTTATATCAAGATGAATATATCATTATGAATGGCCGTGAAGTTTTCAAATTTGCCGTTAGACAAATGGGAGAGAGCTGTATAAATGTTCTTGAAAAAGCAGGACTTACCAAGGATGACGTCGATTTCC
Source organism: Neobacillus sp. NRS-1170 (assembly GCF_050468025.1). Lineage (NCBI taxonomy): Bacteria > Bacillati > Bacillota > Bacilli > Caryophanales > Bacillaceae > Neobacillus > Neobacillus sp. NRS-1170. The sequence goes on along the minus strand of NZ_JBITPF010000027.1, from coordinate 42,196 downwards.
TAATCCCACATCAAGCCAATATTCGGATCATGGAAGCATCGAGACAGCGTTTAGAGCTCCCAATTGAAAAAATGTCTAAAACAATTCATAAATATGGAAATACTTCTGCAGCATCAATTCCAATTTCAATTGTAGAAGAATTAGAAGCAGGAAAGATTAAAGATGATGACCTCATAGTCATGGTTGGTTTTGGCGGGGGCTTGACTTGGGGAGCGATTGCAATCCGTTGGGGTAAATAAAAAGATTTTTTATATAAAAATAGGAAAGTTAACAGAGTAAAGGAGATGTACAAATGGAAAAGCGCAGGGTCGTAGTAACGGGCGTAGGAGCAGTGACACCACTTGGAAATGATGCTGAAACAACTTGGAAAGGGATACTTGAAGGGCAATCAGGAATTGGTCCGCTGACAAGAGTAAATGCAGATGAGTATCCAGCGAAGGTTGCTGCTGAAGTAAAGGATTTTAATCCAGAAGTTTTTATGGATAAAAAAGATGCAAGAAAAATGGATCGTTTTACGCAATTTGCAGTTGCAGGTGCAATAATGGCTGTAAAAGATGCTAATTTAACTATCAATGAAGAAAATTCCCACCGCGTGGGTGTTTGGATTGGTTCTGGAATTGGTGGTATGGAAACTTTTGAACAGCAATTTGAAATTTTTCAAAAAAGGGGCTATAAACGTGTAAGTCCTTTCTTCGTACCAATGTTGATTCCGGATATGGCGACTGGCCAGGTTTCCATTACACTTGGTGCACGGGGATTTAACTCCTGTACGGTTACAGCCTGTGCAACCGGCACAAATTCAATTGGAGATGCCTTTAAGGTGATTCAGCGCGGTGACGCAGATGTTATGGTATCAGGAGGTGCAGAAGCGCCAATTACAAGAATGTCGGTTGCTGGGTTCTGTGCCAACACTGCCCTTTCCACAAACCCTGATCCAAAGACAGCTAGCAGGCCTTTTGATAAAAATCGCGACGGCTTTGTAATTGGTGAAGGGGCGGGAATCGTCGTCTTGGAAGAGTTAGAGCATGCATTGGCACGCGGAGCGAAAATTTATGCGGAAATAGTTGGATACGGGGCAACAGGTGATGCCTATCATATTACTGCACCAGCACCAGGTGGTGAAGGCGGGGCCCGAGCAATGAAAATGGCGATAAGTGATGGAGGCTTAAAGCCAGAAGATATTGATTATATTAATGCTCACGGAACAAGTACTGAATACAATGATAAATTTGAAACACTTGCCGTTAAAGAAGTATTTGGCGAGCATGCCTATAAGCTTGCGATGAGTTCAACCAAATCCATGACTGGACATTTACTTGGTGCTGCAGGCGGTGTTGAAGCCATCTTTACTGTATTGGCAATCAGAGACAAGATGCTTCCGCCGACAATGAATTATGTAACGCCAGATCCGGAATGTGATTTGGACTATGTTGTAAATGCGGCACGCCCATTGGAAATTAAAGCAGCCATGAGTAATTCATTAGGCTTTGGTGGTCATAACGCGACAATTGTCTTAAAAAAATACGAATAGTATATAAAAACTCGGTCAGGTACTTACTGGCCGATTTTTTTTTGAATGGCTGTGTTAAAGGACAAAGTTGATTTTTAACAAAGTTGATTGGAGCGGAAGGCACGAAGACTCCTGCGGGAGTACGGGGCAGGGGAGACCCCGCAGGCGCTAAAGCGACGAGGAGGCTTCCCGGCACGCCCTAAGATGCGCGAAGTGCCTGGAGCGCAAATCAACAACTAAGTTTAACAGAGCATTTCGAATAATTCCCTATCCTTCTATACGAACCTATCCTTTTAATATTCATAAAATGATCAGAAGATATGGTGTCGAGGTGAGGAAAAAATGGGCATTATTCGAACGGATAAATGGTTAATGGATGATTTTGAACAGCCAGGTAAAATCTGTGAAAGGTTGAAACCGTATTTTAACGGGCAGTCTGCTTCAGCAATATACCGCCAATTAATGAACTTTGGGATGTATAGTCCACAGGGAAGTTCAAAGAGAAATTTAAACCGAATGGTTGAACAGAAAGCGTGGGGGCGTGTTGAACGGCTGTTTCAAAACTATAAGAATAAATGGTCTGGACCGGATGTACCTGTCTTTCTCTTTCCGATAGGCCAATCAGGCGGATTTTTTATGCGGAAGGAGGAAAGACAAAAGGGCGGGGTTTCATTCCCCGATAAAATGTTTCTGTTTCTTTCAGATATTGACGACCTTAAAGAATTAGAGGCACTTCTGGTCCATGAATACCATCATGTATGCCGCCTTCAAGCTCTAAACAAAAAAATGGAACAGTATACGCTGCTTGACTCAATTGTAATAGAGGGTCTGGCAGAATATGCCGTACTAAAGAATTGTGGTAAAGAATATCTTGCGAATTGGTGTAGAATGTATTCTAAAAAGGAATTATCTATATTTTGGGATAAATATATGAAAAAACAGTTAAGCAGTAAAAAAGATGAAAGGATCCATGACCATTTATTATATGGAGGCGGGAGGATACCTAAGCTGCTTGGATATGCTGCAGGGTATAATATTGTTGAGGAATTTTACAAAACACATCAATATTCTACAAAACTATCTTTTTCGGTCCCTTCATCAGATTTCTTAGAGTAAAAAATCATATAGTTAGCAAAAAAAGCCTATAAAACTGGGGCTTTTTTTTATTTTAGATAAGTTAGAATATTAGCAATTTTATAAAAGAGTCTTGCAATTGTAACAATTTTGTAATAGAATTCTAGTTGAACCCATTAATTAACAGAATAATTAAAAAAAGTAAGAAGGTGTACTATGAGCACAAAAAAATCACTACTCAAAGAGGCACCATTGCTCGAAGTGAAAAATTTAGAAACTGCATTTGACATTGACGGAATCAATTATAATGCCGTTGATAATGTTTCCTTTAAAGTAAAGCCTGGTCAAATAGTCGGGGTCGTGGGTGAGTCTGGCTGTGGCAAATCTGTTATGAGTCTCTCAATTATGCAGCTTCTTCCAAAAGGAAGCGGCAAGGTAAAATCCGGAGAAATCCTTTTTGACGGGTTAAATCTTGAAAAAATGACAGAATCCCAAATTAATAAAATCCGTGGAAAAGAAATTTCCATGATCTTTCAAGAACCCATGACTTCCCTTAATCCAGTGTTTACAATTGGATATCAACTTCAAGAAGTATTATTTAATCATACAAAGATTTCAAAACAGGAAGCGCGATTAAAAGCTATCGCCCTATTAAAAAGTGTAGGGATCTCCAGGCCCGAAAAAATTGTGGATGAATATCCCCATCAACTATCTGGCGGGATGAGACAGCGAGTCATGATTGCCATAGCCATCGCATGTCAGCCTAAATTATTAATCGCTGACGAACCAACGACGGCATTGGATGTGACTGTACAGGCTCAAATTCTAGAACTTTTAAAAGATATTCAAGCAGTTAATGATATGTCTGTAATTCTTATTACACATGATTTAGGTGTCGTAGCTGAAATGTGTGATGAAGTCATCGTTATGTATGCCGGAAAAATTGTTGAAAGAACAGATGTAGACACTTTGTTCTATAATCCGAAACATCCATATACTACACTCCTTTTAGGGGCCATTCCTAAAATGGAACAAGAGGAAGAGCGGCTTAGTTCCATACAAGGTATCGTTCCTTCCCTAACAAATATGCCCAAGTCCGGATGTCGTTTCGCTAATCGATGTCCAAAGGCAATGCCTGAATGCCTTACCATAACCCCAGAGCTTGCAGAAGCTGATCAAGGTCATGAAGTGGCCTGTCTCCTTTTTGAAACTAGTAAACCAAGAGAAGGAGTGAGGTAATGAGTACAGTTACCATACATAATAATAATGAAAATCAATCCTCTCAATCTCAAAATCTATTAGAAATTCAAAATTTAAAAACCTATTACCCAGTAAAAGGGGGATTTTTTAAACGGACCATTGGCCATGTGAAAGCGGTTGATAATATATCCTTTGAAATTAAAAGAGGGGAAACGCTTGGATTAGTTGGAGAATCCGGGTGCGGCAAATCAACAGCGGGGCGGACAATACTGCGCCTTTTAAAACCAACGGAAGGCAATATTCTGTTTGAAGGAAAAAATATCACTCGAACTTCTGGTAAGTCCCTTCGCGAAATTAGGCAGGACATGCAGATGGTGTTCCAGGATCCGTATGCATCTCTAAATCCAATGCAGATGGTTGGGGACATTATAGCAGAGCCCATTTATAACTTTTCCAAGAAAAACAAGGCTGAATTAAAAAATGAAGTTATGGATTTATTAGAAAAGGTTGGACTACCGCCAGAAGCCTATTTTAAATATGCTCATGAATTCTCCGGAGGACAGCGGCAGAGAATCGGTATTGCCCGTGCACTTGCCTTAAGGCCAAAGTTGATTATTGCCGATGAACCTGTTTCTGCTCTAGATGTTTCGGTACAATCGCAGGTATTAAATCTATTAAAAGACTTACAGGAAGAATTTGAGTTAACTTTCCTCTTTATTGCGCATGATTTAAGTGTTGTTAAGCATATGAGCGACCGAATTGGGGTTATGTATCTAGGTAACATGGTGGAGATTGCAGATAAAAATAGTCTTTACGCTGAGCCGCTGCACCCATATACTCAGGCTTTAATTTCAGCAATTCCATCTCCGGACCCTAGAGAAAAGAAGGAGCGGATTATTTTAAAAGGTGATGTCCCAAGTCCTATCAATCCTCCTTCCGGATGTCCATTCCATCCTCGGTGTCCAATGGCAATGGAAGAATGCTCTAAACAAAAACCTGTGTTAAAGGAGGTGAAGCCCTCTCATCGAGTAGCTTGCCACCTTTACTAGACCAAAAAAATAAAAAATCTTATAGGGGGGAAACAAATGAAGAAGAGAAGTATGCTTTTGCTTGCTGCCCTAATGCTTGTCATATCAGCATTTTTAGCGGCTTGCAGCGGGGGTGAAAAGGCAGGAACGAAGAAAAATGAAAACGACGGTAAGACGGGAGAAACAGCAGAAAAACCACAGGATGGCGGTACACTCGTTTATGCCTTGGATTCTGCTCCTGAAGGTAAATTCAACTATGCTTTTTACGGAAATCAAACCGATGCGTATGTAATTGATTTCTTTGATGAGAACCTTATTGATTATGATGCGCAATTAAAGGCACAGCCGCATATTGCCTCATGGAAAACAACTGACAATAAAGTCTTTGATTTTGAAATCAAAAAAGGCGTTAAATGGCATAACGGAGACGAATTATCAGTAAAAGACTGGGAATTCGCTTTAAAAGTAATTGCTGACAAGGATTATGAGGGACCACGTTTTGATAACGTAAGAAATATTTTGGGTGCCCAAGATTACCACGATGGAAAAGCAAAAGAAATTTCAGGTATTAAAGTAATTGATGATTACCATATTCAAATTACTTTTGATAAAGCACGTGTTAATAACTTGGATAACCTTTGGACATATCCAATGAATCGTACTGAATTTAAAGGTATGGCTGTAAAAGATATGATGGGATCTGAACAGGTTCGTACAAAACCGGTGGGATTAGGTCCATTTAAAGTAACAAAAGTTGTACCTGGCGAATCAATTGAAATGGAACGTTTTGACGATTATTTCGGTGGAAAGCCTCATATCGAAAAGGTTGTTATTAAGGTAATTGACCCATCACTTTCAGTGGGCGAACTTAAAAACGGAACTCTTGACATGACTGCGTTCCATCCAAGTATCATAGATCAAGTTAAGGCACTTGATAATGTAAATGCAATCACATATCCGGGCGTAAGTTATTATTATGTTGGTTTCAGATTAGGAACATGGGATGGCGAGAAAAACGTCATGAACGAGCCAAAGTATCAAGATAAGAAGCTTCGTGAGGCAATGTACTATGCGATTAACCGTGATGAATGGGTAAAAGCGTTCTTCTTTGGCGTTGGAAAGCCAGTTAACCGCCCAATTCCAACGAACCACTGGATTGCAGCAGATAATAAAGAATTAGAGCAATACAAGTACGATCCTAAGAAAGCAAAAGAATTATTAGATGAAGCAGGCTATAAAGATGTTGACGGAGATGGATTCCGTGAAGATCCGCAAGGTAAAAAGTTTGTTGTTAACTTCAGCCACTATGCAACACAAAACCCAACATTCGAATCACGTGCAAAAGCATTAGCTCAATATTGGGAAGCAGTTGGCTTGAAAACAAAACTTACAATGACGGATGTAAATTTATATTACGATATGCTTGAAAAAGCAGACAAATCAATGGAAGTATTCTTTGGCGGCTGGTCAACAGGTTCCGATCCAGATCCAACTCCACTATGGGGTTCTAAAGCACTTTGGAACTATCCACGCTGGGTAAATGCGGAAAGTGATAAATTGCTTGACCAAGCACTAGATATCAATGTTGTAGGAACAGATTCAAATAAGCGTAAAGATCTATATGTACAATGGCAAAAGCTGTTTATGAAAGATCTGCCTGTATTGCCAATTGCTGAACTTGAAGAAACAATGGCAGTAAGCAAGCGCGTTAATGGTGTGAAATTCGACGTATCAGGTATGAACCGTCCAAATGAATGGTGGATTAAACAATAATTAGAGTGACCAAGAAATATAGTCTCTTTTAAGTGCTTAATTTTTAAAAATCTATCTTAATATTCGAATGGGAGGAGGTCAACTTCTCCCATTCGAACAAGATAGGGTATATAACTGCTAAGGTTCATCAAAGCTTAAAGACAAGGAGAATGCACATGTTAAAATATGCATTTCGCAGAATATTGGGTATGATTCCAATGCTGCTCCTTACCTCCATCATTGTTTTTTCCTTGGCAAAGTTAATGCCGGGGGATTCACTAAGTGGAGAAATCGATCCAAGAAATACAAATCCACAGTATATTGCGGAAATGCGTGAAAAGCTAGGCTATAACGACCCTATGCCACAGCAATATTTTCGTTGGGTTAGTAATTTTATCGAAGGAGATTTTGGAAAATCAACCCGTTTTAAAATTGAAGTAGCTGATGTTATTGGAGAACGATTGCCTAATACGATACTACTAGGATTCACATCTATCTTAATTACCTATTTACTTGCTTTTATGATGGGTTCATATGCCGGAAGAAAACCATATACGATTGGGGATAATCTAATTGGCGGGATAAACTATCTAGGTTTGTCCATACCATCATTTATTGCAGGGGTATTTGCTATTTATTTCTTTTCATTTAAGCTAGGTTGGTTTCCATCAAATGGATCTGTTGATATCGGTGTTACTGAAGGTACATTTGATTGGTGGTTAAGCCGCTTGCACCATGTATTATTACCTGCTTTTGTCCTAGGATTTTTAAATATTGCAAGTTATACACAATTTTTACGAAACGATATTATTGAAAATAGCCGAAAGGACTATGTCCGTACGGCAAGAGCGAAAGGTACACCTGAAAGTAAAATTTATAATGTACACATACTTAGAAATTCCATAATTCCGCTTATAACCTATTTAGGATTCGATATAGTTGCTATTATTAGCGGTGCCATTATCACTGAAACTATTTTTACATATCCTGGCCTTGGACAATTATTTTTACAATCCGTCGGGGTGAGGGATTATCCTGTTTTATTGACGTTGACAATGATGTTCTCCTTCTTAACACTATTCGGCAATTTAATCGCTGATATTTTATATGGTGTTGTAGATCCGAGAATCAGATTAGATTAGGGGGAGAAATGATGGAAATAGTTACACAAAACGAAACAAATGTTACCCATGCCCCCCAGAAAAAAAGTTTATCTCCATTAGCAATTGCCAGGAAAAAATTTATCAAGAACAAATTAGCGATGACCAGCCTCATTTTTTTAGCACTTGTTGCGATTATTTCCTGTCTTGCCCCGTATATTACAACCGCTGACATTACGAAAATAAATATTGGTGAAATGGGATTAGAACCTTCTAGCAAGCATTGGTTAGGAACGGATAAAGCCGGACGGGATGTTTTTACAAGGTTACTTTACGGCGGACGGATCTCCCTGCTAGTTGGAATTAGTTGTACATTTTTTGTCATATTTATTGGTACCTTAATTGGTTCTATTGCCGGTTATTTTGGGGGAAGAGCAGATAGTTTGTTAATGAGATTTACCGATTTAATTTTAAATTTTCCTTTTCTCGTTTTTGTTATCGTTTTAAATGCCATTCTTTTTGGTAAAGTATCTGGACTTTGGGTATTAATTGGAGTAATCAGCCTTCTTTACTGGGGGGGAATTGCCCGGGTTGTCCGCAGTAAAATTCTTGCTGAAAAGGAAAATGAGTATATTATCGCGGCAATATCTATTGGCTGTTCACCAGCAAAAATCATCGTTAAACATCTTCTGCCAAACGTACTATCAACCATTATTGTGCAAGCAACGATTACGTTTGCAACAATGATTGTAGTTGAATCGGCATTAAGTTACTTAGGATTTGGGGTGCCGCAAGAGGTGCCAAGCTGGGGAAATATGCTGAATTCAGCAAATGAACCTGATGTACTTCAATATAAGCTCTGGATTTGGGTACCACCTGCATTGATTATCACTTTAACCATTCTTTCGATTAACTTTATCGGAGAGGGTTTAAAAGATGCCTTTAATCCAAAATCAAGAAGATAAAATCTACCATCCAGTTATGGTAGATTTTTTATTTTGTACTAAACATATTTGCCGTTTCATATATCTTTAGTAAAATTTAGGACATGTTCAATTTCCTCTAAAGGAATAATTTAACTTAGGTCTGCCCATACTGATTGACAAACAGTTTCTTGAAGTGAGGGGTTGTATAATGTTATATCTTCATGATGTTTGGGTAAATTGGTTTGAAGGTGAAGAAAACGGTTATAATGTTTGTCACTTTCATGAATGGCGTAAAGATGACGGAGTGGAACTGCTAGACCAGGTTCCGCTGTTAAAGGTCGAGCCGATTCTATTTAACTATATCGAAAATGACTTGTCAGAGTTACCTCAACAACTTCTAGATGATATTTATCAAAAAGCATACTTAAGGAAAAATCACGAAAGAGTCCAGTTGGATTATTGCTTTGTTATTACCGATGGGACGGGGATATTGGCAGTTGATACAATTGGCTATAATATCCCAATCAGGAAAAGCAGACTTATCCCAAGACAGGAGCAGCTTGTTTATGAAATGATAGGGACACATGATGCCCAAAAATATCATTTTTATCAACAGCCAAAAACAAAGGATTTTCATATTCTCTCTCCTGAACCAGAACTGATGACAGGGTTAACTCGGAAAGAACGACAACTTAAACAGCTGTTGTTTATGGCACTTGATCAGCTGCTCTCTTCTAATAATGAAGCGGAAATTCGCTATTGGTTTACAGAGTGGTGCCCTGAACAGTATTCCACTATTCAAGAGTTAAATTTTGAAGAAGCTTGGGAACAGTTATTTGACGAAGCAAAATACGGATGGTCAAAAAAGCACGAGACATTCTGTGAAAACTTAATTAAAGGACAGCCATTTTTTGAAAAACTATGGGAAATGGAGCATGGTCCAAAAGTAAACTAAAAGCCTGACCCAAAAGGTGTAAATACATACCTTTTGCGGATCAGGCTTTTACTTTTCTTATTTTCTTTTTCTTCCTAACCCCATCGCACGTTCCATTTTCTTTAATGTTTTTGTTGCGACTCGGTTTGCTTTTTCAGCACCGCGGTCTAGAATTTCATCAAGTTCACTTGATTCCAATAAATTGTAGTATTTTTCTTGAATCGGCTTAAAGAAGTTAACGACTACTTCAGCTAATTCGCCTTTAAAATCCCCATATCCTTTGCCATGGTACATTGCTTCAAGCTCTGGAATAGATTTTCCTCCCAGGATTGAGTATATGGATAAAAGATTAGAAATGCCAGGTTTAGCTTCTCTATCGAATTTTACGATTCCTTCTGAATCGGTAACCGCACTTTTAATTTTTTTCTCCATTTGTTTCGGATCATCTAAAAGTGTAATGGATGCTTTTTGATTTGGATCAGATTTACTCATTTTTTTCATTGGTTCTTGAAGTGACATGATTCGAGCTCCAACCTTTGGAATACTGATTTCGGGAATAGTAAGAATGTCATTATACTTTTTATTAAATCTTTCTGCTAAATCCCTTGTTAATTCCAAATGCTGTTTTTGATCTTCCCCAACAGGAACAAGGTCTGTGTTATACAATAAAATATCAGCAGCCATAAGTGGCGGGTAGGTTAACAAACTGGCGGAAACAGCTTCTTTCCCTGCAGATTTATCTTTAAATTGAGTCATTCTTTCTAATTCTCCGATATAGGCAACACATTGCATTAACCAACCTGCCTGTGCATGTGCCGGAACTTCAGATTGAATAAACAAAGTGGCTTTGTCAGGATCAATCCCTACAGCCAGATATAATGCTGCTAAGCTTCGGATATTTTTACGAAGTGTTACCGGATCCTGGGGAACAGTGATAGCATGCTGGTCAACAATGCAAAAAAAGCAATTGTAATCATTTTGCAATTCCACGAATTGCTTCAAAGCCCCAATATAATTTCCAAGTGTAATCGTTCCACTTGGCTGAATGCCTGAAAAAATTGTCTTCATTTTATTTCCTCCTAAAAATATAAATAAAAAACCATTCATCCCCAAAAAACTATAGGGACGAATGGTTCGCGGTACCACCCTAAATTACTCAAAAGAGTCACTCAGTTCCAAAATCAACTTTTAAATTGATTAGGATTCCTTTTAACGCAAAGAAAACGTCTCCTCCTACTATCGAGTCCAATTATGGTAGAGTTCAGAAAGAAGCTCCAAAGTCCATTCAGTACTTTTTCGTGTTTGTTTCCACCAGCCACAAACTCTCTGCATCGAAAGAAAATACCTACTACTCTTTATCATCGCTTTACAGCCGTAATTTTATTAATCACATTATAAATGAAATGCATATTTATTTTCAAGTCAGCAAAAAATAATAGGCGAAGAGGGCAAGTACCATCAAGAGACCATTAACGAGCCCGTAGAAAAGCGGCGGTTTTTGATCGATTGTAACAAGTTCTGATAATCCCTGAATTTCATCAAACTTTCTTTTATTTTGCCCCCTTGTAAAGGCATGACTAAATGATCTCGAGATGACGTCATAAAAACCACTATGAATGGTGTAAAGCAGTAAAGAAGTTAAAAGAAATGATGCTGTAATATAAAAAGATATATTGATATAACTTAATAATGAAATTTCATGATAAAAGATAAATGATAAAGTAAAAATGGAAAGTTGTGTAAACGCTACCGTTATTAATCTTTTTCGAAGCCGTGAATTCACAATTTAACCTCCAAAACATTGATTTATTAAGGAAAACATAGGTATATTATACACAAAAATCAATATAAGTATAAATAATATCACAGGGCTATGTAATCATTGCGTAAAGATTGTTTCTAATCTGTAAATTAATTTTCAAAAAGTAATGTACAATTAGTTGAAAATATGTATAATAGAGAATGTAGTAATTTTTCAGAATAATAGAAAAGGGAGGTCTACTAGTGAAGAAATCAAAACTTTCACTACTATTAGTACTATCACTAGTTTTAAGCATGTTCCTAGCAGCTTGCTCTGGTGGTAAAGACACTGGCAAGGAAACAGGAAAAGAGACTGACAAGGACAAAGGTGCTGCAACAGAACAATTAGCTGACAAGCAAGAACTTAATGTTCTGGAATCTGCTGAAATTCCTTCAATGGATAGCGTTATGTCTCAAGACACATTAAGCTTCACAACATTAAATGCAACAAACGAAGGTTTATATCGTTTAGACCCAGATCAAAAGGTTATTCCTGGTGTTGCTGATGGAGCACCAACATATAACGATGATAAAACTGTTATCACAATTAAATTGAAAAAAGATGTTAAGTGGTCAAATGGTGACCCTGTTACTGCTAAAGACTTTGTATTCGCATGGCAACGTGCAATTGATCCGAAAGTTGCTGCTCCATACGGTGCATATTTCATGGAAGGCAAAATCAAAAATGCCTCTGAAATCGTTGCTGGAAAAGCAAAGCTTGAAGATTTAGGTATCAAAGCTTTAGATGACAATACTTTAGAAATCACGTTAGTAAGAGCACTTCCATATATCGAATCTTACCTAACATTCCCATTGTTCTATCCACAAAACCAAAAGTATGTTGAAGCACAAGGCGCTGACTATGCTAAGGATGCTGCTCACCTGCTTTACAACGGACCATTCAAAATGACTAAGTGGGATGGCCCTACTGGAACTGAATGGGTATTGGAAAAGAACGATACTTACTGGAGTGCAAAAGACGTTACATTAACAAAAATCAACTTTAACGTATCAAAAGACCCACAAGCATCTGCTAACGCATTCACTGCTGGTGAAGCTGATATTACACCAAAGCTTGCACAAGCTGCAATCCTTTCACAATTTGAAGGATCTAAAGATTTACTACGTTACCAAGAGCCATCAATCTGGTGGTTAAAAATGAATGAAAAGATTCCAGCATTGAAAAATGTTAACATCCGTAAAGCAATTGCACTATCTGTTGACAAGAAGGCATTAGTTGAAGATGTTTTAGCTAATGGTTCTATCGCTGCAGACTTCCTAGTTCCAAAAGGATTTTCATTCTTAGATAACAAAGATTTCCGTGATACTGCGGGAACTTACCTAAAGACAAACAAAGAAGAAGCTAAAAAGCTTTGGGAAAAAGGTTTAGCTGAAACTGGATTGAAAGAAGTATCATTAGTATATGTTGGTCAAGACACTGAAACAGCAAAAACTACGGATGCGTTCATTAAAGATCAGTTAGAGAAAAACCTACCGGGTTTAAAACTTACTATTGAAAGCGTACCTTTCAAAATCCGTATCGCTCGTGAAGACAAAGAAGATTACGGTCTATTAATGGGTGGTTGGGGACCTGACTATGCAGACCCAATGACTTATATGGATCTATGGGTTACTGGCGGCGGACAAAACCATATGGAATATGGAAATCCAGAATTTGATAAGTTAATCAAAGCTGCTAACGAAGACCTTGTTGCTAAGCCGCAAGATCGTTGGAAAGCTCTACAAGATGCAGAAAAAATCTTGCTAGAAGATGATGCAGCAATTGCACCACTTTACCAACGTTCAGTTAACATTCTGATGAATCCAAAAGTTAAAGGCTTTGCTCACCATGCATTTGGTCCAGACTATAGTTACCAGTGGATTAAAATCACAAAATAGTAACTATACCTAATCAAATAGGAAGAGAGTATATTGACGAAATATACTCTCTTTTTACCTGTATGCGAATTGTCGGAAAATGTCGAATATTTATTAAATTAGGAGGTGTAGGCATGGCAAAATATTTACTACAACGGATTGGCTATATGATTATTACGCTTTTTGTTGTAACATCACTTACTTTTTTCCTCATGAAGCTAATTCCTGGTAGCCCTTTTAATAATTTCGAAAAGCTAACAGAATTTCAGCGTAACATTTTGCTGAATAAATATGGCTTGAACGATCCTGTGCCTGTTCAATATTATAATTATATGAAGAACTTGGTAATGGGTGATCTCGGAATCTCCTTTCAGTTTGATAATACCCCTGTAACAGAACTTCTCGCAAACCGTATTGGACCTTCCGCTCAATTAGGTTTGCAGGCGATGATTGTTGGTGCGATATTAGGGATATTCCTAGGAGTAATAGCTGCTTTAAAGCAAAATACTTGGATGGATTATGGTAGTACTTTTATTGCGGTTGTAGGTAAATCTGTACCTTCCTTCATTTTTGCAGGAATGCTACAGTATTACATTGCAGTTAAATTGGGCTGGCTTCCGGTTATGCTATGGCGGGGTCCAGAATATACAATCCTTCCGACAATCGCTTTAGCAATGTTCCCAATATCGATTGCGGCACGTTTTATGCGTACTGAAATGATTGAGGTATTAGGGTCTGATTACATTACCTTGGCGAGAGCTAAGGGAGCAAGCCGTTGGCAAATTAGTTTGAAGCATGCACTAAGGAATGCTTTAATTCCAGTTGTTACCGTTTTGGGGCCTTTAGCGGTGAGTTTAATGACTGGATCACTGGTAATTGAGCGGATTTTTGGAGTTCCTGGATTAGGGGAGCAATTCGTAAAATCAATTTCCGTGAATGACTACCCAGTAATCATGGGAACGAACATTTTATTTGCTGTATTATTCGTCGTAATAATCTTAGTTGTTGATATTCTTTATGGAATCATCGACCCACGTATTCGTATATCGGGGGGGAAAACAAAATGATCAACAAAGAAAGTATCATTTCAAAAGATTTGTTTGCACCTGCCCATATTGACCCATCAAAGAGTGAAAAAATTTCCAAGCCAAGCTTAAACTTTTGGCAGGATTCATGGCTAAGGGTCCGGAAAAATAGGGGTGCGGTTGTTAGCTTAGTAATCCTTGCTATCTTAATCATCATGGCATTTGTTGGTCCGATGATTACTCCTTATGCATACGATACGCAAAATACTAAACATAATAACCTGCCACCAAGAATTCAATCTTTAGAAAATGTGCATTGGCTTCCGTTTGATGGTACATTACAACGCAGGGACGGGTCAGTATACAACGCATATGAAGTGCGGAAGGTTGATGCCTATTATTGGTTTGGTACTGATAATTTAGGCCGTGATCTATTTGCGCGTGTATGGAAAGGGACACAAGTTTCCTTATTTATTGCTTTTATGGCAGCTTTAATTGATATGGTTATCGGGGTAACGTATGGAGCAGTATCCGGCTATTTAGGTGGGCGAACTGATAGTTTTATGCAGCGGATTATCGAAATTATCGTGGGCATACCAAACCTGATTATAGTAGTTTTAATGATTCTTGTATTAAAGCCAGGGATTATTCCGATTATTATTGCCTTAACGATTACAGGCTGGACTAGTATGGCACGTGTAGTTCGAGCTCAAGTGTTGAAATTTAAAGGCCAGGAATTTGTTTTGGCTGCAAAAACATTAGGGGCATCAGATAGCTCGATTATTTTTAAACATATGATTCCGAACATGTTTGGCGTCATTATTATAAATACGATGTTTTCTATCCCGAATGCCATTTTCTTTGAAGCATTTTTGAGCTTTATCGGATTAGGACTTCAAGAGCCGAATGCATCACTAGGAACATTAGTTAATGATGGATTTAAATCGATGATTGCTTTTCCTTATCAAATGATTATTCCTTCCATCATGATTGCATTGATCATGGTATGCTTCAACTTAGTGGCTGATGGATTACGGGATGCGCTAGATCCAAAAATGCGTGATTAGAAGGCAGGTGAATTGAAATGGAAAAAATTTTACAAGTAAAAGATTTAAATATCTCGTTCCATACCTTTTCCGGTGAAGTTAAAGCGATTCGTGGAGTAAATTTTGATCTACAAAAAGGTGAAACATTAGCAATCGTTGGAGAATCAGGTTCTGGAAAATCTGTTACAACTAAATCAATTATGCGTTTACTTCCTGAAAACAATTCGGAGATTAAAAGTGGTGAGATTCTTTTCGACGGAAAAGATCTCACTAAACTTAATGATAAAGACATGCAAAAAATCCGCGGGAAAGATATTTCGATGATTTTCCAGGATCCAATGACCTCTTTGAATCCGACAATGAAAATCGGCAATCAAATTATGGAACCGTTAATTAAGCATCAAAACATGAGTAAGCATGCTGCAAAGGAAAGAGCAGTTGAGTTATTAAAACTTGTTGGGATTCCAAAGCCTGAGCTTCGTGTTAATCAATATCCGCACCAATTCTCTGGTGGGATGAGACAAAGGGTTGTTATTGCCATCGCTTTGGCATGTAATCCGAAAGTTCTTATTGCCGATGAACCGACAACAGCATTGGACGTAACGATTCAAGCACAAATTCTTGAATTAATGAAGGATTTGCAGAAAAAAATTGATACATCGATTATTTTTATCACGCATGACCTTGGCGTGGTTGCCAATGTAGCAGATCGGGTAGCTGTTATGTATGGTGGAAAAATCGTTGAAATTGGAACAGCTGATGAGATTTTTTATAATCCACAGCATCCATATACTTGGGGATTAATCAGTTCAATGCCTGACATGGATACGGATGACGAGGAACTGTTCTCTATTCCAGGGACACCACCTGATTTATTAGATCCTCCAAAGGGAGATGCGTTTGCACCACGTAATCCTTATGTAATGAAAATTGACTTAGAGCAGGAGCCGCCATTCTTCAAGGTGTCTGACACTCATTATGCTGCAACATGGCTATTACATCCGGATGCACCGAAGGTTGAACCGCCTGATGCTGTTAAGAGACGTCAAAGTCAATATCCAGTAAAAGCTGGAGTAGGTGCGGGGGCAGGAAGTCCATTCCCTGGAATAAAGGAGGGAAAATAAATGGCTGAAAGAAAAAAATTATTAGAAATTAAGAATTTAAAACAATATTTCAATGAGGGCAAGGTTAATGAGGTAAAAGCAGTAGATAATGTATCTTTTGAAATTTTTAAAGGTGAAGTTGTGGGTCTAGTGGGAGAGTCTGGCTGTGGTAAATCCACAACGGGGCGTACGATTATCCGTTTATATGATGCCACTGGCGGTGAAGTAATATATGACGGGGTTAACGTTCATGGTAAGAAATCTAAAAAACAATTAAAAGAGTTTAACCGGAAAATGCAAATGATTTTCCAAGATCCATATGCTTCTTTAAACCCTAGATTAAAAATTGCCGATGTAATTGCCGAGGGAATTGATATTCATGGGTTGGCAAAATCTAGAGAGGACCGGATGAAGCAAGTTTATGATTTGTTAGAAACAGTTGGTTTAAATAAGGAACATGCTAACCGTTACCCTCATGAATTTTCTGGTGGTCAGCGTCAGCGTATTGGGATTGCTCGTGCCCTTGCCGTTCAACCTGAGTTTATCATTGCGGATGAACCAATCTCCGCCTTGGACGTTTCTATTCAAGCTCAAGTTGTTAATTTAATGAAAAAGCTACAAAAAGAAAAAGAATTAACATACCTTTTCATTGCACATGACCTTTCAATGGTAAAATATATTAGTGATCGTATTGGCGTTATGTATTTTGGGAAAATGGTCGAGCTTGCACCTGCGGACGAATTATATAAAAACCCGCTTCATCCGTATACTCAATCATTATTATCAGCAATTCCAGCTCCGGATCCGATAAGCGAAAGGACTCGCAGACGTAAATCTTATGATCCTGCAAGTCATAATTACCAGGATAATGAACCGGTCGAATTTAGAGAAGTTACCCCTGGGCACTTCGTTCTTTGTTCTGAAAGAGAATTTAAACAATATCAAGCACAGAGTAAACATTAAAAAAAACGATCTCGACTTTGAGATCGTTTTTTCCTTTCTCACACTTACGCTTTTCTATTACCACCGACATTTTTCCATCCAGTTTGGTATTTAGCACCCTGATCGGTAAATTCAGTGCGGCGTTTTCCTCCAAAGACCTTTTCTCCAAAACTGTTTGTTATGACACCCATAAGGGCTGTAATCCCAATAATTAATAAAGCAACAATCGTTAAATCAGTTATGTAAGCACCCATAGAAATACCCTCCAATTTTTGCAATACAAAACTAAAATCCCTCCATTTCTATTTTAAAAGAAGTTGCTACTTTAGGGAAGAGGAAAATAAACACACACTTCTCAAAGATCATCGTTAAAATGTATGCGTTTTCATTTCGGTTTTATAATTGAGAATAAGCTCTTCGCTTTTTATTGTGAATCATAAGGGGGGAGGAATTTTTTTCTAAAATTTCTATTAAGCCCTCATATAAGAGGAGATTAAATAGGAACCTTATTGTTGGAAAAATGATTCTGTAAAAAAATTTCTAACGTAAATAAGTAAATATTTTTGAAACCTTTAGTCTAAATATTCGTCTAATAAGATAGAAACTGGATTTTTCTTAATTTTTAGGCGCTTAACATTTTTTGAAAAAGGGATATCCTTTTTAGAAACAGTGGTGTATAATAAATGATATAAATTCCTTATTTATAATAATTTTAATTATTTATCCCTGTTTTTTCATTTTATACTTTTAATTTATCTAATTTCGTTTTAATAAATATGAATCGTAAATTAAAGAGGAGTGTGAAGAACAAATGGTAACATTATACACTTCACCAAGTTGTACATCATGTCGTAAAGCTAAATCATGGCTAGAAGAGCATGAGATTCCATACAAAGAGAGAAATATCTTTTCGGAACCATTATCAATGGAAGAAATAAAGGAAATTCTTCGGATGACTGAGGATGGAACAGATGAAATCATATCCACAAGGTCAAAGACTTTCCAAAAATTAGACGTAAACCTAGATAACATGCCACTTCAAGATTTATTTCAATTAATTAAAGAAAATCCCGGTCTTCTAAGACGGCCCATTATCATAGACGAAAAACGTTTACAGGTTGGTTACAATGAGGATGAAATTAGACGTTTCTTGCCTAGAAGAGTAAGGACTTATCAATTGCGAGAAGCTCAGCGGATGGTTAATTAAATATTTAGACCTTCATTGACTGGAGGTCTTTTTTGTATCTCTAATATTTGTTATTTTGGTTGATTTTTGTTATAATTTAAGGAATATCCTCTTATGAAAATTCCTTAATTAATTAGGCTTTTAATGGATTTTTTGATTTTGGATTTTTTTATTTCCCTTATTAGTATTTATGTCATAAAATGAAAGCACAAGAGTATTTACATTTTGTAGAAAATAAATTTGAATAAACCTTTTTATTTGAGTAAATGCTATATGGCATTATCTGCTGGGGGTATTTAGTCCCTTCAATATCGACAAAGGAAGGGAGAGATTATGTTGGAGATTGAACGTATTAACGAAAATACAGTCAAATTTTATATTTCCTATGGTGACATAGAAGAAAGAGGATTTGATCGCGAAGAAATCTGGTACAATCGCGAACGAAGCGAAGAACTCTTTTGGGAAATGATGGATGAAGTTCATGATGAAGAGGAATTTGTCGTCGAAGGCCCGCTTTGGATTCAAGTTCAAGCTCTTGATAAGGGATTAGAGGTTCTTGTAACAAAAGCCCAGCTTTCAAAAGATGGCCAAAAGTTTGAGCTCCCTATTCCTACTGATAAATTAAAGGATTTGCAAGTAGACGATAAAATTGAAGATATCTTAGATCAACACTTCAGTCCAAATCAAAGTGACGAAGATGAGTTATTACTCGAAGAAGAAACATTGGAGTTCATCCTTGCCTTTAAAGACTTTGAAGATGTAATAATGTTATCAAAACGCTCAGGTTTAGACAACTTAGTAACCCAGCTATATCATTTTGAAGGGAAATACTATTTATATACTGAATTTCCGGAAGATTTATTTGAAGAAGATGAAATCGATGACCTATTAAGTCTATTGCTTGAGTATGGTTATGAAACACAACTTACGATACATCGGATTCAAGAATACGGCAAAGAAATAATTTCTGAAAATGTTTTTGGAACACTTAGGAAACATTTTAGCTAGACATGTACCGATTTCAGTATTGAAATCGGTATTTTAGTATGAATGAAATTTGTAGCTTCTGGCAGGTGAGGACACTGAAAAACACAGTAAGGGTTGTTTGCTTTCTTTTAGTTTTATCCATACTCTTGTTTTTCTTTAAGGATCGATTGGAAAGTGGGATTCTAGGACTCTTGAGCGTTTTAATATCGCTGTCAGTCATTTTTATTGGATTTGTCATCTTTTTAGAAAACCGTCATCCAACCCAAACCATTACATGGCTCGTCGTTTTAGGAAGCTTTCCGCTTGTCGGGTTTATTTTTTATCTTCTATTTGGACGTAATTATCGCAAAGAGAAGATGTTTCGAAAAAAGTATTTTCTTGATAAACAAGCTTTTTTAACGGTTGAAGGGGAAAATGATCCAAGAAGTGAAGAAAAACTAAATCTTTTGGGAGAACATCAGGGGAAATTATTCACTTTAGCTCAAAAATTAGGTAATAGCCCTATTTCCTTTGATACTTCTACAAAAATATTAACAAATGGTGAAGAAACCTTTCTTCATATAATGGAACAATTAAAAAAGGCTAAGCATCATATTCATTTAGAATACTATATTGTTCGCCACGATCGGATTGGTCAGGAAATTAAAGATATCTTAATTGAAAAAGCGCAGCAGGGGGTAAAAGTTCGATTTCTATTTGATGCAGTTGGTTCCTGGCAGCTTTCTAAGGCATATATAAAAGATTTAAAAAATGCCGGTATCGAAACAGTAACCTTTGGACCTGTTAAACTCCCCTTTTTAAATAATAAATTTAATTTCCGTAATCATAGAAAAATCATTGTTATTGATGGGACTATCGGATTTGTTGGCGGATTGAATATCGGGGATGAGTATTTAGGAAGAGACAAAGATATAGGCTTTTGGCGTGATACACACTTAATGCTGAAAGGAGAAGCCGTTCGAACCCTGCAATTAATCTTTCTTCAGGATTGGTATTACATGACCAATCATAGTTTTTTAACCGCTGAATACTTATCGCCACAAATTGATTTTAAAAGTCACGGTGGTGTTCAGCTGATTGCAGGCGGACCTGATAATGAGTGGAGTGTTATAAAAAATATCTTTTTTTCTATGATTGCTTCTGCCAAAAAATCTGTTTGGATTGCTTCACCTTATTTTATTCCAGATGAGGATATCTTTTCAGCCATAAAAGTAGCAGCGCTTAGTGGAATTGATGTTAGGCTACTCGTGCCCAATCGGCCTGATAAACGAATTGTGTTTCACGCTTCTAGATCCTATTTTCCTGAACTTTTAGAAGCTGGTGTAAAGGTATACGAGTATGAAAGTGGCTTTATGCATAGTAAAATCGTGATTGTGGATGACGAACTGGCATCAATTGGCACATCTAATATGGATATGAGAAGCTTTCATTTAAATTTCGAAGTCAATGCTTTCTTATTTAGGACAAATAGCACCCAAAAGCTTGTGGATGAATATTTAAATGATCTAAAGCAATCTAAGCAGCTTGAATTACAAACCTTTCAACAGCGGCATATTGGTTTTAGATTGCTAGAATCGACTGCCCGTTTGCTTTCGCCGCTCTTATAAGGATAAAAAACTCGTCGAATGGCGAGTTTTATTTTTTTGGAAAAAAAGGATTTTTAGCAAATTTTGCCGAATCTTCATGGTGAAAGGAGAAGAAAATCCATGTTAACTGCAAATACGAAATCAGGTAAACAAGTCTGTCTCGGTTATCATTACAGGAAGGAATCCCTTATTTCCCTTCGTAACAAAGAAGAATTTATTTGCCCAATCTGCGGGGAAGGTGTTTTCCTAAAATTAGGAAACCAACGAATTTATCACTTTGCTCATAAAAGTGGGGGAAGCTGCCGGGAGTTTTTTGAGAATGAAACAATAAACCATTTGGAAGGAAAACGGCAGCTCTTTCAATGGCTTTTACGACAAAACATTCCTGCGGTTTTGGAGTTTTATGATAAGGAAATTGGGCAGCGGCCAGACATTATGTTCCAATATCAGGGGGAGAAATATGCGTTGGAATATCAATGTTCTCCATTGCCAGAAAAGGATTTTATCAAGAGGACGACAAACTATTTAACTAATGAATATATCCCGTTGTGGATTATCGCAAGCAGCCATATCCATAAAAAAAGAAGAAATATCGTGGCATTGTCAAACTTTGATTATTTATTTTTACGGAAGGCTCCAACAGAAAATTACTTTATTCCATCGTATTGCCCCGAAAATAGGCACTTCCATCTCCTAGAATCCATTCAACCCATTTCAATAAAAAATGCTTTGGTTCAACATTCAATATATCAACTCGATAATTTTATTCTGGAAGAATTATTAGGGCCTAGGTTATCAGACAGTATAAATATGAATATCTGGAATACAGAAAAGGAATCATTCATATTAAATTGGATGCTTCATCCCAATCCAAAACAAAACTCTTTCCTCCATGAAATATATCAACGAAATTTAAATATGTTTTTATTACCTCCAGAAATAGGCCTCCAAGTGCCACATTCAATTCTCATTCAAACACCTCCCATCATATGGCAAACATATTTATTTATGGATTTGCTCGCTGACAAACAGCCGCAGGATTCTTTTACATTAAAGGAATTAAATTTCCATTTTAAAAAAAGAATCCATCGAAAGGAAATTATGCTGCGAAACTTGCCTCAGTTGGACTCTCTAAATCCGATTACGGCCGAGATTTCCTATTTGAAACAGTTGGAAAAAATTGGTGTTTTAACCGAACAAGGAGAAAATATTTTTAAACTAGAACGGAAAATATTGATCCCAACCTCAAATCGCGAAAAGGAAGAAGCAAAGCTCCACTTTAATCAAAAATATCTTAATATGTTAGCAAAACAATAAATGAAATAATGGCTATGGGCATAATATAGAGAGGTAAATCGTTTCTTTTCAAACCTTAAAAGAGGAAATTGGAAGGATTAGGAGAATATTATGTATGTGTATGGTTATTTGTAAAACAATAGAATGGAGGATGGACGATGGCAAATGAGGCAGCTGTAAAATCTCTACCAGTAAGAAATGAGATTCCCGTTGAAGATACATGGAAATTAGAAGATATTTTTGCCAATGACCAGGAATGGGAAAAAGAGTTTCAGGATGTAAAAAGTAAAATTGCGGGTATTAAAGAATTTGAGGGAAAATTGGGTGAAAGTTCCGAAACCTTTTATAATGCTCTTCAATATCAGGATAAGCTGCTTGAACGAATTGGAAAGCTATATACATATTCCCATATGAGATATGACCAGGATACAACAAATTCTTTTTATCAAGGATTAGACGATAGAATGAAAGCTCTGTATTCTCAAGCAGCTAGTCAGCTTGCCTTTATTGTTCCAGAAATTCTAGCAATTGATGAAAACAAAGTGACTAGCTTTTTAAATGAAAAGACGGAATTAAAGCTTTATGAGCATGCAATTGCTGAAATTAATTTGCAAAGACCACATGTACTGTCTGCCGAGCAGGAAGCTTTGCTTGCTGAAGCAAGTGAAGTAATGGATGCTTCAAGTAATACGTTTGGAATGCTGAATAATGCTGATTTGGAGTTCCCATCTATTAAAGATGAAAATGGGGAAGAGGTAGAAATCACACATGGACGCTATATTCGCTTTTTGGAAAGCAAGGATCAGCGTGTAAGACGTGATGCCTTTAAGGCAGTGTACAAAACATATGGTAATTTTAAAAATACCTTTTCTAGTACACTAAGCGGCAACGTGAAGAAGGATAATTTCAACGCAAGAATAAGGAAATATGAATCGGCAAGACACGCAGCCCTTGCTGCTAATAATATACCTGAAAGTGTATATGATAACCTTGTTAATACCGTAAATGATAATCTTCATTTATTACATCGATATATAAAGCTTCGTAAAAAAGTGCTGGGCATAGATGAGCTCCATATGTATGATTTGTATACGCCGCTTGTTAAAGATGTGAAAATGGAAGTTAAATACGAAGAAGCAAAAGATTTAATCATAAAGGGATTAGCACCATTAGGTGAGGAATATTCCAAGATATTACAAGAAGGCTTCGAAAACCGCTGGGTCGATGTCCATGAAAATAAAGGTAAGCGCAGTGGCGCGTATTCTTCCGGAGCATATGGAACTCATCCTTATATTTTGATGAACTGGCAGGATAATGTGAACAATTTGTTTACACTTGCCCATGAGTTTGGCCATTCCGTGCATAGTTATTACACTAGAAAATCACAGCCATATCCGTATGGAAACTATTCCATTTTCGTGGCTGAAGTCGCATCAACCTGTAACGAAGCACTATTAAATGATTACTTATTAAAAACGATAGATGATGAACAAAAGCGGATTTACCTTTTAAATCACTATTTGGAAGGCTTTAGAGGAACAGTATTCCGTCAAACGATGTTTGCTGAATTCGAACACTTAATCCATCAAAAAGCACAAAATAATGAGGCGTTAACGGCCGAATCCTTAACGGAAAGCTACTATGCATTAAACAAAAAATATTTTGGCGAAGAGGATATCGTGATAGATAAGGAAATCGGATTAGAATGGGCTAGAATTCCACATTTCTATTACAATTACTATGTTTATCAATACGCAACTGGTTTCAGTGCGGCTACTGCATTAAGCAAGCAAATTTTAGAAGAGGGAGAGCCTGCGGTCAAACGCTATATTGATTTCCTCAGCGCAGGAAGCTCAGATTATCCGATTGAAGTGTTAAAGAAAGCAGGAGTCGATATGGCAAGCGCCGATCCAATAAAAAATGCATGTAAAGTATTCGAAGAAAAATTAAACGAATTAGAGCAGCTATTATCATAAGGAAAATAAAGGGATGGTGACATTTGTCGCCATCCCATTTTAAAAACCTTTAAATCGTTTTCGGTTATTAAGGTAATAAATAAAAATAAGAATGGATACAAATAAAATTGGGGTACTAAGCATTATTGGAAAAATTTTAAGCAAAGCAAGCAAATGGAGAAAAAAGGAAGCTGAAATAAAAAGAATCATTACGATAAATGGAAATTTGCTCAATGTAATTCCACCTTTTTAAAGTATTTAAAAGAATAAATTTCGACTTTGAGAATTGTCCAGCTCCAGCGCCTAGAGGCTCGCAGGTCTGTCTACAGCCAATCCGTCGAAAAGGTTAAAAAGCAACATTTCCGCCTGCTCGTCTTATGCTTGTCGCCCCTGGTCAAGGCGCTTCCGCTTTTCTATTATGTCTATTGTCCATTTCTTGAAATTATGATTTTTTGACAATAATGTGAAATAACACACAAACTAATTGTAAGTCTATTAAACCACATGCTATATTTAATACGTGAAGTTGATCACTACAAACATATACCCCTTTGTTTGACCGTGAAAAATTTCTCCCATCCCCTTTGTTCGTATTAATAGAAAAATGCCTTGCAGTATAAAACTGCAAGGCATTTTCATTTTATCAAAGCAGAATAGTGACAAGCTTAATTTTCCTCAATATATCTCCAAAAGGTTCCATATTTTGCGGGAATTTGTTCCACAATCTGTTTTAAAAGAAGCTTTTTCATTTCTTTTTCAATTTGAGAAATTGACATATTGTACACAACGGCAATTTCCTTTGATGCAACAAATTTAAAAAACTTCAAAAATGTTTCTAACGGAGGTGGGGAAGATTGAATCGGTTTTTCGGATAGCATTTCTTCTAGAATGTGAACATATACCTCATAGGGATACGTTCCAGTAATCTTTATCCCCTCATCCTCAACATTCTCATTAAAAAATACTAGAGTCGGAATTTCATGTACATCCATTTCTGAAGTAATCTTTAAATCACATTGAAAGGCTTTAGCAGCACTCTCTGAATGCATATCATTGGTAAATTCCTCCACGTCAAGGCCGGCACTTTCTGCACATTCCTTAAGCACCTTTAGATCTGAAATATTCCGCTTTTCTAAAAATAATACCTCCTGAACTTTTCGTAAAAAACGGATTCCAGCTCGTCTCCCTTGAAGTTCTGCAGATTTTAAGGCAATGGAAACATTATAAGGAGCATCGACCGGATTTTCAAACCAAAGGCTTCCGTCACATGACATTCCCGATCTGCTTGCAGTTTTCTCCCATAAATCAGCCATACTTTCATAGCTTTTTTTTCTGCTTAAATTTAAATTAGCCAGTCTTCCACTTAGAACGTGTTTAATTGAAAAATAACGACCATATTCAATATGCAATTTTTTTAAAATCGGCTCAAGCGCCCAACATTCAGGACATAATGGATCAATAAACATATAAATTTCAATTGGCTTTTTATCAGGGCAATTCTGCTTAGGGCTTGATGGCCAAGAACTATTCACGAGCATCACCAATATTTTCTTTATTATCAGGGGTATTTATCATATGTTGGGCCGTTAGATATAGACGAGAGTAAAATTCATCCCTAAGTGGTCCCTGAAATCCGATTATATCCATTGCCTGAGTCATACATGAAAGCCATGCTATTGCACGAGTTGGTGTAACCGGAAATGGCAAATGGCGTGCCCGCATCATAGGATGCCCATGTTCATCAGTATAAAGTGCTGGCCCGCCTAAATATTGTGTTAAGAATTGCTTTTGTTTACGAGCAATTTCTGTAAATTCATTTGGGAATATCGGTGCAAGATCAGGATGTTGTGCAACAAGGCCATAAAAAGTATCCACAAGCCGATGTAGAGTTTCTTCCCCAATGGCTTCAAATGGTGTAAGCTTTTTCTCAATCATGTTGACAACTCCTTTTAGTACTTTGGTATGTTTTATTGTAGCAATGCCTTTTTCATATCTCAAATAAATAGCCTTGAAAATGCTAATTTATTGAGGTACACATGTTATTTAATGTATACAAGCAGGATGTTTTTTACTTATTGATTTGCATATTTTTGCCTATAAAAACGCCGAATTTTGTTTTCTGTTTTTCGTTCAGGAACACGGTAATAATGAAGGAGTTCTTGAAAAATCTGCTTTCCATCCGCGTAATTTTCCGCTTCGAATTCTAATTCATAATCTTCATGCTGTAAATAAATGCTGTGATCAAAGACGAGTAATCCGTTTTTATATTCTATTTCTGCCCTATTGGTTACCAGAGATCCAAAGTATTCTATTTCTGAAATAGGAATACCACTTTCTTTTAAAATATCTTTAATTTTTCCAAAAGGTAATTTCCCATAATGAATTGCATGATATGCTTCTTCTTCGGTTAAAGTTTGATTTGTTTCTAGAAGACCAACTTCAGCAGGCTGCTTGAGTGTCATTTCGTAAGTATTCTTTTTTTTTCGGATGCGTAATGCCGAGGCTGCTTCCTTTAAGGAAAAGCTTGGAGTATCAAAATAATGGTTTTCTTGGGTGATAATTTGCTGATTATCTAAGTTAAATTCTTTAAGCAAATTTTCATATTCTGCTTTTGTCAGCATGTTTTTAAATTCGATTTCAATATTTTGCGACACCTTAGGTCAATCCTTCCTGTTTCATATTTAATTCATTATCTCAAATACAACACCAACTGCAATCCTTGGGTGAAATGGGGGAATTATGCTAAAATAGAGGGGAATGGAAGACGGAGGTAAAATATTATGAAAAGAAGTATATCAATTCAAAACACAAACCTAACAGACAACAAACTTTTTTTAGAAGTTGAACAACAAATTGAAGGGTTAATCCCAGAAGGCCAAATTCTAGTGGATTCCGATAATTATTCCTTCATTTATTTAATGGAGGACCAAGAAGATTATACATATATCGTCATGCCGGAACAAATCTGGGTGTTTATAAAAAATTCTTTTGAGAAAAAACTGCCAGTATGGCTAAAAGGGAACGATAAAGAAGTTGAACTGATAAATTTCAATGATGAATTGGAATACGTTATTAACAATATTAAGGGTAATAGTAATTATGGACAAGAAATGGTCACTAAAGTAGAGAGTATTTTCTAACATTGAGGTGGGATTCATGAAGCATTGGGACCAATTTTTAGCACCATATAAACAAGCGGTTAATGAATTAAAAATAAAACTAAAAGGAATTAGGGGACAGTTTGAGCTTGATTCGTCTCATTCACCCATTGAATTTGTAACAGGAAGAGTTAAACCAATCGCTAGTATTTTAGATAAAGCAAATCAAAAAGGAATTCCACTGGATAAATTGCAAGATGAGATGCAGGATATCGCGGGGATGCGTATCATGTGTCAGTTTGTCGAAGATATTCATCGAGTTGTTGATTTATTAAGAAACCGCAATGATTTTGAAATTGTAGAAGAAAGAGATTATATTTCGCATGAAAAAACAAGCGGTTATCGCTCCTATCATGTTGTCATAAGCTACCCTGTTCAAACAATTAATGGGGAAAAGAAAATACTTGCTGAAATTCAAATAAGAACATTGGCGATGAATTTTTGGGCAACGATTGAGCACTCGCTAAATTACAAATATAAGGGCGTTTTTCCAAGCGATATTAAGATGAGGCTGCAAAGGGCGGCAGAAGCGGCTTTCCGTTTGGATGAGGAGATGTCATTAATTCGAGGTGAAATCCAGGATGCCCAAGCATTCTTTACTAGGAAAAAAGAGCAGAAACAAGAAGAAAAAAACTGATAGCCAGGGCATACTGTAGAATCATTCTGAACAAGGAGCTATACTCATATGAAATTTGCGATTACCTCAAAAGGAGATCAAAAATCAAATATTTTGATGCATAAAATGAGGACTTATTTGCTTGATTTTGATCTTAAGTACGATGAAGATCAACCGGACATCGTTATTTCTATCGGCGGTGATGGTACGTTGCTTTATGCCTTTCACCGCTACAGCAGCCGTTTAGATAAAACAGCTTTTGTCGGAATTCATACAGGCCATTTAGGCTTTTACGCTGATTGGATTCCAGATGAAATTGAAAAGCTTGTGATCGCTATTGCTAAAACCCCTTTTCAAGTAGTCGAATACCCGCTCCTTGAGGTTATTATTCGCTATTCACATGCTGGGAAGGAATCAAGATATTTAGCATTAAATGAATCGACTGTAAAAAGTGTTGAAGGGACACTTGTGATGGATGTCGAGATTCGCGGTCAGCATTTTGAACGTTTCCGTGGAGATGGCCTGTGTGTATCTACACCATCCGGCAGTACAGCTTATAATAAAGCGTTAGGCGGGGCCATAATTCATCCATCGATTCCTGCCCTTCAGGTTGCAGAAATGGCTTCAATTAATAATAAAGTTTTTAGAACAGTAGGGTCACCACTCATTCTCCCGGCTCATCATACCTGTATGCTAAAGCCTGTTAATCGGTCTGATTTCCAGATAACGATCGACCATTTGACTTTGCTTCATAAAGATGTAAAGTCGATTCAATTCAGGGTGCCAGATGAAAAAATTAGATTTGCCCGCTTCCGCCCATTTCCTTTTTGGAAAAGAGTGCATGATTCGTTTATTTCTGATTGAGCAGGGGGCCAAAGATGGGATCACAATTTCAATTGGAATGGGGTATTGATTCCAGCAATGCCGGAATGCTGGTCAAAGAATTTTTAAAAATGGAAGAAATATCTAGATCTGCTTTAACAGATATCAAGTTTAACGGTGGGAATATACTTGTAAATGATGAAGAGGTGAATGTTCGTTACAAGCTGTTGGAGGGTGATATTTTAAGAATTATTTTTCCGCCTGAGAGCCCAAGTGAAGGCCTAAAAGGGGAAGAGCTTCCGTTAGAAATATTATTTGAAGATGATTTTCTGCTCGTAGTCAATAAGCCTGCAGGAATGAACACCATTCCATCACGTGAGCATCCTGATGGAAGCTTAGCGAATGGTCTTGTTGGCTACTATGAAGACAAGGGAATTCAAGCGACTTCCCATATTGTTACCCGCCTCGATCGGGATACCTCAGGAATTGTTTTAATCGCAAAGCATCGGCATGTTCATCATTTGTTTAGTCTAATGCAGCGGAGCGGAAAGGTGAAGCGATCTTACGAAGCTTTTGCTGGTGGTTCAATTATGAAAGATAAAGGAACAATCATTGCACCAATTGGTCGCAAAGTAGAGAGTATCATTGAAAGAGAAGTCCGTGACGATGGCCAATATGCCTGTACCCATTTTCAGGTAATCGAAAGGAATTGTTCCTTTACCCATATAGAACTTCAGCTAGAAACGGGTAGGACCCATCAAATTAGAGTTCATTTATCCTATATAGGGCATCCGCTCCTCGGAGACGATTTATACGGTGGAGAGACTTCCGTAATTGAAAGGCAAGCCCTGCATTGTAAAAAAATCAAATTTATTCATCCATTTTCACAAAAAATTATGTATTTTACTGCACCTCTTCCTGACGATATGCAAGATATTTTAAAGGCTGACCCGCATTTATAAGGGACAGCCTTTTTCATTATTCACAACTTATTAAATCAAATTGTTTAAATTTTTCAGGAACATATGGCATAGTAGAAGTAACAGAAACGATTTCCATTTCAGGATATCTTAATGCTGTCAAATGTCCACCAAAAACCGCGCCGGTATCAATATTATACGTATTGTTAAGAATTCTTGGCTGATTCACTGGGGTATGCCCATAAACAATACATGTATTACCGTGATACTCTTTTGCCCAATCCCTTCTAACTGGTGAACCATCAGGGTGTTTTTCACCTGTAATATCACCGTATAGAACAAATTCTTTGACCTTTGAGTCTTTCTTTCCGATTAATTCCTGTTTAATTCCTGCATGTGCTATAACTAGCTTTTGACTATCTAACATTAAATAAAGCGGTGACCTTTCATAAAGCTCGATAAATTTTTTACGAATGGATTCCTGGTCTTTTTTATATAATGATTCATATTCTGCAACCGTTGTTTCAAGTCCGTGTTTAATCTGGACCTTGTTGCCTAAGAAAAAGCGATATAATTTGTTACAGTGATTCCCTGGGGTGTAATAAGCCTTTTTGTATTTAATCACAAGTTCCCAAACAATCTCGGCCACCTTAAGTGAGGCAGGACCTCTATCAGTAAGATCGCCTACAAATCCTAGGACTCTGTTTTCCGGATGAAGCGGGATACCGTGATCCCATTTATAACCTAGGTTACTTGTGAGATTTTGGAATTCCGGTAAACACCCGTGGATATCCCCGATTATATCTATTTTCATTGACAAAAACCCCCTTCAATCCCCTTTATTTTTTGTACTGAAGTCGATTTTTATAAAAAGAATCCTTGGTATATGTGATTTAAAGGGAGGTAAAAAAATGGAACATCATGTTTCAAGCATCAGGGTTCCTATTAACGTCGACACTCTCGCTCGTCATTGCAGCCGCAACAATTGGAGTGCGGATGGAAGTCATAACCAAGCAAATGAGTGGAACATTAATATTAGTTGCCGTGATTACGTCTATTTTTACGCCGATGGTCTTCAAGAAGCTATTTCCAATTGAAACGGCTAAGGGGAAAGAGGTTAGCATTGCTTTCTTAGGAGCCAATCAAGTCACACTGCCTGTTTCACGAGAATTAAAATCCGGTCTATATTTTTTGTGAATCCTGTTAAACCTGTTAAATTATTCACCGTTCTTTGTACTGTACTTTTCATTTTTCTTAAATTAGTGTAGAATTAGTACCAAGTACTAATAACACGTATTTATTGTGGGAGGAATTTTTCAAGATGAATCTTTCATTAGCTGGAAAAACATTTGTAGTAATGGGTGTTGCCAATAAACGCAGTATTGCATGGGGAATTGCACGTTCACTCCATAATTCGGGTGCACGCTTAGTATTTACTTTCGCAGGCGAGAGACTTGAAAGCAGTGTCCGTGAATTGGCTGGCTCTTTAGAAGCAGAAGGAACAATTGTCCTTCCGTGTGACGTAACAAGTGATGAGGCTATTGCCAAGTGCTTTGCAGATATTAAAGAAGCGGTTGGAACCATTCATGGAGTAGCGCACTGTATTGCATTTGCCAATAAAGAAGAGCTGCAAGGGGAGTATATGAATACAACCAGAGAAGGCTTTTTGCTCGCTCATAATATCAGCTCGTACTCTTTAACAGCTGTGGCAAAGGAAGCACGCGGTTTAATGACCGAAGGCGGCAGCATCGTGACACTTACCTACTTGGGTGGTGAGCGTGCTATTTCCAATTATAATGTTATGGGTGTTGCTAAGGCTTCACTTGACGCAAGTGTCCGTTATTTAGCTGCAGACCTTGGTAAGGATAATATCCGTGTTAATTCTATCTCTGCTGGTCCAATCCGAACATTGTCAGCTAAAGGAGTAAGTGACTTTAACTCTATTTTAAAAGAAATTGAAGAAAAAGCTCCATTACGGAGAACAACAACTCCTGAAGAGGTTGGAGACACAGCTGTATTCCTTTTCAGTGAACTATCCCGTGGTATCACAGGAGAAAACATTCACGTTGATTCAGGATTCCATATTTTATAATTTTAACTAAGGGCCTGCTGTTAAAGCAGGCTTTTTTCTTTTTTAAAACAGTGTGACGGGTATAGGCATTTCGCATACATATAAAGTGAAGGAATATGTAATGGAGGTGCTTTGAGCATGTCGAAAAAAAGGAGTCAAGAACCGTTACTTTTTACCAATCAGCCAATCTCCAAGACTCCATCGAACCATAATATGCAGGAAATCTACACAAACAGACATGAAAGGGAGCAGCAAAAGGAAGATAATCATATAGTAGAAACAAAAAAGAGGGTAAAAAAAGAGGCAATACCTGACGACATATCAATGGATGTGACTAAAAAGGAAAGTAAGTCAAATCAAGAGAAAAGTCAGTCAAATCAAGAGAAAAGTCAGTCAAATCAAAAGAAAAGTCGGTCCTCAATGTCTAGAGTAAAGCCATTTAAAGAAATGAATAAAGTGGAGCGAATTGAATATTTACTAAACTTCCCAAAGGTTCTTCCGCCTGCTCCATGCGTTATTTATACTGCAAATAACAGATACCAAGGTTTTCTTACTGAATATGCTGACAATCGAGTAACCATTCAATCTCCAGATCAATCCTCAAATACCATACTTCTCGAAGATATTAAAAATGTGATTATGATTGGGATTAAAAGATAGGTTAGGTAGAAATTTAAAAAGCCAGCCGATTTAACCGACTGGCTCATTTATTTAGCTGCAAATTCCTAGGTCCACGTCCGCAATACATTGTACTGCACAGAAGCATTTTAAATCAACTGTGATACAGTCGTTACTAGCACGGAAGCGTTCAACTTGACAAACTTTTGTAAGGTCAACACAGCATTTGTCTCCGCTAGAAACAAGATTTACCGGTACAAAGTTACCGCCTTCTCTGCGGCCTGGTACTAACACACGAAGTGTTGCACAGCAGTTATCAAATACGTCTTCGACACGGAAGAAGATTGATACACAAGCGTTATTTTCGCCGCTAAAGAATGCGTGGAATGGAGTCCCATCCGCAGTGCTCAGTACAAATACACGAGTATCAACAGGATCTCTTCTAGTTGGCGAAACTAGTGAACCTAGAGGTTCGTTAAAACAACTGGAACATTCCGAGCATTCCGCTTCTTCAACTGCATTATCCTGGATATCTTTTATCGCACGAACTACTTCACACACACAGTTTCTGTGACGATCATGATCATGACTTCCACAACAACCCATTTATTTTTCCTCCTTAATCCCTGTTATATCTTACATTACTAACATATTTTAAAGAACGTTTTTGGGTTACGGACAATTGCCTTATTTAAAAAAATTAGGCGGATTAATAGAAAGGACAAATGTATAATGAAAATAACTTTTTTAAACATATTCCTTTTATCATTATCCTGCTTTAGACTAACAAGGCTGCTTGTTTTTGACAAAATAACGGTATTTATTCGGAAGCCATTCTTTGATGAAATAAAAGAAGAAAATGACGATGGTGAAATAGAGGTCTACTATCTTCCTAAGAAAAAGGGGATAAAAAAGTTTTTTGGCGAGCTATTAAGCTGCTTTTGGTGTACAGGAATATGGGCATCGGCGATTATTGTTACAGCCTATATACTGTTTCCCATCTATTCCGCACCGATTATTCTTATCCTAGCAATAGCAGGTTTAGCTTCTTTTATCGAAACAATTGTTCAATTTTTTATTGAAAAATAATGTTGTTCGTGGAGACAAGTCTAACGTGTTGTTCATATCCTAATTAGTAGTTTAAAGAATCATTTGGAAGGAGAGACTACATGAGCAACACAAATAACACAAACAACACAAACAAAAAGAAAAAGAGTTCAGAAACAAATCAAGGATACCAACCTTCAAAACCTATTAAGTCGCAAGGGTGCGGCTGTGGTAAAAAAACTTCAATGTAAATAGGAAAACTGCTAGTTTTGGCTGGCAGTTTTTATTTTTTTAACAATACTAACGGTTTAAAAATTAAACTTATCTAGTCATAATTTTAGCGAATATCGAAAAAAATAAATGGTATCAGTATGTCATAAAACTTAATCAAGGGAAGGAAATTATATGCATATTACTTTTCGATTGATTGTATTGGCTTGCTTTGTAATACTCTCTTCCTGTAGTCAGCATCAGCAAGTTAAGGATAGTCAACTGGCACTTTTAAAAACGACCAATCCTAAGCCAGTCATAACAGATAAAAATAATAAACGTGACGGAGTTACAGAAATCAAAAAAGATGTAAGTTCTTTGCCGGAATTATATGATGTCGCAGTCGTGAAAGGAAAAAAAGATACACTCGTAGTTTATAAAGTCAAACATTTACATCGCTTTCAAATGAAAAAAATCGAAAAGAATATTAATAAAAAGCTTGAAGAAAAATATCCAAAGGAAAATTTTACAGTCTCAAGTGATTATAAAATTTTTCTTGAAGCCGTTAGACTTGATGAACGGATGAAATCTTCCAAATTTTCTCACCGAGATGCGGAAAAACGATTAAAGGAAATCGTCAAAATGACCGAAGAATTGAAGTAAGAAAGGGTGAAGCAGGATGGCAAACAAGCAAAAAAACATGACTCCTCAACAGCAAAACTATCAACAGCTTCAGCAAAAACATGAGATAAAACGACCTGTCCTAAAGAATTGTATAAAAGCATTTTTTGTTGGAGGCTTGATTTGTGTCGTTGGCCAAGCTGTTAGTTATTTTTACATATATTTCTTTAATTTTACCGAACAAAGTGTAGGGAATCCAACTGTTGCGACGATGGTCTTTTTATCGATGCTGTTAACCGGCTTTGGAATTTATGACCGGATTGGACAATTTGCTGGGGCAGGCAGTGCAGTACCTGTAACAGGTTTTGGCAATGCCGTTATTTCTGCCTGCATCGAGCACCGGACGGAAGGTTTTGTTCTCGGAGTTGGCGGAAATATGTTTAAGCTTGCAGGGTCAGTAATTCTTTTTGGTGTCTTTTCCGCCTTTGTCGTAGCACTTGTTAAAACGTTACTAGTCATTTGGGGGGTTTTGTAATTGTTAAAAGGGCATCAGTCATGGGTGTTTGAAAACCGGCCAATGATTTCAGCGACAGGGGTAACGGGCGGCCCGTTCGAAGCAAATGGAAAATTGGCGAATGATTTTGATCTCTTATATGAAGATTTGTGGATGGGTAAAGAGTCTTACGAGAAAGCGCATAGGCTATTGCTTGAAGAAGCGATTCAAATCACCTTGCAAAAAGCGAACCTTCAAAAAGAACAAATTCAATTTTTATTTGCCGGTGATTTAATCAATCAAATTACCCCCACAAGCTTCGCGGCGAGGACGATGCAAATACCCTATTTCGGGCTTTTTGGAGCTTGCTCAACCTCAATGGAAGGATTAGCCTTAGCATCCTTTGTCGTCAACTCCCAAGGGGCAAAAAAGGTTTTAACAGGTGCATCCAGTCATAATGCCGCTGTGGAAAGGCAGTTCCGCTACCCAACTGAATATGGCGGGCAAAAACCCCCAACTGCACAATGGACGATAACCGGTGCAGGAGTAGCACTCGTTGAGCCTAATGAATCCGGACGCTCGGTCCCGGTTACTACCTCAGCGACAATTGGGAAGGTTATTGATATGGGGTTAACGGATCCATTTAATATGGGCGGGGCCATGGCTCCGGCTGCGGCCGATACGATTATGGCACATTTCCGCGACTTGCAATTAGATCCATCTCATTATGATTTAATCATAACCGGTGATTTAGGCAGGGTTGGACACGACACTGCTTTTGAGTTATTGAATAAAAGTGGTCTTAAAATGGAACGAAAACAATTTCAGGATTGCGGATTATTAATGTATAAGGATGATCAGCCAGTTCAGTCCGGAGGGAGTGGTGCAGGTTGTTCTGCAACGGTTTTATATGGACATTTACTAAACCAATTGAAAAAAGGTACATATAGACGGATCCTAATTGTTGCAACGGGGGCATTGTTATCCCCGCTCAGCTTTCAACAAAACGAATCCATTCCATGTATTGCACATGCTGTTTCTATTGAAATGAATGGATAAAAGGAGTGAGTTTATGCTCGCAATGTTTTTCTGGGCGTTTGTGATTGGCGGACTCATATGTGTCATTGGGCAGCTTCTTTTTGACGTTGCCAAGTTGACTCCAGGGCATACATTAAGCCTCCTTGTTGTGGCGGGGGCTGTATTGGATGGATTCGGATTATATGAACCGCTCGTTGACTTTGCAGGGGCTGGAGCAACCATTCCCATTACCAGTTTTGGGAATGCCTTAGTCCACGGAGCCTTAGAGGATGCCAAGGCACACGGTATCATTGGGGTGTTGACCGGTATGTTTCAGGTAACAAGTTCTGGAGTGTCTGCCGCAATTATCTTTGGATTTATTGGAGCCCTAATCTTTAAACCTAAAGGGTAATGAACACTTTTTTTAAGCCAATTTATGGATTAAGATATGGTGCCTATACATTTTTTAAAGTACTTTCATATGTTATTAATGAAACTACTAAGGTGAGGTGACTATCTATGTTCTATGGATGTGGCGGCTACGGTTATGGTGGATATGGCTACGGTTCAACTTTTGTGTTAATCGTAGTATTATTCATTCTGTTAATCATTGTAGGTGCAAGCTTTTATTAAACACTTTGAAAGCTTGACAGCGGTGGAAGGGGTTGGCCATATTTATGGCCAGCCCTTTCTTTGCCTTTTATTCACAAAATCGCCCTGCCTTCATACAATAAAGTAGTTTATGAAGGAGTGTGAATTTTTACCATGGATAATGGTTTCTTTAAAAACATTGAAAAGAAAACTGGAGTCAATATGAAAGAAATCTTTGAATTAGCGAACTCCTTACAGCATGCCAATTTTAAGGACGCAGATACTGTTCGTAGTGTCATTCAAAAAGTTTCTCGAATTGCCGGTAAATCGGTAAGTAAAGATCTTGAAGATCAAATTGTTCAATCTATTATTAAAGATGGAAAACAGCTTGACTTTAATACCATTACAAAAATGATGAATAAAAAATAAAAAGAAAGACCACATTCCTATGTGATATGCTCAGGAGTGGGTCTTCTTCTTTTTTGTGAGTGGTACGAGAAACCTTGAACGGTTAGCTTTTTTCCCTCGTCGATTTTCGGGAACGGCAATAAAAAGCTGGTCTCGGGCACGTGTCATGGCAACGTAAAATAATCTCCGCTCTTCTTCTAGTGAAGTAAAGTCGCCATTTCGATAAGCATCGAGGGCAAAGTCATGAGGCAGACTGCCATCGACGGCATCAAGAATATAAACAGTTTTATATTCAAGCCCTTTAGCCCGGTGTATGGTACTTAGGGTAATGGCTTCAGTAAAATGCTTACTTAAATTCTTAATTTCCTTATTCATTGCGGACATATGCTCGGCATGTGCCAACAATGCCTCAATCGAGTCGAAGATTTTAGCCGCAACCTTTAAATCTTTAAGGTCATCAGATCCTTTTTCCAGCATGCTCGCTTCATTGCCGCGTTTTTTGAGAAAATCAAGAAAGCCAATATCCTTTTCAATTTTTCCAATTGCTGCCTGAGGGTTCAAATGCTTTAATCCTCTAATGATACTAACAGCCAGCTTTAATTTTTTTGCTTGAAACGCATGGGCTGTTTGAAGGTGCGATATTGCCTCTAGAAAACTACAATCTTGCAATATGCTGATTGCTTTAATATCCTTCATAACCGTCTGTTTTAAAAATAATAGCGGTAAAATATCCGCCAGTGCCTGAGGATCATCCTCATTTAAACTTACCTTAAAGAAAGAAAGGGCGCTCCTGACAATGTATCGATCGTAAAAGGCTTCAGCATCAAGGTCAATTTTAAAAGGAAGATTTGAGCCTGCTAAACGTTCAAATATCGCTCTTGAGCCGGCATTGGTTCGGTAAAGAATAGCAAAATCAGAAGGATTTGCACCATTTGTGATCTTATCTTGAATGTCGGTAACAATCATTGTTGCTTCTTCCTCTTCATCATAAGGAAAAAACAACTTCGGAAGGGTCCCTGCAGAAAACTGCGCCTCCATTTTTTTCGTTCTTCTGATTTTATTAACAGCGATAATTTGATTAGCAGAAGCAACAATTTCATGGGTGGAACGATAGTTTTGATCAAGTGTGACTAGCTTTGCTAAGGGGAAATCCTTTTCAAAGTCCAACAGGTAGCTTGGATCACTGCCTCTAAAGGAATAAATGGCTTGATCATCGTCACCAACAGCACAAACATTTTTATGCTTTCCTGATAATAATTTAATCAGTTCATATTGAACTTTATTAATATCCTGAAACTCATCGATTAGAAAATAATGGAATCGTTCTTGGTACTGTTCAAGAAGGGAAGGGGAAGTTTTTAGGAGCTGATAGCAGCCCAACAGCATGTCGTCAAAATCAAACAGTCCTTCTCTTTGCTTAAATTCTTCATATCTTTTATATAATAATGCTGCACTTTCTTCCCATTCTGATGCGGGCCTTATTTCATTGGGCATCAGCAGCGAGTTTTTCCAAAACCCAATTTGTTGCAGGGCTAAATCATAAGCAAATTCTTTCTCTGATAGACCCAGCTCTTTTCCGGCATCCTTTAAGATTTTTTCCCGCTGCCATTCCTTCTTCAGCAGATTGTTTGATGACCAATTAGCCGCATCATGAAACATGAGGATACGATAAAAAATACTATGAAAGGTTCCAGAGACAAGCTGATTGATTTTTTCCCGCTTCATTTGCGGATAGGATAGCAAACGGTTTTTCATTTCAGAAGCTGCTTTGGATGTAAAGGTAACGAGCATGATGGTCCGTGGATTAATTTGCTTCACTTCAAGCATAAAGGCCGTCCGGGCGGTAAGCACGCGCGTTTTTCCACTTCCAGCACCCGCAAGTACTAATAAAGAGCCATCTGTTTCTAAAACAGCTGCAGTTTGACTTTTATCTAGGACTACCCCATTTTCTGCTAGGAGAAGCAAATAGGGCGAGACAGCTTGGTGTAATCCGTCCAATTTCTTGTTAAAAGGGACTTCATATTCAATCGTTTTAGCTGGTTTGAATAATTCTTGGGAAGTGGAGGCTTCGGTAATGGTTCTGCCTTGAGGTATCATAAATCCGTTTCGCTCGATAAAGTTATCATTTATTTTTGGTTGACTTGGTTCAGTGCATCGTTTCTCAGGTGAAAGTGCATGAAAAAAATGAGGAGACTCTTTAATGCCTAGGAACATCCTCATCTTTTCAGTGCATACTGGGCATCGTAATTCTCCGTTTTTTCCAGCTATAAAAAATTTTTGGTACTCATCACGTTTTAAATAATTAAGATTAATATTTTGTTCTTGATAAATTACAGTTTTCATATTTATTAACCCTCAATTTCGAAAAATAACACATGTTCTATCATATCAAAACCATACCTTATCTAAAAGTATTTCATCGGGATAGGTTGAATTAACCAAAAAAAGCACCTGCTGTTTTTTCAGCAAGTGCATCTAACTTTATATTTCTTTTACCATCGTTTTGTGAGGAATTCCTGCGTCCAAAAATTCCTCTGAGACAACTTCGTAGCCTAGCCCTGCATAGAAGGGAATGGCGTGTGTTTGAGCATTTAGCTTTAATTTGTGAAGCCCCTTTTCACTGGCATGGTCCTCGATTTTCTTCATAATCGCTTTTCCAGCACCCGTTTTTCTGGCTTCTTTCGTTACACAAATCCGTTCAACTTTTCCAAACCCATCCACAATCCGAAACCTGCCCGCCCCAATGGGAGCATCATCCAGGTACATGACAAAATGGGTGGCTTCATCTTCGTATTGGTCAATTTCCTCTTCTAGAGGGACATTTTGCTCCTCCACAAAAACGATTTTTCTGACGGAATAAGCATCTCCTAGTTCTTTTTGATTTTGAACAACCTTAACTGTCACTGCAATTATTCCTTACCGAGTCGAAATGTTTCATAAACGGTCCAAGAACCATTTTCTAATTGATATAGAAGATGGAAACGGTCAACTGTTTCTTCGTGATTTAATTTAGTCATACGGAGTGAACCATATACATCGGAATGCTCATCATTGGATAGCTTTTGACCAATTGTAATATGCGGGACAAAGGCGTATTCTAAGTTTTGCTCGCTAAATTCTTGATTGATTTCGGCATGAAGAGCAGTTAAC
The DNA here is from genome assembly GCF_050468025.1 of Neobacillus sp. NRS-1170. Taxonomy (NCBI): domain Bacteria; kingdom Bacillati; phylum Bacillota; class Bacilli; order Caryophanales; family Bacillaceae; genus Neobacillus; species Neobacillus sp. NRS-1170. The sequence goes on along the minus strand of NZ_JBITPF010000027.1, from coordinate 2,126 downwards.
TCTTCCGTAGGATCTACTTTAAAATAAATTACATTATTAACAGGCTGAAATGAACTGATTTTGGATGTTTTTAATGGAAAAGCATTTGTATTTCTGGCAATTTGTCGTAACTTTTCAGCAAATTCCTTTGCCTCTTCTTCCGGCGCATCAAAAGAATTTTTTAATGTAAGATGTGGAGTAATTAGTGCATAGTGCGGGTCATAGCGTTTTCGATAGGAATTAGCTAAATCCTGAAGCTTTTTGGATGGAAAAATAACAACTCCAAATTTCATAAGTATACCTCCATATTAAGAAATTATTTTTATAGAAAAATAAATGCTTTATTTAGCCTTCCTAACATTATATCAAATTTTCTAAATTTATTAAATAATTAAAAATGAATCGATAAGATTTTGGTTCGTTAGACGTAAGTCTAAAATAACATTTTAAGTGCCCGTCTTAGATCTGGCTGCCAATATGTCCACGTGTGATTTCCGTTAAATTCCTCATAAAAATATGTAAATGGTCTCTCTTTTAGCAACTTGGAAAGCTGTCTATTAGGTGTTAGGAAATCACCTAGTTTGCCGTTCGTCATTTGCACTTTAGTCTCTTGCTTTCCAATGATATGGTAAATGTCTAATAGCTGCGGTTCAGAGAAGTCAGCGACTAATTCCATCACTTGTTGGTCTACATATGGTGACTGCAAAAGCACTTTTCCAAATGTATGCGGATATTGAAGCGCTGTCATTAACGATACAGTCGCACCCAGAGAATCTCCAATCAATGCTCTAGTTGAGCCCATATGATAAGTAGGGAATTCCTGGTCTAAAAAAGGAACTAATTCATGGGCAAGGAAGCGGATGTAGGCCTGAGATTGTACACCCTCGGGGTGGTATTTTTTGCGGCGGTCTTCCACATTTTTATAGGGTACCCCAACAATTATTAAATTTTCAATTTCCCTTTCAAAAAGATACTCGTCTGCTAAGCGTCCGATTCTGCCAAGTTGAAAATAATCCCGGCCATCCTGGGCGATTAGCAGCGAGTATTTATATAGTGGTGAAAAGTTTGCAGGCAGATAAATAAGCAGCTGCATTTCTTCTCCAAGCTCTTTGCTATGAAAGGTAAGTTCTTTAATCGTGCCATTTGGAAACTTCATGTGTCAAAAACCCCCAATAAATCGATAGAATACAACTGCATTTTATCATATCTTTAATGGAAATGCTTTTAGGTGTATGGGGACTAGGACCTGAGGGAATTACTTGCAGTAGTTAGTGAAGGTAGCTTTTTTTAGAGCGGGATTCAGGCATGATGGATAAGATATTTTCACGTTTAAAGGTGCGGATTTGTTTCCTAAGAAGGCAATAGGCACGAATATATTCGTCGGAAATTTCCTTAACGATTAATGAGCGCTGTGACAATTCATGATTTTCAGCGAGATAAATCATCTCTAAAGGAATATTTTCTTCAATTGAACGAATAAAAAGTCCATCCATGTAAATCACTCCTTTCATTCATTAGTAATATTATTATAACCGAACATTAGTTCTTTATTCAATAATTAAAGGAACTTATGTTCTGGTTTGTTTGATTAATGTTTTCCAAAAAAGTTATTGACATTCTATAAATTTTTTATATAATTAAATTTGTACTTAATAATCGATCTGTTAGCTCAGCTGGGAGAGCGCAACCTTGACAGGGTTGAGGTCGGGGGTTCGAACCCCTCACAGGTCATCGATACAGTGCCTTGGTAACCGTTGTGTTATCAAGGTTTTTTCTATATAACAGGAAATTTAGTTCGAAGTAGTACAGATGTATTGATGGCAATTTAGTGGCAAATTTAAAAAGTCTAAATCAGAAATAAAAAACTAGCATCGGGATGGGGGGATCGTGCTTCTGGAATCGCTGCTTGGTAGTCAGATCATTCTATTAGATTGTATAACACTACTTTCTTGTTTAACCGCTGCGGCGGCCTTTTTGCTTGTTGTGCTCCCTCAGTTAGATACGATTATCTCTCAAATACTCACTTATTCGCAGGATTTCAAAGCACTTGTAATAAAATTAGGGACTGATGAAATGAGTTGTTAGGATTATGGCTACATGAAGGCGTACTTAAATAAAGGAGGTAGTTTTCACTCCAATAATTTCCA
>NZ_JBITPF010000026.1:0-185760 GCF_050468025.1 Neobacillus sp. NRS-1170 | reverse complement strand
CGCCTACTCTATTTGTAGTTCCAATTATTAACTTCATATGACAAATATGTTAAATACGACACAATTTTCAATTTTTTGTTGAAAAAATGTGACAAAATGAGACAATATAGGTATACATAATAGTTTTAAACGGGAAAGTTGTCTTGGGAAGGATAGGCTAGTAGAGTTCTTTACTAGATTTTTCATATCCATAAATTTGGGAATTTAGTATAATCGTCATAGTGTTTTATAAATCAAGTGGTTATTAGTGCTTATTTTCCACGTAACATCCTCATCCTTAAGCAACTTTTTCAAAAGTAAAATAAATAGTTTAATAGATAGAGTAATTTATAGTGGGGGGAAAGAGATTGAAGAAAAAACGGATCACTGCTTTGGTCTTGGCGGGCATGTTGTTCTCTTCGTCTGCATCAGGTACTCAAGCAGCTGGAACCTATACATGGAAGTTTCAGAATAACAATTGGTATTACTATACCTCAACAGGCAAAGTTGTAACCGGCTGGGTCCAATACAAAAATAGCTGGTATTATCTTGGAAGTAATGGGGTGATGAAGACCGGCTGGCTAAAGTATAATAATCAATGGTACTTCCTGGATAAGAAAACAGGAATCATGAAATCGGGCTGGCTCAAGGATAATAATCTTTGGTATTTTCTGCAGCCGAGCGGTGTTATGAAAACTGGTTGGTTATCTAATGCAAACAGCTGGTATTTCCTCGACCAAAGCGGCGCAATGAAAACCGGTTGGATCGTAGATAAAAATTTAAAATATTACTTAAGCACAAGCGGAGCTATGGTTACCGGTCAAAAAATGATTGATGGGAAACCATATGTTTTTGCCTCATCAGGAGCCCTAAATACTGCCCCGATTACCGGCTGGTTCCACGATGGAGCTATTGCAATGTACTTCGACCAAGATGGATCGGTGCACAAAGGCTGGCTGGCCGAGGGGAATAAGAAATACTATTTTGACCAGAATGGGCAAATCTATTCTGGGTGGCTGACCGAAAATGAAAAAAATTATTTTTTTGCTAAGGACGGTACGATGCAGGTCGGCTGGATTAGCGATGGGGATAAACGCTTTTACTTTGGTATAGATGGCTCAATGCAAACAGGCTGGCTCCAAGTCGGTGAAAACTCCTACTACCTCGGAACAAATGGTGTCATGTACAAAGGCTGGCTGGCCGAAGGTGATAAAAAGTATTATTTTGGTTTAGACGGCACAATGACAAAAGGCTGGCAAACCATTGATGGTGCACGCTATTATTTTGCTCAAGACGGATCCTTGCAATCCGGCTGGCTGACCGAAGGCGAAAATTCTTACTATCTCGGCACAGACGGCATCGTGCATAAAGGCTGGCTGATCGAGGAAGAAAAAACCTTTTACTTTGATTCAGAAGGAAAAATGCTGACTGGCTTGCAAACCATAGAGGACCAAATATACTATTTTGGTACCGATGGCGTTATGCAAACCGGCGGCTGGAAGCAAATTGAGAATAAAATGTACTATCTTGGTACAGACGGTAAGGCCTTAAAAGGCTGGCTGACCGAAGGCGATAAAAAGTCCTTCTTTGGATCCGATGGAGCAATGGTGACCGGCTGGCTGACGGACGGTGGCAGGAAGTATTATTTTGATTCGAATGGTATTATGATTACCGGCTGGATGACTGCTGATGGCAAATCCTATTACTTTGGAGCCGATGGGGCTGCCCAAACAGGCTGGCTGACTGACGGTGGCTATCGTTATTATTTTTCCACAACCGGCGAGATGCAAATCGGCTGGTTATTACAGGATAATAAATGGTACTATCTGAACAGCGACGGGAAAATGGCTGCTGGCTGGTCATTGGTCAATGGAAAATGGTATTTCATGAACATCGATGGTATCATGCAAACCGGCTGGTTAACGGATAAGGGCGCTACTTACTATTTAACCAAAAATGGCGATATGTTTATTGGATGGCTGGCGCTGGATAACAAATGGTACTATTTTGATGATAATGGAAAAATGGTTACCGGCGAGCAAGTCATCGACGGCAAGACCTATAACTTTTTCGATAATGGTGTCTGGAATTCTGGTCCGGTTATAAAAACCACTACTTATAACATGACTTTGCAGCAAATGATTGATATGGAAATGCAAAAAAGTCCACAAACGGATAAATATCGAAACAGCCCGGCATATGTCAGCAGTACGTATGTATTAAAAGATGCCAAGGACCCAACAAAGGGTGTGGTCACTTCATCTACGCTAAATGTTCGGGAAGAGACAAATGCAAATTCTTTTATTTTCGGTGCCTTAAAGCAGAATGCTCAAGTCCAAATTGTCGCAACTGTCGGTACCTGGTACCAAATTAAATATGACACATGGCGGAATGCTAAAGAATCGGATCTCGCTTATTATGTGAATCCGAACAACTTTAGTTCAACAAGTTTAGAGTATTTCCAATTCCTGCTATTGAATAAGAGTGCTGGTGTCGATCCACAGGATATCAATACAAAAGTTCTGTCTGGAAAAGGTGTTTTACAGAATATGGGGGCAGCGTTTATTCAAGCCGGCAAGCAAAACAATGTCAATGAAGTATATCTCATTTCCCATGCCTTGCTTGAAACTGGAAATGGTACCTCTCCACTATCAACTGGAAAAATAATCGTAAGTACGGTGGATGGAAAACCGGTAGAACCAAAAGCGGTTTATAACATGTATGGCATTAATGCCTTTGACAGCTGCCCAAATACATGCGGGTCAGAATATGCGTATAAGCAGGGCTGGTTTACACCTGAAGCAGCGATTATCGGTGGTGCAGCTTACATTGGAAATGGCTATATTAACGCTGCCACTCCACAAAACACACTTTATAAAATGAGATGGAACGCATTTAATGTGAATCATCAATATGCGACCGATATTGGCTGGGCAGTCAAGCAGGTCAATAATATCAAAAAAATCTACGATTCTTTAAGTTCGTATACTTTATATTTTGATGTTCCGGTATATAAATAGGGCTAAAAGGACTGTGCGTGTGCACAGTCCTTTTGTCACTTTTTCTCGAAATTTGTCTATGATATTCTGATAAATGGTGAAATTAGAGTTTCATAGTTTCATATATTTTTATTTGGGAGAAGGAGAATGAAAAAAATTTTGATTAACCTTTTACTGTTTAACCTTTTGGCCTTTCCAATTGAAGCGGCTGCTGAGGATACGGTAAATACAGGTGCAGTATCTGCTGGAAGCGAAAGCTTGCCAGAAAAAGATGAAACTTTAAATGGAGAAACAAATGCCGATACCACTACCCCAACGGTTGATTCAATCGACCAATCGGTTACTAAGGATTCCAATAACGTGAAGGCTGAAGTTATGACAGCTGGAAGATGGGTTGAGGAAAATGGAGTAACTTACTATTATATCGGTGAGGAAAAAGCAAAAGGCTGGATGAGAATCAGCGGAAATAGATATTATTTTGATCTTGAGTCAGGAGCTCTTCAGAAAGGTTTTTTTCAAGAAGGAGAGCAAACCTATTACCTTGATGCTCAAACGGGTGCTGTACAATTAGGCTGGGTTCTCATTGATGGAAAATGGTACTATTTTAATCTAGACTCAGGGGCTATGCAAACCGGCTGGATTAAGAACCAAAATACATGGTATTACCTTGATGAAAAAGGTGTAATGCAAACTGGCTGGTTATTTTATCAAAACCAGTGGTATTTTTTGAAAAACACTGGTGCGATGGCGACCGGCTGGGTGTTTGTGAATAACCAGTGGTATTATCTAGGACCAAATGGAGTAATGCAAAAAGGCTGGCTCTATAATCAAAACAATTGGTATTACTTGAAAGCTTCTGGTGCAATGACAAAAGGGTGGCTGATGGTTGACGATGCCTGGTATTATTTTTATTCTAATGGAATAATGGCTAAAAATACGACGATTCAAGGATCCACTTTAGGAAGCAATGGAGCCTGGGTTGCCAATTTAGTAAATCCAAAGCAGGCCTATTCCTACAATGATATGGTAGCAGACATTAATAAATTTCAAAAGAATTTCCCGGGTTTTATCAAGACTCAGATAATTGGAAAGTCTGTCGATGGCAGAAACATTTATGCAATAAAGCTGGGAAAAGGGAATAAGGAAATCTTTTTAAATGGTTCACATCATGCTCGAGAGCATATGACCACGAATGTATTAATGGAAATGCTCGATCAATATGCAGCATCTTATTCGGCAAATCGCATTTTCAATAGTTATAATGTTAAAGCGCTTCTCAATAAGGTTTCCATCTGGTTCGTACCAATGGTTAATCCGGACGGTGTCATGCTTGTCCAGGAAGGCCGCTTTACTGCGAAAAACCCCAATTATGTTTTACAATTAAACGGGAACAAGACGGATTTTTCCTCATGGAAAGCGAATATCAGAGGGGTAGATTTAAATCGTCAATATCCGGCGGACTGGGCGAATATTGCGGGTAACACTGGCAAGCCTTCCCCTGATAACTTTAAAGGTTACCAGCCCTTAAGTGAACCTGAAGTACAGGCGGTTTACAATTTTACTAAAGCCCATCAGTTTAAAGTAGCAGTTGCCTATCACTCTTCAGGCCGCATCCTTTATTGGAATTTCCATCAAGCAAAGGCAGAGTATGATCGTGATTATAGAATTGCCGTTAAATATTCTAGTCTAACAGGGTACAGTCTTGTATTCCCAGGTCCTAATCCTAGTGGCGGCGGATTTACGGATTGGTTTATTCAAGACATGAAGATGCCGGGCTTCACACCGGAAATTTCTACTCATACGTTTAGTAAACCGGTGCCGCTTGCTAATTTTGATACCATTTGGAAAGAAAATCAGGCAGCAGGACTTATGCTGGCACAGGAAGCCCTAAATCTTTAAAGGAGATGGATTATTCCATCTTCTTTTTTATTTCCTCTCCATATTGCGAATACTAACCCCAAAACGACTTTTTTATTTACAGAATTTCTGGGCTGCGTTACAATGAACACGCGTTCAAATATTGAATTCATCAGAGGAGGGGGCCGACCCCATATGGAACAGCACTTACTTCAATTATTAGAGGCAATTAATAAAAATTCAAACATAAATCAAAAGAAAATGGCGGAGCTTTGCGGCATCTCTATCGGCAAGGTGAATTATTTAATCCATGATTTAACCCACGGGGACTTTATATATAGTGAAAAAAAAGGCAGAAATATCAGCTATTATTTAACACAAAAAGGAATTGAATTTTTACAAAGCGGAATCGAAGCTTACCAACATAAAAAGGTTAATATCCATCAAGAACCATTAACGGAAATTAAACAGGCCGTGATTTTAGCAGCGGGTACACGTAAAGATTTCAACAAGCCGGCTGGATTAATGGAAATCGACGGCACCACACTCCTGCAAAGAAATTTGGATATCCTCCAGGAAAACGGCATCAACCATATCATTTTGGTTACAGGCTACAAGCCGGAAGCGTTCAAGGATCATCCTGAATTCAGCCATATCCAGTTTGTCCATAATCCTAAATACAAATGGACTGGATCGATGGCATCCCTAGCAGTGGCACAGCCATTTATCACCAGCGATTTTCTGTTAGTCGAAGATGATATTTTAATTGAAGAGCAGGCGATTAAAGAAATCCTGCAGCATCCGCAGCGTGATACGGTTCTGATCAGTAATGAAAGCGGCTCCGGAGACGAAGCGTTTGTCGAAATCCAAAATGGCTATCTTCATAAAATATCGAAAGATGTTCATCAATTTAACCGCATCAATGGCGAAATGATTGGCATCAGCAAGATTTCCTATGATGTGTATTCCAAAATGGTCAATGAATATCAACAAAACAATAAAAATCCACTTATACACTATGAATATATGCTGTTAGACATTTCCCGCCATTTCAATATCGGCTACTTAAAGATGCATAATCTGATTTGGGGCGAAATTGACACAAGGCAGCACTATGAAACAGTTATTGAAAAAACCTATCCGATGTTAAAACGGAAGGAAGCAGAATTCCGGGAAATATATATTAAAAGTCTTTTAATGGAGGCCCTTGACCTCACCTATGAGGACATTGAGGACATCCAGCCGTTCGGCGGCATGACGAACAAAAACTTTAAAGTCGTCATCAAAGGCAACGAGTACGTGCTCCGAATCCCAGGCAATGGAACGGAATCGATGATTAACCGCCGTGAGGAAAAATTCAATGCCGCACTGGTAAGTAAGTTGGGCATCGATACCGAGCTGCTTTATTTTAATGAAGAAACTGGCGTTAAGATTGCCGAACTCATTCCAAATGCGGAAACATTAAACAGCAAAATGGCGAAGCGCCAGGATATCATGGAGCTGACAACAGCTAACTTTAGAAAGCTGCACAACTCTGGTCTCGAGATGGCCAACCGCTTTGATGTGTTTGAAAAAATGGATGAGTACGAACGATTGATGATCGAGGCGGGTGGGCAGCCGTATCACCCATTTAAGGAAGTAAAAGAACAGGTTATGGTTTTAAAGAGAATTTATCAAGGAATGGATATAAAACTTACACCGTGTCATATTGATCCGGTGCCTGAAAACATGGTGAAAAGCGGGGAAGATAAACTTTATTTCATTGACTGGGAATACAGCGGCATGAACGACCCAATGTGGGATCTCGCAGCACATTCAATAGAAAGCAGCTTTACCCCTGAAGAAGAGGAGCTATTTTTATCCCTTTATTTGCAACAGGATGAAATCCCGCTTGAAATTCAGCAGCGCGTAATGATGAATAAAATTTTCCAGGATTTCCTTTGGAGCACTTGGACGGTTATTAAAGAGGCGAAGGGCGATGATTTTGGCACCTACGGAATTGACCGCTTTAACAGATGTAGAGAGAATTTAAAACATGACTTAATAAGGGAGATGGCATATGAATACAAAAAATAAAGGATTGTTCTTCGGATTGTTTTCCGGGTTCACTTGGGCGCTCGACACCGTATTAATCGGAATGGTATTATCAAAAGCATTATTCGTATCCTCCGATTTGGTGATTTTCCTTGCACCGTTAGTGAGTACCTTTTTCCATGATTTATTGTCCAGCGTCTGGATGCTGATCTATATGACAATCAGGGGGGAAGTGAAGATTCCTTTTCAAAAATTAACTACCCGAAGCGGACGATTCGTCATGCTGGGCGCGTTACTCGGCGGACCAATTGGGATGACGGGCTACGTGCTTGCGGTTAAGTATTTGGGTGCTTCCTTATCGGCTTCCATTTCAGCCGTTTACCCGGCGATTGGTGCATTCTTTGCTTTCGTGATTTTAAAGGACAAATTAACATTAAAAAACTGGATTGGACTTTTTGTTAGTATTTTATTTATTTTCTTATTAGGGTTTGCGGGCGGTGAACCATCACCAAGCTACATTCTTGGTTTCTCGTTTATCCTTTTATGTATTTTCGGCTGGGGGATGGAATGTGTTATTCTTGCATACGGTATGAAGGATGATGAAATCTCACCAGAGCAAGCACTGCAAATTCGTCAATTGGTTTCAGCTGTCACGTACGGCGTATTGATTTTACCATTTTTCAAGGCGTATCCGCTTGTGGGCGAAGTGTTTAAGAGCAGTGAGTTTTTCTTGATCGCATTGATTGCTCTTTCCGGAACAGCTTCATATGTATTTTATTACAAAGCGATTTACGTTATGGGTCCAACCCGTGCAATGGCCTTGAATATTACCTATGCTGCGTGGGCAATCCCGTTAAGCTTCATTATTTTAGGCACTCCGATCACCTTTAAGCTTGTGTTCTTTAGTATAATGATTCTGTTAGGATCTATTATTACGGTTGCGAGCCAAGAGGAACTTAAATGGTTGAATTTTGCTAGGGGCAGAAAGACAGCGTAATAAAATTTTTCAAGAGGAAGGAATTACAGTAAAATGAAGGCAATAATTCTTGCAGCAGGGATGGGCACAAGATTACGTCCACTAACGTTGACAACACCTAAAGCACTTACTGTCGTAAACGGGAAACCAATGCTTGAGAGACAGGTGGAGTTTTTACAAGAAGTCGGCGTTTCGGAAATCATCGTGGTCACCGGCTACTTAGCGGAAAAGTTTGAGTATTTAAAAGAGAAGTATGGTGTAAAACTCATTCACAATGATAAATACGATGTTTATAACAATATGTACACTATGTATTTAGTGAGGGAATATCTGCCGGATTCTTATGTAATTGATGGCGATAATTACTTGGACCGTAATTTCATGTTAGAGGCACCGAAGACGTCCATGTATTTCAGCGCCCGCAAACCCGATTTTAAAGGGGAATGGATGATTCGCTATAATGACGATTACAAGGTAACCGATATCGAGGTTGGCGACGGTGATCAAGAGTACATTCTTTGCGGCGTTTCCTACTGGTCTGAGCAAGATGGACGTTATATTGTTGGGAAATTAGAAGAAGCTGTTGAAGGCGGAAATTTTGTGGAGTTCTGGTGGGATGAAATCGTCAAGAATAACCTGCCTAACTTAAATGTCTACCTTCAAGAAATCCACCCTGATGACAGTTATGAAATCGACTCCGTAGCAGATCTTGAAAAAGTAAATAAGTTATTAGCAGCGAAAAAATAAACGGGTGCTTGAGTGCCTGTTTATTTTTTTTGCGCCTGAAAGATGTGATAAAAGTTGCAACAGTTACTGATGAGGACTCAGAGTGCCCATTCAGGTGGAAAAAAGTGCGCCACGGTCACTGTGAAGGGCTCAGAGTGCCCATCGAAGTGGAAAAAAGTGTGCATCGGTCACTGTAAAGGGTTCAGAGTGCCAGTTGAAGTGGAAAAAAGTCTGTAGCGGTCACTGTGAAGGGCTCAGAGTGCCCATCAAAGTGAAAAAAAAACTGTCTCGGTAATTGTGAAAAATCCACAATTACTACATCAGGAAAAAGGAACCATTACGGTCACTGTAAAAGTTATAGACTCAGAAATCAAAAAAAAAATGTATGAATATTCTATAACATTTCTTGGCAACAAATGTCGAAATAGGGGGGGAACGCTTGGAAAATATGATACTCTTATAAAGAGAATAATAGATTGAGAGGAGAAAATAGTGAAAAAAGTAGTTTTTCGTAGTTTCTTAGTTGTCCTATTGTTGATGGGGATTTTTCATAGCAAAGCAGCGGCGGCACAAACAACGGCCACAGGAGCCTCTAACGAAATGAGTGTATTCGCCACTAATCTCCCAGTTTATCGCAGCTTTGAAGAACTGTCAGATTTTCGCATTCATTTGGACCCCAATTATCAGAAATATGCTGAATTGAGTTTTAACGACAAGGTAACCATCCTCAGCCAAAAAGACTATGCTGCTAAAATTCAAATGGCTGACGGCAGAACGGGATGGGTTCATAAAGACTATTTAATCGGTGACCTATCCAAACTAACCTGGTTGGTGAAGGAGTGGAGAAATGTCAGAGAGAACCCTGCTACCCCTCCAACAAGCGGGAAAATCATTCCTAATCATACAAAGGTATATGTCCTTGATTATGACCCGGCAAGTAATTATTTTAAGGTGCGTACCGCAGATGGCTTACTAGAAGGCTGGATCTATGGTTTGTATCTGAAGGATGAATCATATAAACCGGGTGCAGGAAGCAATATTATTCCGTATGAATTTGAAAATGAAGGAAAGCTCACAAACAATATTACCATTTTTACCCCATTAAATACGAAAGCCAATGTTACGGTTAATCAACTTAACCAGTTTATTAACTATAAAACTGGATGGAAACAAACCTTGATGACTGGTATGGGTTCAGCTTATTTGGAAGCCCAAAATAATTACAGCGTCAATGCCATCTATCTATTGGCACATTCCGGTCTCGAAACCAAATGGGGCACATCAGATATCGTGAAAACAAAAATGAATTTCTATGGAATTGGAGCAGATGATAATCAGCCTGCTGGCAATGCCGATACGTTTTCGGCAGCAAGAAGTGGAATCGTGGATGGGGCAAAATGGATCAATGAGAATTATATAAGCAGAGAAAAATCCAATGTTGATTATCCGTTTTCACAGCCAACGCTTGATAATATGAGATTCAACCATACATTCCATCAATATTCAACAGACCAGGCATGGGCTGGAAAAATAGCTCAAATTGCAAAGGAATTTAATGCTTTTACGGCTAATACAGGCTGGAAAAATTTAAGCGGTAATTGGTATTTTTATAATAATGATTGGACACTCAAAACAGGGTGGCTGCAATCAAGCGCCAAATGGTACTACCTCAACCCATCGGGCGTCATGCTCACAGGCTGGCAATATATTAACGACAAATGGTATTATTTAAATCCTGCTGGAGATATGAAAACCGGCTGGCTGTATTCCGGCGGCAAGTGGTATTTCCTCGATCAAAGCGGCGCCATGAAAACCGGCTGGGTAAAAGTCAGCGGCAAGTGGTATTATTTATACAGCGATGGTCATATGGCTGCCAACACCACTATTGGCGGCTACCGTCTAGGAAAAGATGGTGCAATGATCTAATAGTTTGAACATAAGCAATCTTGGTCATTCTTTATTTAATAGGACCAAGATTGCTTTTTTGTTTACTGGTAACAATGGTCCAGCTTAATCCGGTATACCTTGAACTTGCTTACTTACTTTATATTTGTGTTATAATTTCTAAGGAAATCTTTCAAAGCGGCAAGATATTCAAATAAATTATAATGAGGGTTATCAAAATGAAAAACAAAATAGTAATTAATTTGAAATACTGGTTGTTAGCCTTTGTTTTAGCTACATCTACATTTTTTAGTTACTTTCGATACGTAACTACCGACATGAAGGATTTATCTAATAAGATCATGACTATTAGCTATCTGCTTCTATTCTTACTTGCCGTTCTGTTATTTAATAAAATGCAGGCAGCAAACTATAAAAAAATATGGCATAGTGTTTTTATTTTATGTATTCCTGTTCTCAATCTGCTTTTTTACATGAAATTCAATCTGCCGAAATATGAGTTAATGTTTTTAGAAAACATCAATGGATTACAGATAATTCTTGTAACTTTATTAGGTGTTCTAATTGTAAAATCAAGTGTATTAAATAGTACATTAAATCGCTATTATCTTGTTGCGTTTTTGTTTGGGTGTTATTATGTTTTTTCTACTCTTACCGGTGCGTTTGTTAGGAACCAATATTTAAATGAAAATACATGGGGGCTTTTCCTGGCGCCATATTTAATTTATTTATTTGTTACATATAAAAAGGCAGTTATTCGAGTCATTGTTTTTGTTATTGGATCTTTATTAATATATTCCTCAGGCGCACATACAACCCTTCTTTCCTTTGTAACATTGCCAATATTTATGTTTGTTTTTAACAGAGTAAAAAGACCGAGAATCCTTTTTACAATCTTAATAGTATTAGGACTTTTCCTGGTTTATTTTATGTCCAATATGCAAAGTGATTTGATTAATCGGATATTAACATACCGCAATTTATTATGGGGAGCCTATCTGGATAATGCTGCCTCTTCATTTGGTACGTTAATAGGGGGTTCTGGATTATGGGTTATCGATAATAAAATTGGTATAAACTTTCTGACACGATTGGGAGCACATAACACCTTTATTAGTTTACTTAATTACAATGGGATAATCGTTTTGATTCTCTATCTTTGCTTCATGATTTTTGGAATTCGTAAAAAAGCAAATCATTTTACCGTATCAGATGGAGTGTTATATTTTGCGATTACATTTCAGTTTGCTGAATCAAACAATCCATTATTTGCCTACATATTTCCGTCTATCGTTTTCTTCTTGAATTTGTTTATCAATAAAGAATCAGAAGACGCAGAGAATGAGTTGAAGGATATAGCAAAAAGCAATTAGGAATTTCCTAATTGCTCTATTTGTGCGCGTTGTATTATTTTTATGAAATATGTCTAATGATGTATGATATTCTATAGCAAACAATGTCGTGATAAGTAGAAAATTGTCAATAGCATAGATTATAATAAAATGTGTATTCACTTTTTAAGTAGTAAAATAAATTATGGCAGCAAAGTATTAAAATCTATTCAAAGAGGAAAAAAAAAATGAAGATACTTGTCATCGGTATGCACTTCTATCCTGAACAATTCCGAGTGAATGATATTTCCTTTGAATTAGTAAAAGAAGGACATGAAGTAACTGTCCTTACAGGCCTTCCAAACTACCCGAGTGGAATTGTAGAACCAAAATACAAACGATTTAAAAATAGATATGAAGTGATCAATGGAGTAAAGGTACACCGCTCTTGGATTTTAGAAAGAAGTAAAGGGAATTTGAGGTTATCGTTGAACTACCTTAGTTTTGTTGTGTCTGCTTCATTGAAAGCACTTTTTATGAAGAAAGACTTTGACCTTATCATTGTTTTTCAGACATCTCCAGTTACAAAAGTAATACCAGGTATTTTGTTGAAAAAATTGACCAGAAAGCCACTTATTATATACTGTTTTGATTTATGGCCAGAAAGCATTGCTTCAGGTGGGATTTCATCCGATAGCATCATCTATAAAATCCTGTTCCATGTAAGCAAGTGGATTTATAAGAGTGCGGATGAAATATTTACAAGCTCTAAACTATTTGAGAAATATTTTAAAGAGACACTCGATATTCATGAAAATATTACCTATCTTCCTGTATATGCAGAGTCCTTATTTGAAAATATCGGAGACAATCGGAAGAAAGATGATCATATTAATCTCTTGTTTGCTGGCAATATAGGAGAGATGCAAAGCGTAGAAACAATCCTTCTTGCTGCTAATGAACTCAAGAACGAAAAACATGTTATTTTTCATATTGTTGGTGATGGTTCCTCAAGAGAAAAATGTGAAACTCTAGCCAAGGATTTGGACCTAACAAATGTGATTTTTCATGGGCAATTTCCAGTAACGGAAATGCCAAGATTTTATGAAATGGCAGATGCCTTTCTAATCACATTGAAAGCGAATAAAATCATTTCCTATACTCTTCCTAACAAAGTACAATCATACATGGCAGCTGGAAAGCCAATATTAGGCGCAATCGATGGAGAAACCCAAATTGTAATTAAGGATGCCAATTGCGGCTTTTGTGCTCCTGCTGAAGATTACAAATCTTTTGCTGAAGTAATAAAGAAGTTTATTAATGAAGAAGATAAACATATCGAGTATGGAGAAAATGCTAGGAGTTACTATCAGAATAATTTCTCAAAAAAGAAGTATATGGATAGATTAATTTCATTATTTAAAAAAATAAGTTCGGATGGGGATGTTGAACATGTTCAAAGATAAAACTTTACTCATTACAGGTGGTACTGGTTCATTTGGCAATGCCGTTATGAAAAGATTTCTCGATACGGATCTAAAAGAGATACGTATTTTTTCTCGTGATGAGAAGAAACAGGATGATCTCCGAAAGCAATACAAGAATGATAAATTAAAATTTTACTTAGGGGATGTAAGAGATTTAGCAAGTGTTAAAAATGCGATGTATGGAGTGGATTATATCTTTCATGCTGCAGCATTGAAACAAGTGCCGTCATGTGAATTTTTTCCAATGGAGGCTGTGAAAACAAACGTTTTAGGTACTGACAATGTACTAACAGCTGCTATCGAATACGGAGTTAAGAAAGTGATTTGTCTTTCAACAGATAAAGCAGCCTATCCCATCAATGCAATGGGGATTTCAAAAGCCATGATGGAAAAAGTATTCGTAGCCAGAGCTAAAACGATTTCACCAGAAAGAACGCTCATTTGCGGAACGAGATATGGGAATGTTATGGCATCCCGTGGTTCAGTCATTCCATTATTCATTGATCAAATAAAAAATGGAAAGCCTTTAACAGTTACAGACCCTAATATGACTCGATTCCTTATGAGCCTTGATGAAGCGGTAGAGCTTGTGGTATTTGCGTTTCATAATGCCGAAGCCGGTGACATCATGGTTCAAAAGTCTCCTGCCAGTACGATAAGGGATCTTGCCCAAGCGATAAAGGAACTGTTCAATGCAGATAACGAAATCAAAATCATTGGTACCCGCCATGGAGAAAAATTGTACGAAACATTATTGACCAGAGAGGAATATGTAGTTGCCGAGGATTTAGGAGGATTTTTCAGAGTCCCTGCCGATAAAAGAGATTTGAACTATGAAAAATACTTCGACAATGGGGACCCTAACCTTTCTAAAGATCAGGAGTATAACTCCCATAACACACAAATACTTAATATCGAACAGATAAAAGAAAAATTGCTTAGTTTAGATACAGTGCGAAATGAGTTAAAGGATTGGAATAAATAATATGAAATTACTTGTCACTGGATCAAATGGATTTGTAGGGAAAAACTTGGTTGCGGAGTTGAAAAATAAGGGGTATACCCAAATCTTCGAGTATAACAGAGAAAGTGATAGCTCCCTGTTAGAGCATTATACAAAAGAATGTGATTTTGTCTTCCATTTAGCTGGAGTAAATAGACCGCAAGATGATAAGGAATTCATGGAGGGAAATTACAGGTGGACCTCTGAATTACTGGAATTGTTAAAAAAACATAATAATAAAGCACCAGTTCTACTTACTTCTTCTATACAAGCAGAAAAGGAAAATCCATATGGAACAAGTAAAAAAGCAGGCGAGGACTTGCTTTTTTCTTACAGTAAGGAAACTGGTGCTAAAGCATTGGTTTATCGATTGCCAAATCTTTTCGGAAAATGGTGCAAACCCAACTACAATAGTGTAGTGGCCACTTTTTGTCATAATATTGCCAGAGGCTTGGATATTCAAATTCATGATCCCGATGTGGAGCTAACATTATGTTACATAGATGATGTTCTTGAAGAATTTTTAAACAGCTTAGATGGAAATGAAACAAAAGACGGAGATTTTTGTAAAGTTCCTGTAACACATACCATTAAGGTTGGAGAGCTTGCAACTAAAATCAAAGATTTTATCAAAAACAGAGAAACACTCATAATGCCTTCACTTGAGAATAAATTTGATAAGGCCTTATATGGCACGCTTTTATCTTATCTTCCAGAAGATAACTTTTCTTATCATCTGAAAAAGAATGAAGATGACAGGGGCTGGCTTGCAGAATTTATTAAATCTAATAGTATGGGTCAAATCTTTATTTCTAAAACAAAGCCTGGAATTACAAGGGGCAATCACTGGCACCATACGAAGGTAGAAAAATTCCTTGTTATTCAAGGTGAAGCGGTTATTAAGTTTAGAAAAATTGATACTGAGGAAGTAATTGAATACAACGTGAATGGGGATACTCCAGAAGTTGTAGACATTCCTGTAGGATATACGCATTCTATTACAAATATTGGAAATGGTGAACTGATTACTCTTTTCTGGGCAAGTGAGATACTTAATCCGGAAAAGAAAGATACTTATTGGGTAGAGGTGTAGCAATTTGAATAAATTAAAGGTAATGACTATTGTAGGTACAAGACCGGAAATCATCAGATTATCAGAAGTCATAAAGGCTTGTGATAAATATTTTAACCATGTATTGGTACATACTGGACAAAACTGGGATTATACACTTAACGAAATCTTTTTTGAGGAATTAGGATTAAGACAGCCTAATCACTTTTTAGGAGTTGTAGGTGAGGACCTAGGTGAAACAATGGGCAATATTATTGCTGCATCTTACAAAATTTTAAAACAAGAGCAGCCTGATGCCCTTTTAATACTAGGGGATACCAATAGCTGCTTGAGCGCAATAGCAGCAAAACGCTTAAAAATCCCAATTTTCCATATGGAAGCGGGTAATAGATGCTTTGATCAAAATGTTCCGGAAGAAATTAACCGGAAAATTGTCGATCATACATCTGATATTAATCTTGCGTACACAGAGCATAGCAGAAGATACCTTTTATCAGAAGGCATCAGAAAGGACCATGTGTTTGTAACAGGGTCACCTATGACAGAAGTTCTTTCAAAACATCGTGATAAAATCGATAATAGCTCCGTATTAACTCAACTAGAGTTGGAAGCGGGAAAATATATTTTAGTATCAGCACACCGTGAAGAAAATATCGATCATGAACATAACTTTAATTCACTAATGAATGCCA
This sequence comes from Neobacillus sp. NRS-1170, assembly GCF_050468025.1. Taxonomy (NCBI): domain Bacteria; kingdom Bacillati; phylum Bacillota; class Bacilli; order Caryophanales; family Bacillaceae; genus Neobacillus; species Neobacillus sp. NRS-1170. Next base: position 169,699 of record NZ_JBITPF010000026.1, on the reverse strand, counting down.
TCAATCGGATAGCGGAAACTTATCAAATGCCTATCATCTATTCCACACACCCAAGAAGCTGGAAGAAGATTGAGGAAAGAGGCTTTAAGTTTCATCCATTAGTGAGGCAATTAAAGCCATTTGGTTTTTTTGATTATAATAAGCTGCAGCTGCATTCTTTTTGTACTTTGTCTGATAGTGGAACTCTTTCAGAAGAGTCAGCCATCCTTGGTTTCCCGGGTGTATTAATCAGAACGTCGACGGAACGTCCAGAGGTGTTAGACAAAGGGACAGTGTTAATTGGCGGGATTACGGAAAAAAGTATTGTGCAGTCAGTTGAATTATGTAGAAATATGTGGGGGGTTGAAGAGGTTTCCCCGGTCACAGATTATACAGATACAAATGTTTCTGTCAAGGTAGTGAAAATCATTCAGAGTTATACGAGAATTGTGAACAAGGTTGTATGGGGAAAGGATTAATATAATATGAATATCCTAGTAATTGATGTACCGGCAGATTCTGGCGGTGCCCTTTCCATTTTGGAGGAATTCTATAACGAGGTCAAAGAACGAAATGCCAAGGATAACAAATGGATTTTTGTAGTTAGTAAACCAAACTTTCAAAATACAGATCATATAAAAGTCCTAAGGTATCCATGGGTCAAGAAGAGCTGGGGGCATCGGTTATATTTTGATCATTTTATTGCCCCCAAGCTTGTAAAAAAGTATAAAGTTGATAAAGTACTTTCACTGCAGAATGTCATCATTCCAAATGTAGATGTGGAACAGGTTTTATATTTGCATAACCCTCTACCCTTTGTTAATTACAGATTTTCATTAAAAAATAACAAAATCCTTTGGGCTTATCAGAATGTTTTGAGTAAAAATATGTTCCAGTCTATCCGAAGCGCAAAAAAGGTAATTGTTCAAACCAAATGGATGAAACAGGCTTGTGTGGAAAAGTCCGGTGTGGAAGAAAGTAAGGTAGAGATTGTACCTCCCAAAATCAATCTGGATATAAAGCATTATTTTGTTCCTTCTGAAGAGGCACTATCCAGCTTTTTTTACCCTGCAAGCCCGTATGCCTATAAAAATCATCAAATTATTATTGAGGCTTGTGAAAAAATTGTGCAAGGAAAAAGTAAAAACTTCAAGGTAGTCTTTACACTAAAAGGTGACGAAACCGATCATGTAAAGCAAATGTATAGGGAAATTAAGGAAAAGAATCTTCCGATTGAATTTGTCGGCAGTCTTTCTAGAGACAAAGTTTTTGATTTATACACTAAATCAGTGCTTTTGTTTCCATCCTATATTGAAACCTTTGGTTTACCAATGATTGAAGCAAGGTTGCATCAAGGTGTAATAATAGCTTCAGATTCTCCTTTTTCACATGAGATATTAGATACGTATGAAAATGCTTATTTTTTTGATCCATTTAATGCTGTGGACCTTGCAGGAATAATGATGAACCTTATTACGGGTAAGACCAAGTATAATCAAGTTCATTCACATATTGATGTGGATGAAAATAAAAGTTTAATTGACGTTGTATTCTAAATAGTGAAGAGCCAGCAGCGAATTGAGGTGGAAAAATGAAGGGTCGAATTTTACAAGTACAAGGTGGAATGAATAGAGGCGGAACAGAAGCCGTCATTATGGGCTGGTACCATACAATCGATAGAGATGATATTCAATTTGACTTTACAACATTCAACAAGGAAGAATCTGCCTATGATCAAGAAATTCGTAAAATGGGCGGAAGAATTATTTATGTTCCTCCAAGACAAGAGGTCGGGAATTTAAAGAATTGTTATTATTTATATAAGTGTATTAAAGAAAATGGTCCATACCTTGCCGTCCACACCCACAATAACTTTTATGGCGGGATCGCGGCGTTCATTGCAAAGCTGGCCGGGGTTAAAAAGGTAATTGCACATGCTCATAATACCCAGGATGATGGGTCAGGTTTAAAAAGAAAAATTGAAATTTTTATCCAACAGAAATTACTGTCACTTTTTGCTGACAACCTACTCGCATGTGGTAAAGAAGCAGGTGAATTTGTTTTTGGTGAACAGGTGAATTTTGAGCTGATCAACAATGCCGTAGATATGAATAAATTTAGGCCAGCAGATGAGGAACGTAAACAAATTATTGAACAAAAGAAAAAAGAACTTGGATTGGATGGCAAACTGATTATCGGTCATATAGGCAGGTTTTCGAAGCAAAAAAACCATAAATTTATTATTTCCTTGATAGATAAAATGAAAACACGAAGAAAAGACTTCAAATTTCTGCTTATTGGAGATGGAGAGCTTAAAGAAGAAGTCTTGGAACAAATAAGGGACAGGAATATGGAAGAGTATGTTTTATATTTAGGTTTGCAGGAGAATATAAGTTTATGGTTAAACCTTATGGATGTACTCATACTGCCTTCATTATATGAAGGATTACCGGTGGTTTTAGTGGAGGCGCAAAGCTCTGGTACTCCTTGTGTTATATCAAATAAAATAACAAAAGATGTTGATTTGGGCTTGGATTTGGTTGAGTTTCTCGATATTTCACATAATGAAGATGAATGGTGCGATGTGATCGCAGAACGAGCCAAAAGTAAAATATATGATCAAACAATAATAAAAAACCAATTGGAGAAAAATGGTTATTCACTTCCTTACAATACAAAAAAAGTTGTAGACCTATATGTGAAGGATTCCAAGAGGGAATAGGAGGCTATAAATTCGTGTGATTTATTTTTTTATAGTGGGCGCCATTTTATTATCTCATTTATATCTTACATTTAAACCGCAAAAAAAAATCGAAAATATATGGTTTTTTTCTGTTTCTTTCGTATTATTCCTTTTTGCTGCATTGAGAGATGGCATTGGATTTGACTTTAAAAATTATCGAAAGATTTTTCGCCTTGTTAAACACCATGAATCCGTATGGAATATAGAACCTGGATTCTATTTAATTAACTATCTTTGTGGTAATTTTCATTGGGTCATTTTTATTTCAGCTCTCTTGGCGATACCACTTAAAATATTCGTCATTAACAAATATAGTGAAGATAAATTGTTGAGTTTATTTATCTACTTTACTGGTGTATTTATTATGTACGATATGGGAGTTATTCGGCAAGGAATATCGATTGCCATCGCATTTTTTAGTATTCAATATATCTTAAATAGATCCCTAATAAAGTTTTTGGCGGTAATCCTGCTGGCTTCATCTTTTCATGTTACAGCACTAGTATTCATTCCATTGTATTTTATCTCTTCCAGTCGATTTACAAGAAAGGCTATCTATGGAATACTGATTGTTTTACTTGCATTTTCACTATTTGATATAGGTAAGTATATATTAATTACAGTTTTTAACCTGTTGCCATTTGAAATGATTGTGAAGAAAGTCAATTATTATGCCAATATAAATACTGCTAATATAACCCTTTCATTATTGAAAAGGATGGTTTTATTTATCATATGTGTGGAGTTCTTTATTAGAAAAGGTATAAATGACGCTAAATCTTTGTTGTTTTTAAATGGTTTTTTCTTATCAATTATTTTAATGGGATTATTTTCGAGCATCGATACGATAGCAGGACGTGGAGTCGCTGGATTGCAATTTTTCCAAATTTTTCTCATACCAATCTTATTTACCCAGCTAAAAACAAAGATTAGAAAGTTGGGATTGTTAGTGGTCATCGTAGTGATGGCAATCAATACCATGATGGGTCCAATCAATCAAGGAAATAGAATAAAACAGCCATATACACCTTACGATAGTATATTAACCGATTAAGTAGTGAGGTCATTAGATGATACTTTTTATCTGTAATACACCATTTCAAGTTATGAACGCTTTAAATATTATAAATGACCGTCTGCAAGATGAAAAAATCGATATGTATATTACGGATGGTGCAAGTCAAAATTATGATATTTATGGAAAACTGAAAGAATTAAATATTTTTCATAAGATTTACTTTATAAAATTTAAAGAACTGCAAGCGAGCTTAGGCACGAATAAGCTTTTTAATTATGTGAGAAGAACAATCAGTGTCTTTCAAAATGAAAAATATTATAAAAAGATGTGTGACGATTTTAATGTCATTTCCATTTATGACAAAATTTACGCAGAACTTCCTGATTATAAATTACAAATAATTTATACATATCAATCAAGATATAATCCGAATGTAGAAGTACTCTTATATGAAGATGGAGTAGCTTCCTACAGCTTTATTGATGCAGTGAGGAATAGAAGCTTTCTTAAACAAAAATTGCATAAGCTTTTTTTTGGTGATAAATTAGACACTGGATTAAAAGGCATGCTGCTTTATAAACCGGAATTTATAAATAACATTGGATTATTCCCGATTGAGAAGATTCATGCGATTGATAAAAGTAATACTAGGTTAAAGAATTTTTATAATAGCATTTTTCAGTTTAAAGATGATTATTTATTACCATTTCATCAAAAGAAATATATTTATTTTGACCAACCATTCGGAAACAAAGAAATTGATCTTGAGAGTGAAGGGATTTTAGAGATAATTCTATCACATAACGAACGAGATAATACGATTATAAAACTGCATCCACGCACAAGTGAGCACCGGTATGATAATCAATGTACGATATCTAACGATCCCATTAGCTTTGAGATTATCGAGCTTAATGCGGATATTGATAATATGGCATTAATTTCTGTTTTCTCAACTGCATGTTTAAATCCAAAAATAATTTTTGATGAAGAGCCTTATGTCATTTTACTATTTAAGTTGGTAGATATTACTAGACTTTCACATGTGAATGAACAAACATTTGATATTGTATATAGGGTCAGAGACAGCTATAAAAATCCGAATAAATTTTTCATACCAGAAACCATTCAGGAATTAAAACAAATATTGACATCTTTAAAATAACAGGAGGAAGAAGAAATGTTACCAGCAATTTTGGGTGGAAACCCAATTAGAACGAAGCCACTGCCATATGCAAAACAGTATATAGATGATAATGATTGTGAAGCTGTGAACGCTGTTCTAAAAAGTGATTTTTTAACAACAGGTCCAAAGGCCAAGGAATTTGAAGAAGTCATAGCGGATTATGTTGGTTCAAAATATGCAGTTGCTTTTGCCAATGGAACAGCCGCTCTCCATGGAGCCTGCTATGCGGCTGGAATTAAACCTGGTGATGAAGTTATTACAACTCCAATCACGTTTGCTGCTTCAGCGAATTGCGTCTTATACCTTGGTGGAACGCCCGTGTTTGCTGATATTAATAAAGAAACGTTTAACATTGATGTTGAAGAAATCGCAAAGAAGATTACGAAAAAAACAAAGGCAATTATTCCAGTCGATTATACTGGGCAAGCTGTTGATATTGATGCCATCAAGGAATTAGTAAAAGGTACCGACATCGTAGTTATCGAAGACTCAGCACATGCCCTTGGAACCAAATATAAAGGAAAGCGTGTAGGGACACAAGCAGATATGACTGAGTTTAGCTTTCACCCGGTTAAAACAATAACAACTGGGGAAGGCGGCATAATCACTACAAACTCCGAAGAGTATTATAAGACTCTCACTAATTTTAGAAGCCATGGAATCACAAGGGATAAAAACCAGCTTGAACATAAAGATGTTGGCGGCTGGTATTATGAACAATTATTTTTGGGCTATAATTATCGAATTACTGATTTTCAATGTGCACTTGGAATAAGTCAAATGAAGAAGCTGGATTGGTTTATTTCAAGGAGAAAGGAAATTGTCCAAAAATACAACAATGCCTTTATGGATTTAGATGGCGTAATCATCCAAAAAAATGCCGATTTCTCCGATACTGTTAATCATTTATACGTTCTTAAACTAGATTTGCCAAAATTAAAAGCTGATAGAAGAGAAATTTTTGATGCATTTATTGCTGAAAATATCGGAGTGCATGTTCACTATATTCCTGTTTATTGGCTTCCTTACTATGAAAAAATGGGTTATGAAAAAGGAATTTGCCCAAATGCTGAAGAGTTATATAACTGCATGCTTACAGTTCCGCTATTCCCTGCAATGTCAGATGAGGATGTTAATGATGTTATTAATGGTTTTTATAAAATTATCAATTATTTTAGGAAGTAGTGATTGGTTTGACAACAGCAGCAATCATTCAAGCTAGGATGGGCTCAACCAGGCTGCCTGGAAAGGTTATGAAAAAAATCCTTGGTAAAACCATCTTGGAACATGTTGTTACCAGGGTAAAACAATCAAATCAAATAGATGAAATTGTTATTGCTACCACAAATAAAGCTGAAGATGACCCTATTGCTATAGAAGCTGACCGGTTGCAGGTAAACTATTACAGGGGTTCAGAACATGACGTCTTATCCAGGTATTATTTTTCGGCAAAAGAAAACGACGCAGATATAATTGTAAGAATAACGTCTGATTGCCCTTTAATCGATCCCGTTATTACAGATCAAATTATTGGTTTTTATAAAACAAAAAACTATGATATTGTTTCAAATGCAGGTGCTGAACCATCGCAAAGGACCTATCCAAGAGGCCTTGATACAGAGGTATTTTCATTTGAACAGCTTGAAAATGCATTCAACAATGCAACTGAACGGTATCAAAAGGAACATGTAACGCCATTTATTTATGAAAATAGTGACAAGGTTTATTTTTATAAGAACTATATCGACTACTCGAAATTTCGTTGGACTTTGGATACCATTGAAGATTTTGAATTAATTACAAAGGTATACGAGTATCTGTATCATGGGGAGCATAATTTTTATCTTGATGACATCATACGTTTATTTGAGGTACATCCTGATTTAATGAAAATAAATGCGGAAATTGAACAGAAAAAAATCAAGTAGTGATTAAATAGGAGTTTAGAGATGAAGGTATATATATTAACTGAAGCTGGTTCAATGTATGGGTACGGGCATTTGGTTAGATGTTCTTCGTTATATTCTGAGTTATCCGGCAGGGGAATAGATGTAGAATTAATAATAAACGGTGACCATGAGGCTGTAGAGGTTGTAAAAAATAAAAAGTATAGAATCGTAAATTGGCTTTCTATAGACTTCTTATCCCAGCTATTACATGGCGAAGTATATACAATCGTCGATTCATATTTAGCTAATTTCGATATATATCATTTCATCTCTGCCTATACGGATAAATCATTATTTATCGATGATAATATGAGATTAAATTATCCTAAAGGGATTGTAGTTAATCCGTCAATTTATGGAAAAGAATTAAACTATCCTAAAAATACTGAAATCGAGTACCTTTTGGGACCAGAATATGTCATTTTGAGAGATTCTTTCTTGAAAAGCAAAAGAGAGGGCACAAATAATCAAGTTAAAGAGGTTTTAATTACTTTAGGTGGCGCAGATATTCGGAACCTAACCCCAAAAATATTAACTTTATTTAAAAAGGAATATCCTTATTTAATAAAGAATGTCGTGGTTGGTAAAGGATTTACGAACATAAAAGATATTGAAAATATTGATGATCAAAATGTTACCCTGTATTACAATGTAGACGGAAATCAAATGAAGGATTTAATGTTGAAGTCTGATATCACTATTACCGCAGCTGGACAAACCATACATGAATTAATAAAGACTGAAACTCCATTTATTCCAATTCAAGTAATTGATAATCAACGAAACAATGTTAAGGCAATTTTGACCTATAATCTTGTAAATCGAGTCCTTCATAGTGATGATGAAGATGTTATGGATAAATTATCAGCAGAAATAAAATTTTTATTACATGAGGAAAACCGCTTGTTTTTGATCAATAATTTACATGGTCTTATTGATGGGGCTGGTAGTGCAAGAATTGTGAGTAAATTGTTAGAGGAGTAGGTAATTGTTGTTAGAGGATATTTTTCTTAGAAAAGTTGAAAAAAATGATATTGTAAATGTATTCAATCTTTCAAATGAAGATTACGTAAGAGAATACTCCCTAAATAAAGAAAAGATTGAATGGGATGAGCATGTAAAATGGTTTGAAAAAGTTTTACAAAATGATAATTTCTTTTATGTAGTTTCAAACAAAGATCATGAATTCTTAGGTCAGATAAGATATAAGGTAGAAAACAAGAATGCCACTGTAAGTATTAGCCTAAGTAAAGAAATTGTCGGTAAAGGAAAAAGTCGGTCCTTATTAACGGAAAGTATGGTTTTATTAAAAAAAGAATGTCCTTCCATAGAAAATATAATTGCGTATATTTCTAAGGATAACGTACCTTCTCAAAAATTGTTTGTAAAAGCAAATTTTACTTTATTTAAGGAAGATAGTAACTTTAATCAATATATCTATAAATACTAGTTGAGGTGCTTGCAGCTATGAAAATTGGTGAATTTGATATTACAAAAAAGGTTTTTATCATTGCTGAGTTATCTGCGAATCATGGACATGATATTAACATTGCCAAAGAGACAATAAAAGCGGCAAAAGAAGCTGGTGCTGATGCAATAAAGTTGCAAACATATACAGCTGATACCATTACGATTGACTGCGATAATGAATATTTTCAGGTAAAACAAGGTACGATTTGGGATGGAAGAACGCTTTATGATTTATACAAAGAAGCCTATACACCTTGGGAATGGCATGATGAACTAAAAAAATATGCGGAAGAGTTAGGGTTATTATGCTTTTCAAGTCCTTTTGATCCAAGTGCAGTAGACTTTTTAGAAGAATTGAATGTCCCTGCATATAAGATAGCATCATTTGAAATAACCGATATTCCTTTAATCGAGTACACTGCATCAAAAGGGAAACCGATTATTATTTCTACCGGGATTGCAACATTGACAGATATCGAAGAAGCGGTTAATGCTTGCAAAAGAGTGGGGAATGATCAAATTGTACTGCTAAAATGCACATCTTCGTATCCTGCAAAAATAGAGGATTCGAATTTATTGACAATCCCGAATTTGCGGGATACTTTTGGTGTCGAGGTTGGTTTATCTGATCATACATTAGGAATATCTGTTCCAGCAGTATCTGTAGCACTTGGTGCAAGGGTTATTGAAAAACATTTCATACTAGATAAAAATATAGGAGGCCCAGACGCCTCATTCTCATTAGAAAAAGATGAGTTTAAGCAAATGGTAGATGCAGTAAGAGATGCAGAAAAATCTCTAGGTGCTGTTGACTATAGTTTAACTGATAAGAAGAAAAAAAATAGAGAATTTTCCAGATCGTTATTTATAGTTCAAGATGTCAAGGCAGGACAAGAATTAACTGCAAATAACGTACGATCTATAAGACCGGGTTATGGTCTACATCCAAAATATTATAACGATATAATAGGGAAAAAGGCTATAAAGGACTTGAAAAAGGGAACACCAGTAGATTGGAGTTTTATTGAAAAATAAAAGTCATTTTTGTTTAAGTAATCTAAAATAAGGATTTGTAAGCATGTTACTATTGAATGAATTAAAACAGAATAAAATAATCGGAAGCATTTTTTCCTTTGGTTCTGTGACGTTACTATCATCATTCCTATCCTTTATTGTAGGAGTACTGACACGAAATCTTCTGGGTCCTGAAATTTATGGATACTGGTTAACTATTTCTATGGTTTTTCCATTCCTTGGATTACTGCAATTTGGTACTCTAAATGCAATGAATAGAGAAGTTCCTTATTATTTAGCGAGAAATGAAGACAAGAAGGTTGAGGAAATCAGAAGTTTAACCTTCTCATTTATGTTTTCCGTCCCGTTAATCAGCATGTTTGTTCTATTCGCTTCAAGTATTTTTCTCCTGTTTTTTAATATAGATATCGAATATAAAATTGGAATATTTGCAACAACATTTATAGGTGTCTTAACGTTTCTATCCGGTTATATAGAAATGTATTATAAATCAAACCAGGAATTTAAAACAGCTTCAAGACTTATTTTCATAAAAAGTATCTCACAATCCGTTTTAACACTTATTTTCGTTTATGTGATGGGGTATACAGGTTTATATATAGGAATGATTTTATCTTTAATAATCCAAGTTATTTTTGGAAGGGGTTCATTTCGTAAGGTAAAATTGGAATTTTATAATGAAAAGTATAAAGAGCTGATACGGATAGGGTTTCCTATTTTACTAGTTGGACTCATTTGGAGTTTGATGATTGCAAGTGACCGTATTATCATATCCTTATTTATGACCCCGGTAGATATGGGGAATTATGGAGTTGGAATACTCGTATTTAGTACGATGATGTTATTTCCGCAGGTAATTGGACAAGTATTTTATCCAAAGATTGTGGAGCTTGTTAGTAAAAATAATTATGAGGAAATTAGGAGATTATCCTGGAAAGTAAACAAAATAATAGCTATTTTACTGGGTCTGGTTGTTTTAATTGGCTATTTAACACTTCCTTTTTTAATAACCTGGCTAATGCCTGAATATGTGAAGGGAATTAAAGCAGCTCAAATATTAATATTAGGAATTTATCCATTAACTTTAGTAGGCTTTGCTGCAAATTATTTTAATTCAACCCATAATCAGAAGACCTATATGTATATCCAAATAACAGCTATTATCGTAAATATAATGTTGTGCATGATATTCCTTTTATATTCGAAAAGCATTGAATTTATAGCGTTAGGTACCTCACTTGCCAATTTAGTTTATTGTATACTGATGAATAATTTCTTTTATAAAAAATTAAATGAGAATATGAAGACCCCTAACTCACATCTTTAAATTTAGATTAAATAACCCCGGTTTCCTAATCGGGGTTATTTTTTTAGAATTATATTTATAGAGGTGTTTATTTTGTCAGTCTTAATAACTGGTGCTGCAGGTTTTATTGGCTCACATTTGTCAAAAAGGTTTTTAAAGGAAGGCTATAAGGTTGTAGGTTACGATAACCTTAATAATTATTATGATGTTCAATTAAAAAGAGATCGGTTAAAGAATGTGGAGCATCAAAATTTTACCTTTATTGAAGGGAATTTGGAAGATAGAGAAGCTATTAATAAAACTTTTTCCGACCATGATATTAAATTCGTCATTAATCTGGCGGCACAAGCAGGCGTGCGATATAGTTTAGAAAACCCACATTCATATATCGATTCTAATGTGGTTGGTTTCACCAACATTCTTGAAGCTTGCAGGCATAATAAAGTTGAACAGCTGATTTATGCTTCATCAAGCTCCGTTTATGGAGCAAATACAAAGCTTCCATTCTCTGTCCATGATAATGTCGATCACCCATTAAGTTTATATGCCGCAACCAAAAAGGCCAATGAATTAATGGCTCATACATATAGTCATTTATTTGGATTACCAACTACAGGATTAAGATTATTTACCGTTTACGGTCCATGGGGTAGACCTGATATGGCATTGTTTTTATTTACGAAGTCCATTATTGAAGGTAAACCAATCAAAATATTTAACAATGGTAAGATGATGCGCGATTTCACCTATGTTGATGACATCGTCGAAAGTATTTATCGTTTGTCTCTAAGAAAGCCGGAACCTAATCCTGACTGGAATGGAATGGTTCCAGATCCAGGGGCTAGTTATGCTCCCTATAAGGTCTATAATATCGGAAACAATAGCCCTGTGAATTTAATGGATTTCGTAACAACCATCGAAGAAAAATTAGGAATTGAAGCGAAAAAAGAATTCATGCCGCTTCAAGCAGGTGACGTACCAGAAACATTTGCAGATGATCAGGATTTAATCAATGATATTGGATTTAAACCACAAACTTCCATTAAGGATGGCATAAGCCATTTTATAGACTGGTATGTAAACTATTATGAGGTAAATAAGAATAAATTGTAAAATTGCAGTTGTTTGCTTCAACATAAATGAGCAGCGAATCTCCGCATTAATGGAACATATTCAAATGAAAACGAAATCAGAAATAACTCCGGTTTTATTACCCGGGGTTATTTTTAATTAGAACAATATTTTGTTAATATTGTCTGAATTTCTCTGCTGAAAACGTAGAAATATTTCTGATAGAGTCGAAAAAAGTCAGTTTTTGAAATATTTTTGTAATAATATTAAAAAATAACTGTAAATTTTATCTTTCAAATTTTATGAGATACTAGAATTAACAAAAAAGAGAGAGAAAAAGCACGGAGGTTGTCATGAAGAAGTTAATGGTTAGGGGTTTACTATCATGTTCTTTACTCTTGAGCGGATTAATGGGCGGTCATAAAACAGAAGCAGCAACATTTGGCGACAAGGTAGCGGATATTGCACTTGATTATATTGGGGTTCCATATGTTTGGGGAGGAACGTCTCCAAAGGGATTTGATTGCTCTGGTTTTACAAGCTTTACATATAAACAAGCCGGGGTTACATTGCCTCGAACTGCTTCAGACCAATACACAAAAGGGCAAGCGGTTTCAAAAAGCAATTTAACAGAAGGCGATTTAGTTTTCTTCAGCACCTATAAAGCAGGAGCTTCCCATGTAGGAATTTACTTAGGTGATAATAAATTTGTACATGCCTCCAGTTCAGGTGTGAAGATTAGTTCTTTGGGAGAATCATACTATACCAGTACATATATAGGTTCGAAACGAATTGGAAACACCACAAACGGTTGGGTTCATTCTGGGAGCAAATGGTATTTTTATAAAAATGAAGTTAAGCAAACCGGATGGATTAAAGATAATAACCTATGGTACTATTTGGACTCAAACGGTGCCATGGAAACGGGCTGGTTATTCTGGAATAACAACTGGTACTATTTGGAGGCGAGCGGTAAAATGGCAACGGGTTGGATTCGTTCCGCTGACAAATGGTATTTCTTAAAATCTGACGGTTCAATGGCCAAAAGTACAACAATCGACGGATATGTACTTGGCAGTGATGGAGCATGGACCGAATAAAAACTTAATAAAAGTTGAAAAGCGAAATCACTAAAGTGGTTTCGCTTTTATTTTTTCTACTATAATAAAATATTTTCATATTTTTCCACCTAATAGGTAAGGCTTTGATATAATGTACCTAGTAAATAAGGAGGTTAATAGAGATGAAGAAATTTAGCAAGATCATGCTAGCTTCTATTCTATCGCTTTCAATCATGCCACCATTGAATACGAAAGCGGTTTCACAAATAGCTCCAGCCTTTGTCAAGCCGGCAAAGTGGACAAAAGAATCATTTAAACAAAAAGCATTAAATGAGTTGCTGAAACAAAACCCAAAATTAAACCAGCAAACACCAAATGGCGCTGCACCTAATGCATTGACACAAGGTGCAACAGATGTGGTTCAGTTCAAAGATGCCAATTTGGCAAAAGCTGTTCGTCAGGCCTTAGCACTCAGTTCAACAGCAGCCATCACCCAAGGCAAACTGGCTACACTTACGGACTTAACCGCAATGGACTTAAATATTAGTGATCTAACAGGATTAGAGTATGCTGTAAATTTATCTTTTCTAGATGTATCGAACAATGAAATTAGTAATCTATCAGTAATAAGTAAATTAACGAAATTAGAGTATTTAGGCTTAGGCTATAACCAGCCACTCTCCAATAGCAGCCTGGCATCTCTTAATGGATTGTCAGTTTTACAGTATTTAGACCTATCCGGCAATAATATTAATGATGTCTCGGGATTGGGTGGAGTACCACAGCTAGTGGGCTTGGGTCTTTCAGAAAGCAATTTCAGTAATCTCTCTTCTCTTAGCGGACTTACAAATCTGCAGACCTTAGATTTAACCAATGACGCTATTACAGATATTTCCCCTTTAAGCAGTCTAACCAATCTTGAATCTCTATCGCTATGGGAAAATAATATTAGCGATATTTCCGCTTTATCAAATTTAACAGTTTTAGCATCTTTGGATTTAGAGTCCAATAATATTACGAATTTATTGCCGTTAATCAGCCTTGATAATTTATCATATTTATTTATTTCTTCCAATCCAGTATCTGATTTAACCCCATTAAAGGATTTAGGCAGTTTGGAATTTGTTATGCTTCTTGATATGCCAAATCTTGACTTAACTGAAGGTTCTGCCGCGATGCAGATTATCAGCGGTTTAATGGCAAACGGAATTGAAGTGGAGTATGATGGAAATTACGACCCGGGAATCGACTATGGCTGGACAGTGGATGATGAAGGAAATCTTTATTACTACGATGAAGATGGCAATATGGTTACTGGCTGGTATGATATTGATGGTGTAAAATACTTCTTTGATCCAAATACGGGTGTATTGGCTACTAGCAAATAGATTCCAGATGGCACAAAATGGTATTATGTTGATGAAGAAGGTATGAAGGTAACTGGTGTAAAAGAAATTGGTAATGCCCATTACTTCTTTGATAACATGGGAGTGATGAAAACTGGCTGGGCTAAAGATGGTCATTATTGGTATTATGCAAATAGCAAAGGCAATCTTTTAACAGGATGGCTCAACCTTGGCGGTAAATGGTACTATTTAAATCCAGCTCAAGATTCCTACGGTCAAATGGTAACGGGCGTTCATATGGTTGGCAGCACACCATACTATTTTGATGGCAATGGTGTGATGAAAGCAAACGGCTGGTATTTTGACGGAAAATACTGGCACTATGCTAAGAGCAGCGGCGCTCTATATAACAAAACATGGCTACTATATAAAAACAAGTGGTATTACTTCAATAATAATGGTTACTCAGTTGTTGGTCGAAACTACATCACAAATAATTATTATTATTTTAGTAAAAATGGTGACATGGTGACTGGATGGGTTAAACAAGAAGGCTCCGCATATGACTATCGTTATTATAACAATAATGGAGCTGAGCAACGCGGCTGGTTGAAATGGGGCAATAATTGGTACTATTTTAATTCAAATGGTTATATGGTACATGGAGGATATTTAACAATTGGCTCGGAAGTTCATTATTTTAACGAAAATGGAACGTGGGGCGGAGCTAGACCGAATAAGTAAAATTCTAAATGAGCGGGTAGGAAAATCTTCCTCACTCGTTTTTTTTGTCGACTTTTCTATCCGTCAATCATAATATTATTTGGCGACAAAATTATTTAAAAAATCAACTTTTACGTGAAAAAATGAGCAGAAAGGCCAAAATCCGACATCGTTCACCCGTTAGAGTTTCTTTTAATAAAGATTTTTGTTAAAATTAGTTGGGTAAAAATTAATCGTCATACTTTTTGGCGGGTAGACAGCGCCATTAAAGTAAAATATAAGCTTATAGAACATTTTAAGCTAGGTTTGAAAGGAAGTTTCTTATGAATAAAATTTGTGTCATCGGCCTCGGTTATATTGGTCTTCCAACATCTGTTATGTTTGCCAACAACGGCATTCATGTTCACGGTGTAGACGTAAATGCTGCGGCAGTAGAAAAAATTCAAAATAAACAGCTTCATATTGAAGAAAATGGTTTGCAAGAACGTTTGAATGCGGCAATTGACAGCGGCAATTTTACCGTTTCCACTACGCCGGAAAAAGCGGACGTTTTTATTATCGCCGTTCCGTCGCCAATTAACCCGGATAAAACGGCAGATATGAAATATGTTGAAGCGGCAACGAAATCGATTGTACCGTATCTTGAAAAAGGGAACCTTGTCATACTCGAATCAACGGTACCGCCTCGGACTGTTGAAGATGTGATGATCCCGATTTTAAAAGAAAGCGGGCTCGAAATAGGAACAGAATTGCTTATTTCTCACTCTCCGGAACGGGTGATTCCAGGACGGGTGTTTGAGGAGCTTGTTAATAACAGCCGAATTGTCGGCGGTATTAACCGTGAGTCTTCGGAAAAAACTCGTGATTTGTACCGTGCCTTTGTAAAGGGTGAAATTTTCTTAACGAATGCGACGACTGCAGAAATGGTTAAGGTTATTGAAAATACGTACCGAGATGTTAACATTGCATTTGCTAATGAGCTAGCACGAGTTAGTGAAAATATTGGGGTAAATGTTTGGGAGGCCATTAAGCTTGCCAACCACCACCCACGAGTAAATATTCACCTCCCAGGCCCTGGTGTAGGTGGACATTGTATTGCAGTCGATCCGTGGTTTCTTGTAGAGCAGGATCCGGAAAATGCAAAAATCATCCATCTTGCACGTCAAACAAATGATTCCATGCCGCAATTTGTTGCGAAAAAAGTAAAAATGATTGCCGAACAACATCAAATTAAAAACCCAAAAGTAGCAGTATTGGGCTTGTCGTTTAAGGCCAATATCGATGATATGCGCGAAAGCCCATCCGTTGAGGTTGTTCATCACTTAAAAGAGATGAATTTGGAGTTTTCTGCTTTTGATCCGCATATTAAGGAGCAGAAACTGCCGCAGCAATCATTAAAGCTTGATGAAACCTTGCAAAATGCGGACATCCTACTTATTTTAACAGAGCATGACGAATTTAAGATTCTAGATCCAAAGCAAACGTCAAACCTTGTCCGTTCTAAAATTGTGTTTGATACAAAAAATTGCCTTCCTCGTGAGGCTTGGGTTAAATCAGGTTTTGAAGTTCGTGTGTTAGGGGATTCTAAACATAGTTAATTTGCACTGATGTCACAGATTGTGCAAAGGAAGGCTATGCATTTCTTATGTGTGAACTCCAAATCAATAACAGGTGGTACATTATGAAAGAAAACTTTCTAGGGGTTGATGTTTGTTATTATAATTACGACCAGCTCGCCTCACTATTAATGCAGGATATCGAAAAGAAGAAAAAGTCGTTTATTGTAGCGATAAATCCGGAAAAAATTATGAAGGCGCAAGAAGACGAAGAGTTAAGAATGCTTCTAAACCGTGCTGATTATCAAATTCCGGATGGCATTGGTGTTATTTTAGCTTCTAAGTTAAAAGGCGGTCAGATAAGAAGTCGTGTGACCGGCATTGATATGATGCTAAAACTATGTCATATGGCGGCAATAAAAGGGAAACGGGTTTTTCTGTACGGCGGTAAGCCAGGAGTAGCAGATGCTGCAAAAATTGTGCTTGAAAAACAAATCCCTGGCATTCAAATTGTGGGCACATTACATGGTTATGAGAAGGATGAAAAAGCGGTCATTAATACAATCAATCAAAATAATCCGGAAATTATCTTTGTTGCATTAGGAAGTCCTGCACAGGAATATTGGATTGTTAATCATATGAACAAGGTTACACCATCTGTATTTCAAGGAGTCGGCGGTTCATACGATGTGATATCAGGAAACCTTAAAAGAGCACCGGAGATATTCCAGTCACTGGGACTCGAATGGTTCTACCGGCTTATGAAAGAACCATGGCGTTGGAAAAGACAATTAATCTTACCAAAATTCCTAATAAAAACGTTAAAAAGATAGAATGGATAAATTGGCACTATTTAATAAATGTTTTAAATAGCCTTTCTCGTGTTTTATGGAGAGAGGCTTTTACTTCATGGTTTAGGGGGAGAAAGATGGGGTCGTTTGTAGATAATTTGATTAAACATTTACGGGCAAGCAAATTCTATAGGGTTGCCAGGAATAATCCAGTTTTAATTAAGGTGAAGCGAAAATATGATAAGGCTCAATATCAAAAACAAAAGGATATGGTACATGTACATGGTCTACAAACCTTGAAGTATATGAAAGAAGGCTTTGAAGAAATTGGTGAGGAGTTTTGGCTTGATTATGGGACACTGCTGGGGGCCGTAAGGGAAAAGGATTTTATCAGCCATGACAAAGACTTGGATATCGGCTGCTTCGATTTTGACGATAAAAAGAAGGATCAACTGGTTCAAGTGTTAGAGAAAAAAGGTGTTATGCTATATAAACAGTATGAAATGGACGGAAAGATTTTTGAGCAGGCTTTTCATTATAATGGCCTACATATTGATATTTTCTATTATTGGAAAAAAGGTGAGGACCTCATTTGGTGTTATTTCAGTGAGATTGGCTTTGATATGGAATTCGAAAATTTCCCGACCTATCAAGTAGCAAAAGGATACCGTACAAGTACAGTCGTTTCGCATTTTAAAGGATTAATGGACTATCAATTTAAAGGCGAAATGTTCAAGATTCCAGAAAATTCCCATGAGTATCTGGTGGATAATTACGGGACAACTTATATGCAAAAGGATGAAAGCTGGATTGCAGGGGAATCACCTGATAACATTAAACGGATTGATACCCCAGTTATTGTTAAAGAATATATCTAGGAAGGTTTAGGGCTGGTATTAGACAGCCCTTACTTTTTGATTTGAGGGTTGTTTCATGCAAAAATCGTTAATAAAAAATGCAATATATAAAATTACGTTAAACTTTTTTAATTTAATCGTGCCAGTGATCATCGGTGCATATGTTTATCGTACTTTAGGAACGGATGCCATCGGTCGAGTGAAGACCGGGGAAACCATTTTTAACTATTTTTTTATTTTTGCCGCCTTTGGTGTTTATCAATATGGGCTGCGTGAGGTCAGCAAAATCAGAACTGATAAAGAAAAGGTGAATCAGCTATTTACAAGCTTATTTACCTTTAGCTTAATGACCAACGTGGTAACTCTTATCATTTATCTGGTCGTTTCCTATCTAGGATATGGCAGTAAAGCGTTATTTCCCGTCTTAATGGTTTATGGAACGAATTTTTTTCTAAACATTTTCTTCGTCGAATGGGTCAACGAAGCCTATGAGGATTATGGTTTCATCACAATAAAGACGGTCATTGTCAAAATTATCTATGTCATATTGTTGCTGACATTTGTAAAAAGTTCAGATAACTACTTGGTTTTTATTGGTTTGTTAGCTTTAACAACTGGATTAAATAATATCATCAGCTTTATTTATGTGAAAAGAAGAGTGAAATTTGATTTTTCAAATATTCGGTTTGCCCCACATCTTAAACCGTTATTTCTCGTGGTAATATTTTCAAACGGAAACATTTTGTATACCCAACTTGACCGTTTTATGCTTGGACAATTTGTTAGTGAAAAATCGGTTTCTTATTATACGATGGCCCAGCAAATTGCAACAATGATTAACGCCATTATGCTTAGTATTATTCAAGTAACCATTCCAAGGCTTTCATTTTTAGTGGGCAGTGAAAATGACAATCAATATCTTGGTCTGCTTAATAGAATCGCGAAAATTTACTCCGCACTATTATTTCCGGCAGCAATTGGTCTTTATGTTGTTGCTGACCTTGGTGTTGTCATTTATGGTTCTAAAGAATTTATTCCTGCAGGTCCGGTTTTAAAGATTTTCGCCCTTTATATGATTACAATTGGTTTTGAATCGATATTATCTAACCAAGTTATATATATTAAAAAGAAAGAAAATATCCTGGTCCGATTAATTTTTCTTTCTGGGATTGTGAACGCAGCTTTAAATTCTCTGTGTTTATACTTCGGTGTTCTAACCGCTGAAACGGCCATCTTGACAACAGCTGTTGCCAATATCTTGCTGATTGCTCTCGAATACCAATACATCCGAAGATATTTAAAAATACCATTCCAATTATTATCATGGGCCAATTTAAAATATCTCGTTTTTTCATTACCATTTATTCCTATATCACTGGTGATTCGCTCCGTATTCAACGGAACAATCTTGCTTTTTATTCTCATTGTTGCAGCCTGTGGTCTTTTATACATGGTCATATTAGTTCTATCAAAAGACGAAATCATTACCTTGTTTACTTCGAAAATGAAAGGGAAATTTTTGAAAAAATAAATCAATCGATTTATATCAATATTTGAAATTATTTTGAAATTAACTCTTAAGAAAATCTTAAGGAAACTCCAATATTGTATTCATAGTTTCTCATTATAATTTAATAAAGAAGTCTTATTTACGAGGTTAGATATGTCTACATTAAAAAAGAATTTCCTTTATGTGCTGTTGCAGCAATTTGTCCTCCTTGGACTCCCTTTTTTAACAATCCCTTATATATCCAGGGTTCTAGGGCCTTCTAATGTTGGGCATTATAGCTATAGTTTTTCCTATATTACGCTCTTCATCAATGTGTTCCTGCTCGGTTCCAATTTGTACGCGGTAAGAAAAATTGCAAATGACAAGGCAAAGCCTGAGCAACTTTCACGTTCCTTCAGCGAAATTTTCCTGATTAGAACAGGATTATTATTACTAGCTACGGGGGTTTACTTTATTTGCGTCCCGCTTGTTTGGGAAAACGATGCTGTTTTTTATTGGCAGTCACTGAACCTATTCGGCGCTTTCTTTGACATCACGTGGCTTTTTCAAGGACTAGAAAAATTCAAAAAGGTAGTCACACGTAATATAACACTAAAGCTCTTAGGGTTTGGCAGTGTGTTTATTTTTGTAAAAGATAAAAATGACATTGTTTTATATACTATCATCATGGCCGCTGCCGTTGTGGTCGGGAATATCGCTCTCTTTTACCGGTTAAATGACTATGTCCATATAACATTAACAAATATACAAATTAAGCGTCATTTTCATCAAATGCTCATCTTGTTCATTCCGAGCTTCTCTGCCATGATTTACTCTGTACTAGATAAAACCATGCTTGGAATCATGTCAACTACTGAACAGGTCGGATACTATGAGCAGGCTTATAAAATTGTCTATATGATATCGTCACTTATAAATATATCTGGGGTCGTGATGCTCCCACGAACGTCTTCACTCATTGCGGAGAAAAAGTTTGAAAAGCTAATACATGTGCTCCGCAATGGCGTTACCTTAACCATTTTTATTGTCCTGCCGATTACGTTTGGATTCCTAATCATTTCACATGATTTCGTTCTCTGGTTTTTAGGGGACAAATTTAAACCGAGCGTGACGATTACGATGGTGATGGCACCCATTATCATCTTTAAATCATTAGGAGTCATTTTCGGTTCGTGGTATCTCGTGCCCATGCAAAAGAACAAGGAGTATACATTGCCGATCGTGATTGGGGCGGCTTTGAACTTTGCCCTTAATATACTGTTGATACCCCGCTATGGGGCGGTAGGAGCAGCCATTGCCACTACTATAACAGAGGGACTCATTCTGTCGATTCAATTGTGGTATTTGAAGGATGTGCTCGACTTAAAAGCCCGTTCCAAGCAGGATATTTTGATTTACTTGCTTGCTTCAATTACAATGGCGTTTATCGCTTATCAATTAAGTTCATATTTGCGTTTCTCTTTATTCTTGTCGATTTTGGTAAAGGTAATGACAGGAATCATTGTTTATTCTTCACTGCTATTATTATTGAGGGAAAAAATTGCAATTGGATTGATGAAAAAAATTCTCTATATTAAACAACGCAGAGTTTGACCATGCGTTGTTTTTACTTTGGCATCACTTTATTACTTGATAATTACATGGATAAACGATAACATTATTTTGATTTGGTAAAATAAATTCATATTTTTTACAGAGGGGTTTCTATTGACGAACATTCTTTATTTATTAAATTTCGTTGGTAAAGGCGGAACAGAAAAATACGTATTAGATTTAATTCAAGCGGTTGGACCTGAAAATTGCCGATTTATTTATTCTGAAGAAGGTCCTGGCCTGGCCGATTTTGAACGCACCAACGTAAAAATGTTTCAAGTAAAAATGAACGGTCCCTTTGACATTAGGGCTGCAAAGAAAATAAAGCAGATTATCCTTGCGGAAAAAGTGGAGGTCGTCCATGCACAATTTTTACGCGAAAATTACCTGGCAATCCTCGCAAAAATGATGGGTGCACGATCTAAAGTACTGTGGACTTATCATGTGGATGTCCCAATGGGTAAAGCTATTCGAAGCTTCAATAAAATTATGACTTCCTTCAATCACAAAGTTATTACCGTTTCGCGGTTTATGTATCAGCAGCTAAGAATAAAGGGTGTTTCTACCGCTAAGATGAAATTAATTTATAATGGAGTGGAGGGGCCTGCTAATCAACATCGAGTATCAAACCTAGGTAAGGTTCCTGTTATTTCTGTGATCGGACGACTGCGTGAAGAAAAAGGCCAAGCCTTTTTATTAAAAAGCTTAGCCGTGTTAAGGGATAAAGCCCCAAATATTAAATGGGAATGCCATATTTATGGTGAAGGACCGCAAAAGGAAGAGTTAGTTTCTTTAATTCACGAACTAAAACTTAATACTTTTATTCAATTTAAGGGATTTTCTACAGAGAAGGATAAACTATACCTAAGTAGTGATATTGTCGTCGTTCCATCCAGTAATGAAGCTTTATCCTATGTGGCGATGGAGGCGTTGTCCTATAGCCGCGTTGTAGTGGCGACGAATGTCGGCGGATTGCCTGAGGTAATTCAACATGGAGAAACCGGTTTGCTTGTCAAATATGGCAATCTTGAAGAACTGGCGAATGCACTCCACAGTTTGCTCATCAATCAGGAGTTGATGGATAAGCTTTCTAGTAATGGAAGAAGGTACTTTGATGACCATTTTACACTTGCCAAGATGATTGAAGAAACAATTGCACTTTATAAGCATTAATTTAGAAAATAGGAGTACAAAATCAATGAAATTACTTCAAAGCCATTTTTCTATACTTATTCTTGGGATATTAGCTGTTATCGCAGCGCTGGCCATCGGAAATAGCAAACTTGCCATGCTAATATCTTTAGTCATTGCCATTTGTTCTTTACTGAACAAAGAAACAGGTCTATTATTTCTTCTTGTTTTAATTCCAATCCGCCCTTTTTTAATTGCAGTTAATCCAGGTTTTAAAATATTAGGAGATGCCATAATTGCTTTTCTGCTGTTAAGAACAATTTTTGATAAGCGGAAGGATATCAAAAATCTTTTCACTTTTCATCCCTTTGAATGGGCCTTTTTCGCTTTTGCTGTTATTGGTGTCATTTCTGCCTTCCTAACTGGTGTTTCGTTAAAAGCAATTATTTTTCAGTTACGAGCCTACTTTCTATTTTATATTGTTTTCTATGTGGTAAAACGGATGGAACTATCTTTTGATACCATTCGAAAAATGTCTATTACATCCTTTATTTTGGGTGTCATCCTCTCGATTCATGGGTTTGTGGAAAAAATTTTTCATAAGACTATGCTAATGCCGCAAGTATGGCAGGAGTGGTGGTTATCGCCGACAAATCGAATCCGCGTTTACGGGTTGATAAAAGGACCAAATGAGCTTTCACTGTTTTTAGTCATTACTTTTTTTATATCGCTATATTTGCTTAAACATGTCCAAGGAAAATGGCGATATTTCATTTATACTGGTTTAACGCTGATAGGAACTACTATCTTGCTGACCTATTCACGAGGTACTCTGTTGACTATTGTAGTTTTTGTAGTTGTGTATTTTGTGTTAAGTAGAAAATGGAGACCGTTTGTCTCAATCGGAGTTGTCACATTCATTTCCGCCGGATTATTTTTCGGGATTAACCAAATTGCCGATCAAACTTATGAACGTATTTCACCATATGCCCATTATTATCAACAAAATGGTGGAGAAGAGGGAGGAGCTGAGAGCGGCAAAAGATTTAAAAATACCTTTTCAAATGAAGAAATTGGCCAAAGCAGCGAGAGTGGACGTATTTATTATGTAAAAAAAGCAATTGAAATTTTTAAAGATCATCCACTCATTGGAACAGGATTTGGGACATTTGGAGGAGCGGCGACGCTTACGTATTCATCTCCTGTTTATGAAGAGTATAATATTGACAGGAATTTTTATTCGGATAACCAATATATTTTAATTCTTGCTGAAACAGGTGCACTTGGCATGTTGTCGATTTTTATGACGGCATACTTTTTACTTGTTACCACCTGGAAAAATAGAAAGGAATTTTACGGGCCTCTCCTAGTCTACTTCATTATCTCCCTTATAGTGGGCAGTGCCGTATATAATATTTTGGAGAATGACTCCTTTATGATGTACTTCTTTATATTGTTTGGTTTAGTTTATCAAAAAAGCAAATTGGCAAACCATCCGTAATTGTATGTTGAAGTATAAAGGCCTGGGAGAGATCCTTGGCCTTTTCTAAATTTATTCTTTTAACCGTAATAGGAAAGTCTTTAGTTTGTAACTTTCCTTTCTCATTTTCGTCAAATTTCATGGTTATAATAAATACAAAGCAGTTCTATATACAGAGATGAGGATTCACATGAAAATCTTTTTAATTTCAAATATGTATCCAAGTGATGAATATCCGAATTATGGAATATTTGTGAAAAACACCGAAGAAATACTTAAAAGTGAAGGCTGGACAGTTGAGAAAGCAGTCCTTTATAAAAGTCATAGTAAACTGAGCAAGTTACTTTCATACATACTTTATTATTTAAGAATAATCATAAAAGGTTTTTTTGGAAAATATGATGCTATCTATGTGCACTATGCTTCCCATAATTCCTACCCATTAATTATTTTAAAAAGTTTGAAAAAAAGTTCTGAAATCTTTACCAATGTTCATGGCAGTGATGTCGTACCCGAGGTACAGTCTCAAGAAAAGCATCAGAAGTATGTGAAAAAACTTCTGCATCTTTCGACCATTATTATTACGCCATCGAATTATTACAAAAACCTAGTCGCTGAAAAATACCAAGTTGATATCGAAAAGATTAGGGTTTTTCCATCTGGGGGCGTGAATAAAAATATTTTTCATCAAAAAGAAAATCGCCAGAATGTGTTTGCCGATTTGAATTTGAGTAATAATTACAAGTATGTTGGATTTGTGGGACGTTTAGATGTAGGTAAGGGCTGGGACATTGTCCTGCCTGCCGTAAAAAAAATTAAGGATTTAGGCCATTTCCAAGGGCGGAAGTTAATCGTCGTGGGTAAGGGAAGCCAGCAAAAAGATTATGAAACATTAGTAGAGGATTTGCATTTACAGGATGATATTATTTATTTTCCACTTCTCCCGCAGCAAAAGTTGAGTGAAGTTTATAATTGTCTGGAAGTGTTTTGTTTTCCCACTACACGTAAAGGAGAAAGCTTAGGGTTAGTTGGTCTTGAAGCGATGGCCTGCGGTGTTCCTGTCATTGGGAGTAAAATCGGCGGACTATTAGATTATATTCAGGATGGAGAAAACGGCATACTTTTTGAGGTTGGAAATGACGATGACCTGAAAGAAAAGATGATTGAATTTTTCTCAATGGATGAAACTAAAACAGAACAGATGAAAAAGGCGGCATTAAAAACGGCAGAAAGATATGAAGTTGAACATATCAAGCCATTGTTAATTAAAATTTTCAAAGGATATCAAAGGAGCTATAACCATGTCAATTAAAAAAGCAGTCATTCCCGCAGCGGGATTAGGAACTAGATTTCTTCCAGCAACAAAGGCACAGCCTAAGGAGATGCTTCCTATCGTTGATAAACCAACGATTCAATATATTGTCGAGGAGGCCGTTGCCTCTGGGATTGAAGACATCATTATTGTAACGGGACGGAACAAGCGAGCGATTGAGGATCATTTTGATTATTCAATTGAATTAGAACTTGAGTTAGAAGAAAAAGACAAACAAGAGCTGTTGACTATGGTGAAGGATATTTCCACGATGGTCAACATTCATTACATTAGACAAAAGAAGCCGTTAGGTCTCGGGCATGCGGTTCATTGTGCGAGAAGGTTTATTGGAAATGAGCCATTCGCCGTACTTTTAGGTGACGATATCGTTAAAAGTGATAAACCGTGCTTAAAGCAATTAATGGATGTACACGAACAATTCGGCTGCAGTGTGATTGGGACGAAGATCATGCCAAATGAGGAACTTTATAAATATGGAGTTATTGCTCCTAGCAATGAAGGAATTTCTAATAAAATTGTCGAAGTAAAGGATATGGTGGAGAAACCAAGGGAAAATGCCCCTTCTAATTTTGCTATTATGGGCAGATATATTTTGAATCCGGAAATTTTTGGCTTTCTGGAAGAAGTCGAGATTGGCTATGGCGGCGAGATTCAGTTAACTGATGCCCTTAGAAAAATGGCCGCTAACGAAAAGGTGTTAGCTTATGCCTTTGATGGAATCCGCTATGATGTGGGCGATAAATTCGGTTTCCTTCAGGCAACGATCGAATTTGCTTTGGAAAGAGATGATTTACGAAACTCTCTTGTTGATTATTTAAAGGAATTAAGCAAGAAAGACTACCGCCCTTTTGCAGAATAAATAATAGCGAATGACCAGCCCCACTTGGGGAAAAGGTCATTCGCGAATTATTTGTTACGTTGTTTACAGCTTTTTATCAGATTGCTAACTTTATTGATTCCAAGAAGGAGAAGCCAAGGATTTCTATTTTCTTTAAAAAACTCTTATGTTATAATCCTTATGGGCAGCAGGATTGAAGATTCTATTAAACTTTAAAATCCCTATTTTGCCTATTACTATGAAACTAACAAAATAGGCAGACAAAAAATTCGGGAGGATCATGATGATATACATCACCTTGCTAATTTGCTTTATTAGTTCCATTTTGCTTACTCCTTTAGTAAAAAAACTCGCTTTTAAAATTGGGGCAACAGATAAACCAAATCAACGAAAAGTGCATCAAAAAATCATGCCGCGTCTTGGCGGATTAGCTATATACCTAAGCTTTATTATTGGTTTGTTAGTCCTTCGTCCAGGCGGACCATATGCGCTGCCGATTATTGTTGGCAGTATCATCATTGTCATTACTGGAATACTCGACGATATGTTAGAACTTTCGGCGAAAATTAAATTTATAGCTCAAATTGCAGCAGCAGCCCTTGTGGTTATCTGGGGCGGTGTTCACGTTCAATTTATCAACCTGCCATTTGGCGGCCAAATTGAATTCGGTTATTTAAGTATCCCGCTGACAATTATCTGGATCGTCGGGATTACTAATGCTATCAATCTAATTGACGGTTTAGACGGACTAGCTGCCGGTGTTTCTTCCATTGCCTTGATTACGATTTCTGGAATGGCGATTATCATGGGAGATGGCTATGTAACTGCAGTCGCCTCTATCGTTCTAGCAAGCACTCTTGGATTTTTGCTTTACAATTTCCATCCAGCCAAAATCTTTATGGGTGATACAGGGGCATTATTCTTGGGCTATATGATTTCGGTATTATCCTTATTAGGCTTTAAAAACGTAACACTGATTTCCTTTATCGTTCCTGTTATTATTCTCGGCGTTCCGATCTCTGATACCTTCTTTGCGATTATTCGCCGAATTGTGAATAAGAAGCCATTATCAGCACCAGATAAATCGCATTTACACCACTGTCTGCTGCGTACCGGCTTTACCCATCGTCAGACGGTATTAATCATCTATGCAATGGCTGCATTCTTCGGTCTTGCAGCGATTATCTTTTCGCAGGCAAAGCTTATGGGAGGATTCTTCCTCATTTTAGTCTTATTAATTCTAATAGAATTGATAGCGGAAACCGTTGGACTTGTCGGCAAGAACTACCGCCCATTAATCAAAATGATGCGAGTTTTACTAGTTACTACAGCACGAAATAGATAAGATGTATAGCCTGGCCAAAGCGGTCAGGCTTTTTCTATGTTATAAAAAAATGTATAATGAACCTAAAAAATGGTGGATTTAAAAATATGACGAAGTTTTTAAAGTTTGGTGCTGTTGGTATCTTCAATACTCTCATTACGATAGGGAGTTTCACTCTGTTCGTTTATCTGGGAATAAATTATTTAATAGCGAACACCATTGCCTATGGCTTGGGAACCATCAACAGTTTTTTTTGGAATAAAAACTGGGTGTTTCAAGAAAAGTCAGGGACTCTGATGCTATTTCTAAAATTTTTTGTCGTTAATCTTATTACGCTTGGATTTAACACTTTATCTCTATACATATTGGTTGATCAGTTAAATATCCATTCTGCAACAGCTCAAATTATTTCTACTTTCCTGGGCATGGTCGTAAATTTCTTCTTAAATCAAAAATGGACATTCAATAAAAAAAAGCCACATCACGAAATATGATGCGGCTTTTTTTCCTAATTGTTATTTTTTTCACTTGAATTTGTATCAGCATTATTTGAATCAGAATCACTGCTATTATCTGTGCTGTCTGTTGTGCTGGTGTCGTCAGCAGTCGAATCGTCAGCTAAATGTGCTTTTAAGATTGATTTTGTTTCTTCGAGCGATGCTTCATCAAGCTTGTAGTAGTAAACTCGGTTAATATAATCATCCGCACCCTTTAAGTTCAAGGTGTCGATTTGTAAGCCGCCGCTGCCTGCAAGGCCATAATCCATCAACGACTTCATATCATTAAAGGACATATTCGTCTGCATATTGTCGCCAACTGCTTCAATCATGTCAGCATGTTTGGTAATGGAACCAAGTGATAGTGCTTTTTTGAAAATCGCTTTAATAATTTCCTGCTGTCTCATCCCGCGCATTACATCGGTATCCTTATGACGCGTTCTTGCAAGGGCCAGCGCTTCCTCACCATTCAGCGTTTGGAGGCCAGGTTTTAAGCGGATGGCATTGTGATGGTCTTCGGAATCCTTTTCTGAAATAGCATAAGGGACATCCACATCAATCCCATCTAAAGCATTTACCACATCAATAAAGGCATAAAAGTTTACTTTTACATAATAATCAATCGGAATATCAAGAAGGTTTTGTACAGTATCGATTGTATACTTCGGACCGCCGTAAGCGTGAGCATGGGTAATTTTATCATATTTATCTTTGTCGGGAATATACACATACGAATCACGCGGTATACTTAACAGCTTGACGGACTTTTCCTTTTTGTTTAAGGTCGCCACCAACAGGGCATCAGATCGAACCGCATCGCCATATTGCTTTTTTCGGCTCTTACTTTCGTCGACTCCAATCAAGAGGATTGAGATATTATCCATATCAGGGTTGGCTTTGACTGTTCTTTTTGATACTGTCTGAACGGGCT
Source organism: Neobacillus sp. NRS-1170 (assembly GCF_050468025.1). Classification (NCBI taxonomy): domain Bacteria; kingdom Bacillati; phylum Bacillota; class Bacilli; order Caryophanales; family Bacillaceae; genus Neobacillus; species Neobacillus sp. NRS-1170. Next base: position 140,971 of record NZ_JBITPF010000026.1, on the reverse strand, counting down.
TATATGATTTATTGACGACTGACTCCGCTTTTTTAAGGATAAAAGTCGCATATGCGGCACTACATAGGGCAACAATTAAAAACGGAACGAAAATCCACATAAAAACCCGCTTTTTCCGGATCTTTCTCTTCTTCTGCGCTTTACGCTGTGAGCGTTGAATTTCGGACATATATTTTCTCCTTTATATCAATATCATCATGATTCATTTTTTAAAAGTATAAAAGACCAATTTACATTTTACCCTTTTTTTACAGCTACGTAAACTGTAGTTTAGTGTCGAAATTTGAAAAAATATAATTCTTACATTATTCCACCTTTCTTGCAGAATTCTTCCCCATACTAGACGTTTTTCAGCTAGGAAATGTTACATAAGATTAAGAATAATAAGAAGCTTGAACCCTTGAAAATTCTAAATATTCGAGCTAAAAACAATTTACGAACTTTCAACTAAATACCAACAAATATTTTACAAAAAAGACTATGAATCTATTGGTAAAATTAGTAGAATAGTCTTGCAATACAAATATTTTTTGTCGAAGGGCGGAAAAAGTGTGAAGAGAAAGATAAAGAGAAGCATGAAGAGACGCATGCTTAATAGTTCTCTAGCTGTTGCGTTAGCGCTTACAACAGTTCCTATGAATATTTTTCCACATACTGCGAAAGCTGCAGTAACAGGAAACACTGCTACACTTCGTATCTTGGAAACGACTGACTTGCATGATGCTGCAATGGCATACGATTATTACCAAGATACGGATAAGGGGATAAACTACGGCTTGGCGAAAACTGCCAGCTTGATTCAACAAGCACGTTCAGAGGTAGACCCAAGCAACTCGATGTTGTTTGATGCTGGTGATTTATTGCAAGGAAATCCAATGGCTGACTATGTAGCAAAAGTAAAGCCATTAACTGCTGATGAAACACACCCAATGTTTAAAGCTATGAAGCTCTTAAACTATGATGGCGGTATTGTCGGAAACCATGAGTTCAACTATGGACTAGGGTTTTTAGACACAGCCATGAAAAATGCTCCATATCCTATTGTAAACGCTAACATCTACAAGGATGATCATGACAGTGATCCAACAAATGATCAAAACTACTTCACTCCATATCAAATTATTCCTAAAAAGATTAAGGATAAAAATGGCGTTGAACAAACTGTAAACGTTGGTATCGTTGGTTTCGCTCCACCACAAATCCTGCAATGGGATAAAGATAACCTTCAAGGAAAAGTCATCGTAAAAGATATCGTTAAGACAGCAGAAAAATATGTGGCTGAAATGAAAACCAAGGGTGCAGATGTAATTGTTGCGATTGCCCACTCCGGCTGTGACGTTACAAATGATGGTCAACAAGATGCAGAAAATGCCGTTTTCTCTTTAAGTAAAGTGGCTGGTATTGATGCCCTTCTTTTTGGACATGCTCACTATGCTTTCCCTGCTGGTAAAGAATTCCACCAAGGTGGAGTTGCAACAAATCCAGATTTAACTGGCCTGAATACAGCTCAAGGTACCATCAACGGAACACCTGCAGTAGAGGCTGGATTCTGGGGTAATAACCTTGGTGTACTAGACTTAGCATTAGTACAAGATGAAAATGGAAAATGGACAGCAGATAAAGCTGCATCCAAATCTGTTGACATGCCTGTTACGGCTACAACAGCTGTTGATCAATCAATTGTTGATGCTGTAAAACCAGAGCATGATGCAACGGTTGCATATGTTAATGGAAAAATAGGTGAAACAACATCACGTATGCAAAGCTATTTCTCACGTGTAATGGATGATCCAACAATCCAAATCGTTAACAATGCACAAACTGATTATGTTAAAAAGTGGATTGCAACGAATAAGCCTGAATTGAAGGATATTCCAGTTATTTCAGCGGGTGCTCCATTCAAAGCAGGCCGCGGCGGAGCTGGAGACTACACTAATATTGCAAAGGGCAATCTTTCTATTAAGAGTGCCAATGACCTGTACCTGTTCAACAACACATTAAAGGCTGTTGAATTAACGGGTGCTGAAGTTAAAGAATGGTTAGAAATGTCTGCATCCCAATTCAATAAAATTGATCCAACTAATCTAAATGCACAAGAATTAATCGATTACGGATTCCCAACTTACAATTTTGATGTAATTGATGGTGTCAAGTATCAAATCGATGTAACGCAGCCTGCAAGATACAAATATAGTGATGGAACTATCCTAAATGCAGATGCACACCGTATCATTAACTTCACTGATATGAATGGAAACCCAATTGATCCAGCTCAAAAATTCATCGTTGCAACGAATAACTATCGTGCTAGCGGTGGAGGCAACTTCCCTGGAACAAAGGGAGGAATTGCCAAAGTTGTTGTGGATTCACCATATGAAAACCGTCAGATTTTAATGGATTATATTAAAGAGCAAGGCGTTGTAAATCCTTCAGCAGATAACAACTGGAAAATCGCACCTGTTGGCGGAGTGGCAAAAAATCTAACATTTAAATCTTCACCGGCAGCAAAAGATGTTTTAGCATCTGCGCCAAATGTGAAAGATGTTGCTCCTGTAGCAGATGGATTTGAACAATACACGCTAGACCAAAATGTTCACGTTCAATTATTAGGCATCAACGATTTCCACGGTCAATTAGATTACTCAACTAAGGTATCTAACCGAGAAGTCGGCGGTATTGAATATTTAGCTGCTTACTTAAAGCAAAGAGAAGCAACAAACCCAGCAAACACATTGATGGTACAAGCTGGTGACCTAGTAGGTGCAAGCCGTCCGGTATCTGCCCTATTACAAGACGAACCGACAATCCGTTTCATGAATGAAATTGGTATGGACGTGGGTACAATCGGTAACCACGAATTTGATGAGGGCGTAGCAGAAATGAAGCGTCTAATCAATGGCGGCGCACATCCGAAGACGGAAGCAAAATATGGTGCCTTTGAGGGCGCAAACTTCGACTATGTTGTTGCCAACGTTGTGGATGAAAATACAAATGAACTAATTTTACCTCCATATGCAATTAAAGAAGTAGACGGCGTGAAGATTGGCTTCATTGGTGTTGTTACAACTGAAACTCCTAGTATTGTAACTGCAGCAGGGGTAAAAGGCGTTAAATTCACTGATGAAACAGAAGCAATCAACAAGTATGCTGCTGAGTTAAAAGGTATGGGCATTAAGTCCATCGTGGTTCTAGCTCATGATCCGGGTACATCAGCTTCTAACGGTTCTAACCCAACTGGTAAAGTTGTAGATATTGCTAAGGCAATTGACCCAGAAGTTGACGTTGTATACGGTGCGCATGACCATAAATACTTAAACTCAACAATTGTTGATAATACTGGAAAAGAGAAGCTTCTTGTTCAATCCTATTCATATGGAACTGCTTTCTCTGATGTTGATCTAACAATTGATCCAGTAACACAAGACATCGTTACGAAAAAAGCTGAAGTTGCTTCAACATTCAAAGACAGTATTACTCCTGATGCAAAAATCAAGGCAGAACTTGATGGGTATAAAGCAGAGATCGCGCCAATTATTGGGCAAGTTGTTGGAAAATCTGCTGTTGCTTTAACACGTACACAAACTCCTGCTGGAGAGTCATCTTTAGGTAACTTAATTGCTGATGCAATGCAAGCTCAAACAGGTGCTGATTTTGCTTTCATGAATTCAGGCGGTATCCGTGATGACCTTAAGAAAGGGACCATCACATGGGGTGATCTATTCGCAATCCAGCCATTCGGTAATGATGTTGTTACATTAAAGATTACTGGTGCACAAGTAAGAACATTATTAAATCAGCAATTTGCAGCGGACCGAAACAAAATCATGTCTATTGCTGGCTTAACTTACTCTTGGGATAATAAGTATCCAATCGGTCAAAAGGTAGTGGATATCTTCTTACCAAACGGCCAAAAGATTGATGAAACTGCCACTTACACGGTTGCTGTAAATAACTTTATGGCTGACGGTGGAGATGGATATACCATCCTTAAACAAGGAACAGACCGGACTGTATTAAAAACAGATTTAGACACATTAATTGATTACGTAAAAGCTCAATCAAGACCAATTTACGCTGAAATTGAAGACCGTATCACTCTGCTTGACACGACTGCACCAGCTGCTCCACAAGTTGCTGCTGTAACAGATGTGGCAAAACAGGTAACTGGTACTACCGAAGCTTCTGCAAAAGTGGAAGTGAAAGCAAGCGGTACTGTTATCGGCACAGCAACTGCTGGAACAGACGGTAAATTTACTGTTACAATTGCTCCGCAAGCAGTTGGCACTGAATTAGTTGTTACTGCAACCGACGCTGCTAATAACGTAAGTGCGGAAACAAAAGTAACTGTTACAGACGGTGTTGCCCCTGCACTTCCAGAGGTTTATGCTGTAACAAACTTTGATTCATCTGTAATTGGATATGCAGAACCAGGTTCAACAGTAGAAGCTAAAGTTGGCGACACTGTACTTGGTACAGTTACTGCTGATGAAGAAGGATTCTTTTCAATTGATTTTGATGCACTTGATGTAGGAACAGTTATTACTGTCACAGCGAAGGATGCCGCTGGTAATGTAAGTGAAGCAGCAACTGTTACTGTAGAACAATATACTGGATGGTATGGTGATGAAGATGGTTACCACTATATCAACCCTGCTACTGGTAAAGAAATTACAAGCAACTGGTTAAATGAAGAAGGTTTTTGGTACTACTTCAACGCAGACGGTATCATGGAAACTGGCTGGGTGAAAGTAAACGGCAAATGGTACTACTTTAGTGAAGATGAAGAAACTGCCGGTGCAATGAAGACTGGCTGGTTTAAAGAAGGTAAAGTATGGTACTACTTAGACAAAGTTAATGGCGATATGAAAATTAACTGGGCAAAAGTAGATGGCAAGTGGTACTTCTTTGATGTTCACGGCGTTATGAAGACTGGCTGGGTATTCACTGGCAAGAATTGGTATTACCTTGCAAACAGCGGTGCTATGTTAACTGGCTGGGTACAGGTTGGCAATAAGTGGTACTATCTATACAATGATGGTAAAATGGCTGCTAATACTACAATCGGCAAATACAAAATAGGTAAAGACGGAGCTTGGATTAAGTAATCTGTCTTGAAGAAGAGGCAATTCCTTGAGGAATTGCCTCTTTTTATTTTTTCCGATTTTTACTATGTTTTGTTTGTTTTCGATTTCTGTTTAATGGACAAACTTACTACGAAGGAGGATTTTTTTATGCTTTTTCTTACCTTGATAGTATGTTTTTTTGTGTCAATTCTTATTACACCACTCATAAAAAAATTAGCCTTCCTTATTGGAGCGACCGATAGGCCAAATCAGCGAAAGGTCCATCAATCGATTATGCCAAGACTTGGAGGTTTAGCGATATTTATCAGCTTTATGGTTGGAATGATCCTCTTAAGGCCTGGAAACCCCTACTCGCTTGCGATACTTATCGGCTGTTTGATTATCATCATTACCGGACTTTGTGACGATTTGTTTGAGCTGCCCGCAAAATATAAACTAATTGGCCAGCTGGCAGCCGCCTGTACCGTAGTTTTTTTCGGTAACCTGCAAGTTGTCTTTATTAATCTGCCGTTTGGCGGTCAGCTGCAATTTGGTTTTTTAAGTATTCCGATTACGATCCTTTGGATTGTTGGAATCACCAATGCCATTAATCTCATTGATGGATTGGACGGACTAGCTGCAGGGGTATCGTCAATTGCGTTAATTACGATTTCGGGGATGGCGATCATTCAGGGGAATTTATATGTTGTTGCGGTTGGGTTAATTGTACTGGCAAGTACACTAGGATTTTTATTTTACAATTTCCATCCGGCCAGTATTTTTATGGGAGATACCGGGGCATTGTTTTTAGGGTTTATCATCTCAGTTTTGTCCCTTCTTGGTTTTAAAAATGTCACCTTTATTTCCTTTGTAATTCCTGTAATCATTCTTGGAGTGCCGATTTCGGATACATTTTTCGCAATACTTCGGCGTATCATTAACAAAAAGCCTTTGTCTGCACCTGATAAATCTCATTTGCATCATTGTATGCTGCGCATGGGCTATTCACACCGCCAGACTGTTCTGCTTATTTATGCAATGGCAGCGTTTTTTGGACTTGTTGCTGTCATTTATTCACAAGCCCGAATTGGCGGCGCCTTATTTTTAATCGCTGTAGTTATTCTTTTTATTGAAATCATTGCCGAAAAAATCGGCCTTATGGGACGGGACTACCGCCCATTACTAAATATTGTCCAGACGCTAAAAACTACCACTGCAAAAGACCGCTCATGACAAAAGGGACTCATACTTTGAGCCCCTTTAAATTTTCCCAATTGTATTCTATCTCAAGACCTAATATAATCTTCCTCAAGGTATACTGTTTCACCTTTTTCGATGGTGCACTGGCCGTTGGTGAGTTCGACCATCCATTCGACAAAAGTATCGACTCTTCTTACCTCGACAAACGTATCAATGATGACGTTATCTAGGTAGTGAATTTCTTTTATTTTATATTCAGATGCCCTAAGTTCTTTCTCTAACTTTCCGAGCCAAGTGTAATCAATTTTCACATGGATGATTTGGGAAAGTTTTCTTTCAACGATTCCGACGGCATCAAGACCTTCAGAGGTTGCTTTGCCATAAGCACGGATGAGACCGCCTGCACCTAATTTAATCCCGCCAAAATAGCGAGTAACAACAACGGCGGTATCTTTAAGCTTTCTCTTTTTCAAAACTTCAAGGATCGGGACGCCGGCAGTTCCGCTTGGTTCCCCGTCATCATTGGCTTTTTGAATTTGATCCTGCTCGCCAATCAGATAGGCAGAACAATTGTGGGTAGCGTCCCAATGCTTTTTCTTAATGACTTGAATAAATTCCTGGGCTTCCTGTTCCGTTTCGACTCTTTTTATATGAGCAATAAACCGGGATTTTTGGATTACAATTTCGTGTTCACCTGTTTCTTTTACTGTAAAATAAGTTGCGAGCATGTTAAACTCCTTTCTTTTTTAAAAAAATATAAAATATGGTTGTAATATACCTTTAATATGATAGTAAAATTCGAATGATATAATAATCATAGTTCAGTGAGGTTGAAATGGGTTATAGGATGAAAGTAGTAGAATAATATTATCATTATACTACTTATTACTGAACTTTGAGGGTTAAGTCTTTAGATAGTGCCTTCAAAATGCAAAACGCTCCATATATAAGTAAAATATGTTAGAAGGCCTAAAGGGAAAAATATGCAATCCCTGGAGGAATGAAAATGAAAATTAAACAGATTAATATGAAGTCCATTGATGAAATCCGCGAAGAAATGATTGAGACAGTTACCTGCAGTAAGGGTGACATCTTTCGCATTAGTGAAAAATGCCGTCAAGATTACGACAACATGACAACGGAATTAGACAATATCAAACAAATGATGGTCAAGCTTAATGATGAAGGAGATCAGCTTGAAAAACAAGTGCACCACGCGAGGGTCATGCTGTCTGAAGTGAGTATGAATATTAAAAAGTATTCAGAGGAAGAGGTCCGTGATGCCTATGAAAAAGCGCATCAGTTACAAATGGATCTTTCTATAAATTGGCAGTATAAAAAGCAGCTTTTGGATAAACGCGATGACCTTGAACGCCGGCTATTTGGGTTAGTTGACACAATTGATCGGGCTGACCAGCTCATTTCACAAATTTCTGTCGTCATGAACTATTTGCAGAGTGATTTAAAACAAGTCGGCGAGGTAGCCAAAGCGAAGCAGGATTTTGGACTGAAAATTATTGAGGCACAGGAGGAAGAGCGGAAGCGGCTGTCTCGAGAGATTCACGATGGACCGGCGCAAATGCTCGCCAACGTTATCGTCCGTTCCGATTTAATTGAACGGGTCTATCGTGATAGGGGAGTTGAAGAGGCATTTTTAGAAATTGACAGTTTCAAAAAAATGGTCCGTTCAGCCCTATATGAGGTGCGGCGAATTATTTACGACTTACGCCCTATGGCTTTAGATGATTTAGGTCTCGTGCCTACCCTCAGAAAATATCTGCGTACTATCGAAGAATATCATAACCACTCGAAAATTAGTTTTGAGAATATTGGCCTAGAACGCCGGCTTCCGACTAAGTACGAAGTCGCATTGTTCCGCATGATTCAAGAATCAGTGCAAAATGCACTTAAGCATGCGAATGCCTGTGAAATTAAAGTAAGACTGGAAATAACCAATTCGACTATTAGCGTTTTGATCAAAGACAATGGTGTAGGTTTCGATATTAACCATAAGAAGCCAGAGTCTTTTGGAATGATTGGGATGAGAGAGCGGGTCGACCTGCTCGATGGAGAAATTACATTTGATTCAAAAATTGGCAAGGGAACAGAAGTTTTAATCCATGTTCCATTAATCAACTAAATGAGGGGGCGTAGCAAATGACTACTAAAATTGTCATTATTGACGATCACCAACTATTCAGAGAAGGCGTTAAAAGAATACTAGAATTTGAAAAATCGTTTCAAGTCGTGGCAGAAGGCGACGATGGCAGCGAAGCGTTAAACCTTGTTCAAGAATATCGTCCAGATGTAGTCATTATGGATATTAATATGCCAGAAAAGAATGGTGTCGAAGCAACACGTGAATTAGTCGAGAAATATCCTGAAACTAAGGTAATCATTTTGTCGATTCACGATGATGAAAATTATGTGACCCATGCGCTGCAAACGGGTGCCTGCGGCTATCTATTAAAAGAAATGGATGCTGATGCCTTAATAGAAGCAGTACGTGTCGTGGCTGATGGCGGCTCTTACTTGCATCCAAAGGTCACTCACAACTTAGTTAACGAATACCGCAAGCTCGCTTCCGGTGTGGTCCGTGCAGGTTCCTACGTGCAGACGATTGAAATTCGCCGTCCATTGCACTTGTTAACTCGCCGTGAATGTGAAGTGCTGCAGATGCTTGCAGACGGAAAAAGCAACCGGGGTATTGGGGAAGCTTTATTTATCAGTGAAAAAACGGTCAAAAACCACGTATCCAACATTTTGCAAAAAATGAACGTCAACGACCGTACACAAGCTGTTGTCGTTGCGATCAAAAATGGCTGGGTGGAAGTACGTTAATAGTTTCTCCAAGAGCATGCTCTGAATGGGCATGCTCTTTTTGTGGTGCATTATTTAGGATTTTCATATAAAATAGTCATACTGTATTTTAAGACAAGGATGGTAGACATATATGAAAACGGCAGTTGTCACGGATAGCACGGCGTACATAACCAAGGAATTGCGAGAAAAATTTAATATACATATGATCCCGTTAAATGTCATTTTCGAGAATGAGGTTTATCAGGAGGAAATCGATATCACGTGGAGCCAGTTCTACGAGGAGGTGCGCGTCAAGGCGCTGCCAACGACTTCCCAGCCGCCGATCGGCCAATTCGTGGAATTGTTTGAGCGGCTAGCTTCTGAAGGTTATGACGCTGTTATCAGTATTCATTTGTCCAGTGGAATCAGCGGCACGTATCAAGGGGCGGTTAGCGCAGGTACGATGGTTGAGGGGATCAAGGTGTATCCATTTGATTCGGAAATCAGCTGTATGGTTCAGGGGTTTTATGCCTTGGAAGCAGCTGAGATGGCTTCTTCGGGCGCGGATGTCGAGGTGATAATGGCTCGGCTTTATGAGTTGAAAAAGACGGCACGTGCTTATTTTATGGTCGATGATTTGGCACATTTGCAGCGCGGTGGCCGCCTGTCAAGCGCCCAAGCCTTCATTGGCAGCTTATTGCAGGTGAAACCACTACTGCATTTTGTGGAAAAGGTTATTGCTCCGTTTGAAAAAATACGCACCCGCCGGAAAGCGATGAAGCGGATTGCCGATTTGCTTGGAGAGGATGCCTTGAGCGGCGGCGATTGGCAGGCTGTCATCATTCACGCCAATCGCGAGCAGGAAGCTGAGGAATGGCGTCAAGAGCTGGCTAGTCTGTACCCCAACACAGAATTCTCTGTTAGCTACTTCGGCGCCGTCATCGGCACCCACCTCGGCGAAGGCGCCATGGGCTTGGGCTGGATGAAAAAACTTTAAAATAAAAACCATTCCGGTCTTTTGGCCGGAATGGTTTTTATTTTGGGCTTTCTTCGTTTATATAGGCAGGGTTTCTATGTTTCGTGGAAATCGCAGGTAAGTTTGCGGAAAAAGAGGAGATGTTCGCGGAATTACGGCAAGAGTTTGCGGAATAAATACAAGAATCGGCGGAATAAATTTGATATTTCGCGGAATTCCAGCCCGAATCCGCGGAATCTCCATTCAACCCCCAATAACAAGTTCGAAAAATCGACAATATTTTTTCACAGGAATTTTTAGAAGCGGAATAGAAAATTATCAAAAAAGAAAAAGGAGTGATTAATTTTGATATGTAAAGATTTACCCATTCCACTTATGCTCTTGTTAACGGAAATCGTGAAATATCGGTTAATATCCCGTAATTTCAAACATGCTGAAATTGAAAAAGATCTGGCCAAAAGATGGGCTGGTTTCTGGGGCGAAATTGCATTAGCCACCTATGTAAAAGAACTTCCTCAAGAAAAATACCTTATTTTTCACGACCTCCAACTTCAACTCAATGGAATTCATTTTCAAATTGATACACTTCTCATCTCAAAAAGCTACATACTCATCATAGAAGCAAAAAATATAGTAGGTACTTTGATTTTTGATAATGTATTTAAGCAACTGATTCGAAAAAATGCTGAAGGCTCCGAAGAAGCGTTTGAAGATCCCAGTGTCCAATGCCAACGCCTTCAATCACTTTTAAGGGGGTGGCTGATTAATAACGGTCTTAATTTACTGCCAATCGATTATCTTGTATTTTTTAAGAGCGTTAATACCATTTTAAAAACTAACCCCGGAGAAAAAGCTGATTTTAGTAGAGTGTATAGAGCAAGAGATATTTTTAACAAAATAGAAGAAATGGAAAATCGTTATACTCACGAAAGGATTGATAATCAGACAATTAACAATATGGGCAAAATCCTGTTAGGTCAGCATTCCCCAAAGCAAATTAATATTTTAGAGAAATATAGCCTTACGCCAAAAGACATCCTCAGTGGTGTTCGTTGTCCGATTTGTCCTTATATTATAATGATTTATAAAAGGGGGAAATGGATATGTCCGATCTGTAAAACTTCTTGCAAAGAGGCACATATCGAAAGCCTAAATGATTACTTTTACCTGTATAAGCCATCTATTTCCAACAGTGAATTTCGCTATTTCCTCCATATCCCATCCGATGATATCGCTCAAAAAATACTATTATCATTAAAATTACCATCCACAGGCACAACCAAAAATCGAAAATACCACTTCACTCCAAAGGAGATTCCCTATGCGCTTTATCTTAAAAAACGAGCAGTTAACCCCAGTCAAATTTCCACATGAAAAATCATTTAGAATTTCCCAAATCCCACTTATCCCACGGCTACAGCTAAACCCAAACTTTCCTTACAACAAAGACCTGCAGCAGCTTCTTACCGGCAAACAGCTCCTTCTTGACGATATCCCATTTCCCCTCGACGAAATTCACACTCATTACGAAAATGGATATGTTACTTACCGGCCAGGTATCCAATACAATGGTAAAAAGCCGAGCTGTACACGGTGTGGAAACAAGGACCCACAGTGGTTTTCAACCTACCCATGCAAAAGGTGCGGCGAAACATGCCTCTATTGCCGGCACTGCATTATGATGGGGCGGATAAGCGAATGCACTCCGCTGCTTGGCTGGAATGGCCCCGTGCCTGACACCCCACTCCCGCCCAAAATTATGGCTTGGGAGGGGAAACTTTCAGAGGGACAACAATCCGCATCCAATGATGTCGTCAACGCAATCAAACAAAATAAAGAACACCTAATTTGGGCCGTTTGCGGAGCTGGAAAAACAGAAGTGCTGTTCGCGGGAATCGAAGCCGCCTTAGCCGCCCAAAAAAGAATCTGCATCGCCACACCCAGAACAGACGTCGTTCTCGAACTTACACCCCGATTGAAGGCCGCCTTTCCTAAAATAAAAATCGCATCCGTATACGGCGGCAGCGAAGACCGACATTTATTCGCCCCGCTCACGATTGCAACCACCCACCAGCTGCTCCGTTTTTACCATGCCTTTGATGCAATCATTTTAGATGAAGTCGATGCCTTTCCCTACACGGTCGAGGAATCACTCCAATATGCTGCCATTCAAGCGCGGAAGCCAAACTCGGCCATGATCTATCTAACCGCCACACCCAATCAAAAATGGCAAAGAGAATGCCGGACTGGAAAAAGAGCCTTTACCACGATACCTGCCCGCTTTCACCGCCACCCACTCCCTGTCCCCGAATTCATTTGGTGTGGGAACTGGCAAAAGCAGCTTCACAAAAATAGATTACCTCCGAATGTTATCAAATGGATAAAAGACAGAACCGACTCTAACAAACAAGCCTTACTCTTCTTTCCGCACATCCCGCTAATGGAAAAAGCCCTTCCCATCATCCATAGACTTGCCCCGAATACTGAGTCCGTCCATGCAGAGGATCCTAACAGGAAGGAAAAAGTACAGAAAATGCGCGCAAAGGAAATTCCCTTACTCCTCACAACGACCATTTTGGAAAGAGGAGTAACCTTTCCCAATATTGACGTGGCGGTCGTCGGGGCTGAAGATGAAATTTTTACAGAAAGTGCATTAGTGCAAATTGCCGGAAGAGCAGGGAGGAGTAAGGAATACCCGGATGGAGTAGTGACCTTCTTTCATTACGGAAAAACGGAGGAAATGGTAAAAGCCAAAAAACAAATTGTTGGGATGAATCGTGATGGCGTAAAAAGGGGATTAATAGATTAGTTAAAAGGGGATGAGAAGAATGAATTTATTCCTGCAAGACCGCTGTTTATTATGCCACGAGCCAATCAGCCCAAACGTAAGCTGGAGGGCGATGGTTTCGATTGAAAAAGAGCAGCCGATTTGCTCCACATGTGAAAACAAGCTAGAAAAAATAGAAGGAGAAACATGCCAAATTTGCAGTCGTCCCTTTATTCTCTTAGACGAGAAATTTCGTCATGGGGATCTATGCCATGATTGTAAGCGGTGGGAGGATGATTCGGAATGGCAGGGTTTTCTTGATAAGAACATCTCCCTATTTCTCTATAATGACTTTTTAAAAGAAGTGCTTGGGAAATTTAAATTTCGTGGAGATTATGCCTTGGTAAAAGTATTCGCAGAAATTATGAAAGATAAGTTGACAAAAATGGCGCCGGACCTGTTTGTTCCGATTCCATTAAGTGATGAGCGCCTATATGAGCGCGGGTTTAATCAATCGGAAGCACTACTGGCCGAGTCAGGCTTTGCCCCATCAGGAATCATTACCCGCATCCATTCCGAAAAACAATCGAAAAAATCAAGGTCGGAAAGAATCCATCTACCCCAAGTTTTTAAGATTTGCAATGACGTAAATTTAAAAGACAAAAACATTTTAATAATCGATGATATCTATACAACAGGATCAACCCTAAGGCATGCAGCAAAGCTTTTAAAAGGCGCAGGGGCTGCTGCCATTCAATCAATAACGATAGCTAGATAGGTGCCTGACACCATTCGTGGACAATTACAAATATTTGTCCACGTGGGATGGACATAAATAAATGTCCGCCTCTAGTGCACAAATTTGAGGGAATGTCTTTTTAAGGTGCCTGACACCCAAAAGCATATTAGTGGCAAATTGTCCCAATTAATATTAATATTTATATGAATAACAATTCATTTTAGTAAATGTTTCCTATTGATGTCAAAGGCTGTGCCAAACATTGTCACTATTTACCCATTGTTTTTGTCAATAATTCGACAAAATTTTTGTTCTGATTTAGCAGGATTATCATAGGGTAGAATAGAAATGTTAATACATAGCCTTAACTAAAGGAGGAGTCCACATGAAATATAACGTTCGTGGCGAAAACATTGAGGTTACTCCAGCAATTAGAGAGTATGTAGAAAAGAAAATTTCAAAATTGGAGCGCTATTTTACGGAAGCACCCGACGCAAAAGTAAATGTGAATCTTAGATTCAATCAGGATAAAACTTCTAAAGTAGAGGTAACCATCCCGCTGCCGCATTTAGTTTTACGTGCTGAAGAAACAAATGTTGATATGTACGCTGGAATTGATTTAATTTCAGATAAGCTTGAGCGTCAAATCCGCAAACACAAAACAAAAGTAAACCGTAAATTCCGTGAAAAAGGTGATTTTCCTATTACCTTTGCAACTTCAGAAAATACCGAAGTACATGATTTAGATGAAGAAGATTTAGAGTTAGTGCGTACAAAGCGCTTTGACCTAAAACCAATGGATAGTGAAGAAGCAATCCTGCAGATGAACATGCTGGGTCACAGCTTTTACGTTTTCACGAACTCAGATACAAACCGTACTAATGTTGTTTACAAGCGTAAAGATGGCCGCTATGGCTTAATTGAAGCACATTAATATGAAAAAGAACGTCGCACCGGATGGCCGGAGCGGCGTTTTTTTCAATAAAGGGCTCCTCTTACATAATCGAGATAGGTATACTAAATTCTGAATCTTCTATATAATAAAAATGAAATTAATAGAAGCATCCTTATTATTTAATGTTAATAAAGAACAATTATAATACATAGTTTGTGAGGGAATAACATGACATTTTCAATCGTAGGTTATGATCCAATTGAAAAAGAATGGGGTATAGTAGTACAATCCAAATTTTTAGGTGTTGGTGCTGTTGTTCCTTGGGCCAGGGCAGGTGCCGGAGCAGTCGAAACGCAATCATATGCGAATACCTCTTATGGCCCAATGGCCCTGGAATTGATGGAACAGGGGAAATCAGCCGAAGAAGCGCTTCAAACGCTTCTGGCAGAAGACTCTGAAAGAGAGATGCGCCAGGTCGGTCTAATTGATGCAAACGGGAACGCAGCGACCTTTACCGGAAAAGAGTGTTATCATTGGGCAGGCAGGGTGACGGGTACCCATTTTGCTGCACAAGGAAACATTTTAGTTGATGGAAATACGGTTGAAGCGATGGCGCACGTTTTTACCGAGACGAAGGGTACCCTTGGTGAAAGACTTCTTGCCGCACTTGATGCCGGACAGGAAGCCGGAGGTGATAGCAGAGGAAAACAATCTGCGGCACTATATGTTGTAAAAGAAAAAGGCGGATATGGCGGTTTTAATGATCGCTATATCGATTTACGGGTGGATGACCATCAAAATCCAATTAAAGAATTAATTCGAATTTATCACCTCCAACAATTATACTTTGCTCCTTCCAAGCCGGAGCAAGTTGTCGCAATTGAAGGAGAGGTTAAACGAGAGTTGGTTGCTTGCCTTACCAATTTCGGCTATCTCACCAATGGTCAAGTTAATGAGGAAGACATTTTAAAAGCTCTTACTGCTTACATTCATACAGAAAATTTTGAAATGAGAGAACAGCCGGCAGGATTCATTGATTTAGAAATTCTTCAATATATGAAAAAAGATTGATAAAAAAATGGCCCCCTAAAAATTAATGAGGGCTATTTTTCCATGGGAAAAAATTAGGATTTATAGTCCTGTAAAATTTAGCTAAACTTTATTATATATAGGTACCGACGTAATTTTATAATGATGAGCGTAATCTTTAATAGATTTATAATAGGGGGAACAAATGTCGATATGAAAAACAGAAAAATTTCTAGTTTAATAACAAGTGGTATGCTTGCTTCAACCTTAATTTTTTCATTTGGTGCTGGCAGTGCTTTTGCAAGTGGCGATGGCACGGAAGCAACAACGGATACAGCGGTGACAACTGATCAAGTTCAAAATGGAACAAACCAAACCGATTCTGAAGTAACAGACCAAGAAAAAGTAGAAACGCCTTCATTAGTACCTGGTGATTTCTTCTATTTTGTTAAAACAATGACTGAAAAAATCCAGCTTGCCTTCACTTTTGATGATTATAAACAAGCTGAACTTTTAGCGGATTTTGCGTCTGAACGTATTGCCGAAGCCAATGCATTATTTGCAGAAGGCAAAACGGAAGATGCAGCAGCAATATTAAAAGAAGCGCTTGCCACACAAGAAGAAGCTAGTCAAACATTACCTGCAACTGAGGAAGGAACTGAAGCAGATTCTTCAGATAACACTCAAAGTGTCGAGGAAGGCAAAGTTGAAGTAAAGCTTGCCCATAACATCGATGCTTTATGTGCAGCTTTGGCACAAGTTAAGAACCCAACTGCACAGCATTCAATCATGAAAAACGTTCAAAAATCATTTGCCAAATTAGCAAAAAAGGCAGCAAAACTTGAAGAAAAAGATGCTAAATTTGCTAAAAAAATGAGCGAAATCGAAGATAAAGTTGCGAGTGGAGAAATGTCAGAAGATGAAGCCGCTCGTGCAAAAAGTAAACTTGAAAAGAAACAGCATAAGCATGATGAGGAAGCAACTGAGCCTGAAAAAGTGGAACAGGAATCAACTGAGGCAAAACAAGACCAAGATGATGACCAGCAAGAAGAGGCTAAATCAGGTAAAGTAAATCATTCGGAAGCTGCAAACAAAACGGTAGAAAAGCAACAAGAAGCGGCTAAGAGGGCCGAAGCTAATAAACAAGAAGCAGCAAAAAAAGCTCAAGAGCAGCAGCAAGAAGCGGCAAAAAAATCAAAAGAAAATAAGCAAGAAGAAGCTAAAAAAGATGGCTATAAGAAATCTGAAAAAGCTGACGATAACAATGATGATCAGGGTGAAAATAACGACACCGAATAAGTGATAAAAAAACGACCGTCAAAAATGATGGTCGTTTTTGTTTAAATAAAAGTTATCCCCATGTGGATATCTGCAAATTCATGATGAATATCCACAAAATTCAGAGAGTTATCTACAATTTCACATCACTTATCTACAAATCCACAAAATCCATCCCCAAGATAGGAAAAGAGCCGGCGATTTCAATGCCAGCTCTCATTAAAAATATTATTTATTTCGCTGCTCCACAACAGTTCTTATATTTCTTGCCGCTGCCGCAAATACATGGATCATTGCGGCCGACATCTAATTGATTTACTTTCGGCTTCTTCTTAACAGCTTCTCCGTCTTCCTTTGGATTCACGGCTTGGCCTTTCGCTACCTCTTGGCGCTCCAAATTGTTGCGGATTTCAGCCTTCATGATATACATGGCCGCTTCTTCCTCAATTGATTGAATCATTGCTTCAAACATTGCAAAGCCTTCATGCTGGTATTCACGAAGCGGATCGATTTGACCGTATGCACGTAAATGGATACCTTGGCGAAGCTGATCCATCGCATCAATGTGGTCAATCCATTTGGAATCAACCGCACGAAGAGTAACCACTTTTTCAAACTCCCGCATTTGCTCAGGGAAAAGAATTTGTTCTTTTTCCTCGTAGCGCTCCTTCACTTCTGCATAAATGGCATCGACCATTTCTTCTGGATCCTTACCTTTTAAATCCTCTAACGTGATATCACCTTCCTGAAGCAGGTTGGCATGTACGTAATCAACAATTCCCTGGAGGTTCCATTCTTCTTCATCCTCATGGTGGGAAACGTGGGCATCGACTGAACGTTGAATGGTACTTAAGATCATTTTATGAACAATTTCCCGAAGGTTTTCTGATTCTAATACTTCGTCACGCTGAGTGTAAATAATTTCACGCTGCTGACGAAGAACATCGTCATATTGCAGAAGCTGTTTACGGGCATCAAAGTTGTTGCCTTCAACGCGTTTTTGAGCGGATTCAACAGCCCTAGATACCATCTTACTCTGAATCGGCTGGGTATCATCCATGCCAAGGCGCTGCATCATGGTCTTCATATTATCTGAACCAAATCGGCGCATCAATTCATCTTCCATGGATAAATAGAACTGGGTAACCCCTGGGTCCCCTTGACGTCCAGAACGTCCGCGGAGCTGATTATCAATCCGGCGGCTCTCATGGCGCTCTGTTCCGATTACAGCAAGACCCCCTAATTCAATAACTCCCTCGCCAAGCTTAATGTCGGTACCGCGCCCTGCCATGTTTGTCGCAATCGTAACCGCGCCTTTGTGACCAGCTTCTGCGATAATTTCCGCTTCACGTTCATGGTTTTTCGCATTCAAGACATTATGATGAATACGTTTTTTGAATAAATAAGTGGAAATAAGCTCAGACGTTTCAATCGCTACCGTACCAACTAGAACTGGCTGTCCCTTTTGGTGGCGTTCAGCGATATCCTCAACAACTGCTCTAAACTTACCGTCCATCGATGCATAAATTAAATCCGGCCGGTCATCACGCGCAATTGGTTTATTTGTTGGGATCACGATAACGTTCATATTATAAATGTTTCGGAATTCTTCTTCTTCTGTTTTAGCCGTACCGGTCATACCAGATAATTTTTCATACATACGGAAATAGTTTTGGAACGTAATGGTTGCCATTGTCATGCTTTCGTTTTGGACCTCGAGGCCTTCTTTTGCCTCAATCGCCTGGTGCAAGCCTTCGCTATAACGGCGGCCCTTCATTAAACGGCCGGTGAACTGGTCAACGATGACAATTTCGCCTTCTTGTACAACGTAATCAACATCTAGGTGCATACTGACATTTGCTTTTAATGCCTGGTTAATATGATGGTTTAGGGTAACGTGAGACATATCAAAAAGGTTTTCAATGCCGAACGCTTTTTCTGCTTTGCTGATACCTTCTTCAGTCAGCATAACGCCCTTCGTTTTTTCATCATAAGTATAATCCTGGTCCTTTGTTAACATACGGACAAAAGCATTGGCTTGAATATAAAGCGCAGCGGATTTTTGTGCTGAGCCCGAGATAATTAATGGTGTCCGCGCTTCGTCAATTAAAATGGAGTCAACTTCGTCAATGACCGCATAAAAAAGCGGGCGCTGCACTTTTTGCTCTTTATAAAGAACCATGTTGTCACGAAGGTAGTCAAATCCCAATTCGTTGTTTGTACCATAGGTGATATCACAGGCATATGCAGCCTGTTTTTCATCTTTATCCATGCTGTTTAAGTTAAGCCCGACGGTTAATCCTAAAAATTGGTAAAGTTGACCCATTTCGTTGGCGTCACGGCTAGCTAAGTATTCGTTGACCGTTACAACGTGTACGCCTTTTCCGGAAAGAGCATTTAAATAAACCGGCATCGTCGCTGTTAACGTTTTACCTTCCCCGGTCTTCATCTCCGAAATGTTCCCTTCGTGGAGTGAAATACCCCCCATCAGCTGAACATGGTACGGATACAGCCCAAGCACACGGCGTGCACCTTCACGAACGACCGCAAAGGCTTCCACAAGAAGGTCATCAAGGGTTTCGCCATTTTGATAGCGGGCTTTAAATGCCTCTGTTTTTTCACGAAGCTGATCGTCTGTGAGCTTTTCAGTTTCTGCCGCTAAGGCGTCAATTTGTACAGCAAGCTTTTCCAGACGCTTAAGTTCACGTTTATTAAGATCAAATACTTTATTTAAAATCCCCATCATGTGATGAACGCTCCTTTTTATCGAGACTACAAAAACACTTTTTCAAAAAAAATCATATCAAACTTTTTCGATAATTTCCCTTTTCATCTTACCATTTCCTCTATACAGTGACAACAATGTTGGTATAGAAGCAAATATTGTCAGTCTATTATTAAGACTAATTTTCCATGAAAGGTAAGTTCGTTTTTTTGTCAAATATGACAGATTGATGGCTTTTTATGGAAAATGCAATGTAAGCAAGATTAAAATCGTAATAACCTCCACTAAAGGTATGTATAAAAAGAATAAAAAGTGAATTTTTATTCAAAATTACACTACGACCATGGTGCTTAGTAATCCTTAAAAACAACATATTAACAGTGTTTTTAGAGATAATGGACCATCTGATTGGAATGAAAAAATATTCACAAATTGTACATTGGAATAACCCTTTGCAATGTTAGATACTACCTTTAGAGAGGTTCAAATGGAAAATAAATAGATAATGAATCCAATATGGGAAGGGTGAGAAAAGTGGCCTTTTGGGGAAAAAAAAATAAAGAAAATAATCTCGAAACTAGAGAAGATAGAAAAAAAGTTGGCCCTATTCGGAGACTTTGGCAAAAGTTCCGAAATATAGATTGGAAGAATCCAGTGAACAGATGGAAATTACTTTTTGTCTCACTGATCGGTTGTATTGTTGTTTTTGGTGGGGGATATGGTGTTCTTTCTTTAACAAACTCGCCTGCATTCTGTTCCAGCTGTCATGAAATGGCACCTGAGTATTCAACATTTACTGCCAGTGCCCATAACCAGATTTCCTGCGTACAGTGTCATATTAAGCCAGGTGCGATAAACATGCTTACGCACAAAATGAAATCCATGAAAGAAGTGTACTACCACGTAACTGGAGTTCCGAAACAAATTGTGCAAACGGAAGAGGAAGCCGTTTCAAACGAAAACTGTTTACAATGTCACTCCAAGAACCGTCTTGTTACGGCATCTGGTGACTTGAAGGTTAACCACAAAGGACATATTGAAAAAGAGATCCCTTGTATTACCTGTCACGCTGGTGTTGTACATGCCAAAATGGCTACCCGCGGAATAAACGTTGAAGAAGTTCGCGGCGAGTGGACAAAAGAAAACGCTGAAAAAATGATGGAAAAGAAATATTTAAGACCAAACATGGGAACATGTATTGATTGCCACGATAAAGTAAACAACGGCGAGAAGCCTTGGAAAAATGCGGCATACAGTGTTCCGCCAAATCCTGAAGAAGTTGAGAAAAAATTAGAGGAAAATTCAAAGGAATCTGCAAAAAAAACCTCCACTGAAGCAACAACTGTAGCAGCAACTGAATTGAAAACTGAAGGAGAAAATGCAGAAACGATTGCAGCTGAGCATGAGGAAAAAACACAAGATATTATTTTACAAGCAATCGGCAAAGAACAAAAGGATGTTAAAATTTCGATGGAATGTGGAACCTGCCATAAGAAAGTAAAAGTTCCTAAGTCACATAAAACAGCTCAATGGAACCAAAAACACGGCGGAACGGCTGTTAACGAGTTAGATAAATGTGTGAACTGTCACCAAGATTCTAAATGGGTTAGAGAAATTCCAAAAGAAGACATTATCTCACTCCTTAAAATGAAAGAGTCCAAAACAAAATATAAAGCTAACCTCACTGTTGTAAAAGACCAATCGCGAATCAATAAATTCTGTAGTGCATGTCACAGTAACCGACCTCCTGGACACGTAAAGAGCGATCAATGGCTGACAGCTCATGCATCTAAAGCAAAAACAGCCGATCAAAAAGCAGAATGTTTTGTCTGCCACGATCAACAAAAACCAGTCCCAGGGTTTACAACAGCAAAAGCACCAACAGATGTTTATTGCGAATACTGCCACAGAACTGGCTTTAAATCAGATGTAAAAGATTAATAAATTAATAGGAGGGTCTCAATTATGGATGAAGAACAAAAAGAACTACCCGAGATGCCGGCCCCTCCCCGATTTCGCTATAAAGGATTTAAATTTCTGACGCTTACTTTGTTTTTTCTAGCCCTGTTCTTCTTTCTGGGATTTTCAGGGCTAGAAGCAACGTCAAGCTCAAAGGTTTGCTCATCCTGCCATGAGATGAAACCAGAATACTACACGTGGAAAGCCTCCGCGCACAGCGAAGTAGAGTGCACCAGCTGTCATACCGACACGGTGTACAAAGATTTAGCGAAAGATAAAGCTGGAGAGTTAGTAGAAAAATTAAAAAAACAATCATCTGGGACCTCTGCTGCACCAATAAGAATGCCGAATGAAATAAAGGATAGTGCCTGTGAGAGCTGCCACAATGTTTATACACGTGAATTCACTCCCTCAGGTGATATCATCATCCCACATGATAAGCATAAAAACAAAGGAGTTGAATGTGTCCAGTGTCATAGCGGCGTTGCCCACGGCAAAGTCGCCGATCGAAAAATGACCTTCTTAACAGACTTGGATAAATGGGACAGCAAAATAGGAAAAGCGGCAATGGCGGACATCAAATTTATTCGGCCTGATATGGATACATGTATGGAGTGTCATAAGGCAAGAAAAGTTTCAACCGAATGCAAAACCTGTCATACGACAGGAATGGTTCCAAAAAATCATAAAAAGGCTGATTTTTCTACAAAAACACATGGAAAATTAGCTGCAAAGGATTTACAGAAATGTAACCAGTGCCATAAAGATATGTCCGCAGTTCCAGTAGAAGGCTATGATGATGTTCCAACCTTAACAAAATATCTTAACAAGGATACCGTAACAGACCAAAAGAAAAAGAGCCATTATGATTACGCAAAAGATAATACCTTTTGTAAGGATTGCCATAGCAAACGCCCTGCCAGTCATACTCAGCGTTGGATGATGGATCACGGTAATCAGTCAGCAAAGGATAAACAACAATGTTTAGCGTGTCATAACTATCAAGCAGCTGGCGGGGTAAAAACAACAATGGTTGCATGCTCTTCCTGTCACCCGGCAATGCATAAGGGATTTGATAAAGAAAGGCATCCGGTGCCATTATCAGCTAATCAGCAGGTTACTGATTTTTGTTATACCTGTCACGTTAAAAGGACATGCTCTGCCTGCCATAAACAATAAGCACATTTGCTAGATTAGGAGGGTTCATATGGAAGCTTTAGATAAACCACTCAATCAAGAACAAGAAACACATTCGGAACAAGAACCTGAAAAACAGAAGAAAAAAACGAATAAGCAAAAGAACGAAAAATTTAAATGGTGGCAAACAATTCTCATCTTAACAATGACTTTAGTCATTTCAATAGGAGCAGGGTATTACGTAAGCAGCAAGTATTTGTGGTCAAATTACGATCAGGATCAGCTCAAGCAGCAATTAGAAGCTGCAAAAACAGCAGTAGACAAAAAACCAAATGATCCAAAGTCGCATGTAAGTCTTGGTTATGCCTACTTTTTAAATAATGATAACGATGAAGCAATTAAAGAATATAAAGTGGCTCTAGATTTAGATAAAAACTATTTCGATGCCTACTTTAATCTTGGACTTGTCTATAACAAAGAAAATAGACTCAATGACTCAGTGAAGATGGCCCAAAAGGCAACTGATATATCTCCAAAGGATTACAAAGGTCATCTTTTAAAGGGAATGTCCTATCGGAAGCTTAAAATGTATAAAGATGCCATTGAAGCACTGAATGAAGCGAACAAGCTAATGCCCGCTAATACCGACATTATTTATGAAATCGGCCGTGTGGCAGAAGACCAAGGTGATAAAAAGAATGCTGAGCAAATCTACAAAGATGCACTTAATTATGACCCTATGTACAAACCAGCATTAGATGGACTCAAAAGAGTCGCCAAAAATAGCTAAAGGGGTTGAAAACCAATGAAGAAAAAAACGGTCTATAAGTTGATGAGCGGGATTGTTATTTTAACCATTGCAGCTTATGCCGCCATCTACTTCTTAAATATGCAATCTGTTGTAAAAAAGGCACCAAATGTAATAGATCCAAATGCACCCCCAACCTTCAGCCAGTTAATTTATGGGGACTTTGATAACTCCTTAGATAAGCCGATGGATGTTGCCAAAATTGGTGAGTTTCTATATGTCTCAGATACTAATAATAAGAGAGTCCAAGTTTTTGATACCTCCGGAACATCCTTCTTTAAGTTTGGAAAGGAAGGAGAGGGAAAAGGGGATTTTAAATTCCCTTACGGTATTACCGGTGATAAAGAAGGAAATGTGTACGTTGCTGATTTATATAACGGAAAAATTTCTATTTTTGAACCAAAAGGAAAGTTTATTAAATATTTTGAGGATAAGGATAAAGTCTTAAAATCACCTGCTGGGCTTCGGATCTATGATGAAAAATTGTATGTGACGGATGTGCAGCAAAACAAAGTGTATGTCTTTAAGCTAAGCGGTGAAAAGCTTCTGGAAATTAAAGCCGGAGCAAATGATAAGGACACATTTAAGGCACCTAATGCAATTGCTTTAGACAAAAAATCAGATGAACTATTTATTTCAGACTCTGGAAATCAACGGATCCTAGCCTACGACAGTAAAGGTAATTACATTAGAACTATTAACGGTTCAAAAGATGGAAATGGCTCTTCTGTTTTCGTTAACCCACGCGGAATAGGCGTTGATTCACGCGGCATTCTATACGTTGTAAACAACCTGTCTCATACCATTTATGGATTTAATGAAAAAGGGAAGCAAGTCTTTACCTTCGGTTCTATGGGAGACCAGAATGAACAGTTCTATTTGCCAAACGGATTATACGTAGATGACAATGACCGAGTCTATATTACCGACACGTTGAACGAACGTGTAGCATTATACTATTAACCTATCATGTACCTTAAGGAGGTGATGCGCCAAATTATCGTAAGCGGGTAATTTCATAGTTTTAGATTCTTAAAAACAAAAAGAGAGAGAAAAAAGAGAGAAATTTTGGGAGGTTTTTGGAATGAGTAAGATTAAAGTAAGCTTTTCATTCCTGCTAACGCTACTTTTAGTAGGGATGTTTAGCGCAGTAGCTTTTGCGGCTGGTAGTAACCCTGTTAAGACACCGCCTGGTGATCCCGCAGATATTACCAATGGTTTAGTTACCGATGATAGAGGTAACGACAATAATTACAATACAGTTGATAAAAGTAACGCTAACAAAACTGGTTCTGGTGTTGGCGGCAACTCTGCCAATTTTGGCGAAGTTATCAAATCAGATGACATGATGAAGGCTGATGGTTCTCACGGAACACAACGTACCCACGGTTCTTACATGAACAACACTAACTCTTGTGCAAGCTGCCACCAAACACACACAGGAGCATCTAAAAACTTATTGTTCAAAGATGGGGAATATGCAACCTGTACTGCTTGTCATGATGGTACATTAGGCTTCTATAACGTATTTTCTAGCAGCGCTACTACTACAACCTCAACTGCAGGTACTTTCGGCGGAACACATGATGGTAACATGTCTGTTCACTTAGCTAACGGAACAGTTCAATTAACAGCAGCACCTGGCGGAAATCAGAACGGTACTGATAACTGGACTGCGGAATTCACTTGTGCTAGCTGTCACGCACCACACGGGTCTTACTCTGATCGTTTATTACATCCAGATCCAAATGGAATGGGTAACCTAACTGCTGATAAAGGCGGTAAGAGATTAGAAAACGTACCTGTTGTTACTGATATTTCAGCAAAGGTTGGTAGTGCAGACGTTACTTATAAAGACGCAACTGGCGCTAATGTAACAATTAACTATGTTCTTTATCGTTCTACAATTGGAGCAACTGTTCCAGCTGCTTATTCTGCAAAGGGATTAACAACTGGTGATACTGTTTTGCAATTAATGAAATGGAATGGCACTGCATACGTAAATGATACTGACCCATGGTTACATGGTTATGATTTCGATGCTGCTCACGTAAAACACTACTGGACTGCATTTAAAGACAATACTGGTAAAGAAGTATTTGATACTGACCAACTTAAAAAAGGTGAAATTTTAGGAAATGGATTTGCTGGAGTACCCGCATCAAAAACTGCTTTAGTAGCTACAGTTAATTCACTAGTTTCTGGTAACGTTGCACGTGGCTATGTTGTTAAACTTGACGTTTCAGCTCCAGATGTAAACAACGTAACAACAACAACTGCATCTTCTTTATGGGCAAGCAAATTAGCGAATGGTCAAAACAATCCTGGTTATGTAGCAAACCGCGGTGTTGCAATGTCTACATTCTGTTCTGCTTGTCACACTGACTATCTTGCAGGATCTGGTAAAGAAACTGGTACATTTGATCATGCATACCGCCACACTACAACTTCTGATAGCTACACATGCGTACGATGCCACTATGCTCACGGTACAGACGTAACTGTTATGCGTGATGCTCGTGGTTTAACTTACGACCAAATCTTGGCTGATACAACTAACTATCCATTCACTGGTGCAACTGACCGTGCCGGAGCAGTTAAAGAGTATCTATTGGATAAGAACCCATCTTCTGCCTTAAAACGATACACAAACATGGCTGTATGTTGGGCATGTCATACTTCTTCACACTCTGAAGGAACAAGAAATACAGATACTTACCAATACAACCCAACTCCTGGTATCGATACAGATCGTAACGGTGTTGAGTTCGACTATTAAAAAAAGCTACCAAATAGCTGCACTATTTGATAGCCCCGAATGGAATATTTAAGTTAAAGATGACAGCTCACCTTGGTGGGCTGTTATTCTATTTTTATTAAAACACCTGTTCACAATATTGTCAATTATTAGCTTCACAAATCTGTCAATCTTCTTTCACAGAACTGTTACCCAATTTCATTTTTAATAAAAGTATAATATTAATGTAGATAATAGGATTACTACATATTGAACAGGTGAAATTTGTTAAAATTCCTCTGCATGCTGCCAACAAATTGATACATATAAAGGGGTGACCAATTGTGTCTTTTAATAACAAATACCAGATTTATTTTTACTTCCCGCTTTTTTTATTGGCCTTCTCCCTGCTTCTCCCGATACAAGCCTTAGCTGAAGTAATCACGGATACTCCTCCTCCAACAGCAGTCTCAATAGGCAATATTAAAGTTGTGGATGGAATCACCAATATCACTGGTAAAGTGTCTGATAATCAAACTCCATCGGGTCAAATATTACTCGAATTAGTTGATGAAAATAGCCAACTTGTTCAAACAATAGTGCCAACTACTGATGGTACTTGGACTTATAGTGGTCAATTGTCTGTTAAGATAAATTCCCTCTTTATTAAAGCCACTGATACTGCTGGAAATATAAAAACGGTACCGGTGGATAACACTCGTCCCCATGTAAAAGCTTTAAATATTTCTGTCTTTCTATCAAAAGACAGAAACACAAAAGAAGAAGTAACTAAACAAGTGGATCTCATAAAAACAGATGATATGACAAGAGTTTCTTTAAACCCAACTATAACAATTGATCTGCTAGATAACGACGTTTTAGATAATCAAAATTTTACAAACCCGCTAACTGTTTTTAATAAAAAAGGTAATGTCAATGGAACGATTTCAGTAAATGACCAAAAACAAATTGTTTTTGCACTAAAGGACTTAACACCAAGTACCACCTACTACATTATGTTTAACTCATCATTAACTGATGACGCAGGCAATGCTGTTTTCCCTGTTATTAAGAAATTTACCACTGTTAGCAGTACAGTTAATGATGCCGATATAGATATATACCCGGCTGATTCGGATAAACAGCCCCATGGGTACTATACAAACAATGTAAATACTTGCATAAATTGCCATAATACCCACGTGTCAGAAAGTTCAAATTTAGAAAGTCCAAAAAGTACATATTCTCCAAAGGATCAATCACTGATGGATAGCTACTGCATGGCTTGCCATGATGGAACTACTGCAGCTCCTATGCCTGAAAACTATGGTTCTGATAGTTTATCAAAGCACGAAACACAAAGTTCTGACCACCATTCAAAGGCCGGATCTTGTACATCCTGCCACAATCCGCATCTTACTTGGAGTATGGAGAATCCTAATTTTTTGATGGACCATTATGTATACAAACATAAAGACGAAGATAAGGTGGACGGAGTAAAAGTTGGCGAAGTCGACAGCCGATATCAGCTCTGTGAAAAATGCCATGAATTAAACACCAATTATTACAAAAATCTAGCAAGAGACTTGGTAAAACAACTAAATGATCCTAATAATCCAGATGCCTACCGTGTAATGCATTATCGAAAGCTTTCATCCAAAGGTAATATCAAAGATTACGACCTCTGTTTTAGCTGCCACAACGAACAGAAGGAAGCTAAAGATGGGACAAAGGATATCCTAACATACTATAACGATTCCACTTCAAAACATTTAATTACAGCAATGGACGGCAGCATACTTAATGGAAATATACCATGTTCCGAGTGTCATCAAACCCATGGTTCAAAAAATCTTTATCTATTGAAATCAAAATACGGCCATGAAAATCAAGAGGATGCAGTATTCAGCTTTACCACAGGAATGAGTTGGGATACAGCAAAAGAACGGGAATTCTGTATGAAATGTCATAATGCATCTAATACTTCCATATTTGGATTAGCTGCTGGGCTGCCATCACAAGGTCATGAATTAACCAGCTCGGAAAAATGCTCTGCTTGTCACAGTACATCAGGAACATTTATGGAAGCGGCTCATGCGCCTAAGGCATCTAATAGACAATTGCCAGTCGCGACACCTCAGCTCCAAGCAAAAAGCACTCCATCAGGGGGGACAAATACAGCGTCAGAAGCAACAAGTACTCCTTCAGGAGGAACAAGTACAACATCTGCAGCACCAAGTACTCCAGCAGGAGGAACAAGCACGACGCCGGAAGGAACAAGTACTCTAGCAGCAGGAACAAGCGCGACACCGGAAGGAACAAGTACTCCAACAGGAGGAACAAGCACGGCACCGGAAGGAACAGGAACAACACCAATAGACACTGGAACAGCACCATAAAAGCTAAAAAAATCGAGATCCCATTTCTCGATTTTTTTAATTCTTATAAAAAGAGAGGTGCTTCCTCCTTTTTCTTTTCTGTAAAAAAATGTTATCTTTTGCAGAAAGAAAGTTCTTTTTATTGCGACCCAATTCTACATATCTCTTGCCTTCTATATATTATGCCTAATTAAAAACGATTGGTTCATTATTAAGAATACTTAGTGTTTTTATAGTGTGATTGTAAAAAAATGTCATACATCCGAATAATACACAAATTTATGCAGCATTCCAAAAGATTAAGGTAAAATTGTTTTATCCAAAATAAAGTCCCAAGTGAAGGAGTTTCACTTGGGACAAAATATTTTCAGTGCAAATTCAGTTTTTCAGGCCTTTTTATTTTTCAACCACTCCTGCAGCCCCTCGATCTTCCTCCACAAATGCAAATGCATATCCGCATAAACAATCGCTTCATTCTCATCACCAAACCCGTAAAACTCAGGAGCATAGGCTGGGAGTCGCTTTCTGCCAGTTAAGTAAGCAATGACATGCTTGTTCGCTTTCTTAGCTTGCATAAGAAGCATGACTGCATTTTTAGTAAAACCATTATCGTAAAGATCAATCAACAGCTTATTGAAGTAATACTGTGCTGTTTCCTCTTCATATTGTGCAAGCAAAGCTCGGGCCTTATCTATTTCGCCTAAATCGACATATGCCACAAACAAAGAGTAACGTACACCTTGGTTATCCATTGGATTTAGCTCAAGCAACTCTTCGTATTGCTGCGCTGCCTCAGCGATTTTTCCTAAAAGAGAAAGAGCTTCGGCATAATGCTGCTTTGCCCGCATGAACGGTCTTGTTTCGATTAAGCCCCAGAAGGAGCCTGTGTTTTCTTTGAAAAAGGCTTTGCCTAGTTCTCTCTCTCCGGCTTGAATTCCTTTTTCGTAAAGTAGAATCGCTTCTTCAAGACTCTTTGTTTTTTCTGCGAGAATGACGTAGGCATCTGCACAATTTGGATTAAGCTTTAGTGCTTCTTCAGCTAGTTTATATCGATGTTTTCCTTCAGTCTGCATGGCATCGTAGATGATGTTTCTAGCTCGTTCTTGAGCGGATCTCGATATCTTTCCCGAAGTGCTTTTTACTTTTTTAGCAGTCTTTTCAACACTTGGCAATGTCTGCACATTTGATTCAACCACATGTATACCCTGGTTTTTAGGAAACTCAATCACGGTTGCTTCCTTAAATGGCGGGTCTTCGTCGGCGTTGAATACGAGTCCCATCAGCTCAGCGATTTCCATTGATAGTGCAGATTCTAGCTCCGAATAAATTGAGCTGATACCTCCTGGGGAAACTCCATAAAGTTCAGCTAATTTCTTTTGGGTAAACACTTTTTCCATAGGAGCGATGGTAGAAAGTAAATAATGCAGGGCAGCTACATAAAGATAGGGATTTTGAATTCGCTTTTGTTTTTTTAGGCAAAAATTCAGCCAAAGAATTACGCCGGTATCGACAATCGGAGTCGGCACTCCCAAGGCCTCTAGCCTGTTTTTGAAAATATCCGCAACTTCTTTATAAATCGGTGCCGGCCATTCCATTTCGTCAATATCAAGCAGGCCGCCTATCATCGGAAGTTCATTCAAGACCTCCATGAAAAAATCAGTGAGGTAATCTTGTGGTGAGTCATAATCAGCCTCTATGCTGCCTTCCTCAATATATTGGAAGGCATGTTCGGGTTCTATATCCGGCAAATCAAATGGGGATGGGAAAAAGACATAGTTTTGTTCGTAGGGAACCAAGATTCCAACGAAGAAGGAGCCTTCCTCAATCGTAACCGGCATGCCCGTAACGACCGCATCCAATTGTTCACCGGTAAACCCGTCCTCTACAGTAATTTTGTTATTTTCCAGGGTAATGACCTGCCCGGCAATGGTTCTGGCATTCGTCCAGGTTTGTAATATTTGCTTCAGTTTCGGCCGCTTCATTTTGCTAGTTTCCGAAGCAATGAATTTCTTAACTATTGTATTTCCGTCTTCTAATTCTTCAAAAAGCGAAAACCAAATGGTATGGATCAATTCATAGAAATGCAATTCCTGTTCATTATCAATGTCAGTGAAAGTCCCAAAGTCTTCAAAATCCTCTTGGATGTCATGTCCATAGTGATAGACAGCAAAATGAATCAGCTGCTTTTGCAGGTCATCAATTTCCCCTTCAAGGATTTGCGTGATAGAAATAGCTTCGGTTGCGCCGCAGCACTTTTTGTACTTTTTCCCGCTGCCGCAGGGACAAGGGTCATTCCGGTTTATTTTCTCCAACTCACTCCGCTCCTTTGTCTCCCAATTTTTGTGAAAATGCTATGTAGAAAACTAAAAGAATTTAAGTGCATTTCGTCCAATATGTTCTTATTTAATAGTACCATTTTTAACAGGATGATAGATGAAATATACGAAGTATTTTTACTATCAGGCGGTCAAGTTTTGAATTTTATACGGTAATCACGCTATAATGGATAGGGAACTGAGCGATGCCTTCAAAATAAACTAAATACAGGATATGATTTTTATTTTTATAGAGGTGACGAAAATGGAATTAGCAGAAATTCGGAATGAACTTGAAAAAACAGCTAAGAAATTGGCGGACTTTAGGGGGTCTCTTTGACCTGGAAAATAAGGAAGCTAGAATCGCTGAGCTAGAGGATGCCATGCTTCATCCTGATTTTTGGAATGATCAGCAGGCTGCACAAACGGTTATCAGTGAAGCTAACGGTTTAAAAGAACAGGTGAATGAGTTCAATGAATTGAATGACTCATTAGAAAACTTGGAACTGACCTATGAGCTTGTCAAAGAAGAAAATGATGCCGAGCTGCGTACGGAGCTTGAAGACGAGCTTCTTCAGTTAACTGGGCGCTTAAATCAATTTGAACTGCAGCTTCTTTTAAGTGAAGAGTATGATAAAAGTAATGCGATTTTAGAGCTCCACCCTGGCGCTGGTGGAACGGAATCACAGGACTGGGGATCAATGCTATTAAGGATGTATACACGATGGGCAGAAAAGAAGGGCTTTAAAGTGGAGACACTGGATTACCTGCCTGGCGATGAAGCGGGGATAAAAAGTGTGACGCTGTCGATTAAAGGTCATAATGCTTATGGCTATTTAAAAGCAGAAAAAGGGGTTCACCGGCTTGTACGGATTTCGCCGTTTGATGCCTCAGGCCGCCGCCATACTTCATTTGTCTCTTGTGAAGTGATGCCTGAAATGAATGATGATATTCAAATTGAGGTCCGGACAGAGGATTTAAAAATTGATACGTATCGTGCGACTGGCGCGGGCGGACAGCATATCAACACGACGGATTCAGCGGTGCGGATTACTCACCTTCCAACAGGTGTGGTAGTGCAATGCCAGTCAGAGCGCTCGCAAATTAAAAACCGTGAAGCGGCCATGAAAATGCTAAAGGCCAAGCTCTATCAACGAGAAATTGAGCGCCAGGAACAAGAGCTATTGGAAATTCGTGGTGAACAAAAGGAAATCGGCTGGGGGAGTCAAATCCGTTCTTATGTCTTCCATCCTTATTCGATGGTAAAGGATCACCGAACCAGTACGGAAAGTGGTAACGTTCAGGCTGTTATGGACGGGGAATTAGATCAGTTTATAAACGCTTACTTGCGTTCGAGAATTTCATAATAAATATTAAGGCCTTTGTCGATAGGTTCGGCAAAGGCTATACTTTTTGTGATTTTTGCCGATCTTGGAGGAATTGAGGGTGTTTTTGAAGTCTTCTAAGGGGTTCATTCTAAAATTACATCCAATTACCACGCCTCATCTCTTCTGATACTAGCTCAAACATCTTATCGTGGTCCTCTAATTTGTTTTCAATATGTCTAAAATGACTTCTAAACTCAGAGGCATTGTTTTCAACTGTGTCCTTAAGAGTTTGAATACTCATATCAACGTTATCTAACCTTTGATTGATCCCCACAAATTGCTGGTCCATGCCGTCGAGCCGATTCTCAATTGCGTCAAACCGCTGGTCCATGACGTCGAGCCGATTCTGAATTGTATCAAACCGCTGGTTCATTTGTTCCATCATTTGTTTTAACAAGTGCTCCATCCTTACTCACCTCCTTTTTACAAATTATAGCATATTAAAAATTAATTCCGACAAAAAATTCCCTTATGTAAAGCTTTATGAAAATCACAATTATTGCAAATGCTAAATATAATTTTAATCCTTTATCGCGGTAGCCCAATGCCATTTACAGCCTAAATGGGTCATGCTATACTCACTCTCGGTCAGTGAAATGAAGAATTTTAGAGGAGAAAGCAATCATGAATATTTTAAGCAAAATCACCGATACATATCCGAAAACGAGAGTGGCAATTGATTATCTATTTGTCCTAATCGGCTCCGCAATCATTGCGTTTGCCTTTAACGTGTTCCTTTTGCCAAACCAAATTGCCTCTGGCGGTGTCAGCGGCATAAGTACGATTCTGAAAACAGTCCTTGGCTGGGAGCCCGCTTATGTCCAGTGGGCATTTAATATTCCACTATTTATTGCCGGCGTTATTTTATTAGGAAAGCAATTTGGGGTAAAAACGTTAGTTGGAACAATCTTTCTACCGATGGTAGTATTCGCTACAAAAAATATAGAACCATGGACACATGACGCGCTGCTTGGAGCTTTGTTCGGCGGAATTGGTGTCGGTCTCGGTCTCGGGATTGTTTTTAGAGGGAAAGCATCAACTGGCGGAACGGATCTAGCAGCTCAGATTATTAATAAATACACAGGATTTACGTTGGGTAGATGTGTGGTTTTGATTGATGGCGTTATTGTTCTGACTGCTGCCATCGTATTCGATATCGAAAAAGGGCTGTATGCTTTAATCGCTCTTTATGTGACAAGTAAAACGATTGACTTGATACAGGTTGGATTTGGACGGTCGAAAATGGCGATGATTATTACCAATAAGCAGGAGGAAGTCCGGAAAGGTATTTTGAAAAAAGTGGAACGGGGCGTGACCAAGCTTTCTGCACATGGGGGATTTACCGATAATGAACGTCCCGTGTTAATGTGTGTGGTCGATCAATCGGAGTTCACAAAATTGAAACAATTGGTTAAAACCCTTGATCCATCTGCATTTGTCGTCGTTATGGATGCTGCTGAGGTACTAGGTGAGGGTTTCAAACGGGCTTAGTACTAGTTTATACTATAATAGTAATGGAATTTTTTTCTGTAGGGGGAAAAATAATGAAGAAAAAGCTACTAACGTTGTTAATGGGGACATCTTTAGTAATGGGACTTGCTGCTTGCGGCGGCGGTTCAGACGATGACAATGGCAAGGATACCGCTTCTGGCGGTGAGGCAGCAAAGATTGTTGATCAAAAATGCTCAGGCTGCCATGGCGGAGATTTAAAAGGGGCAATGGGTCCGGACTTAACGAAGATTGGATCTAAATACTCCAAGGATGAAATTTTAGATATTCTTAAAAATGGCAAGTCAGGCGGTATGCCAGCTAACGTAGTGGAAGGTGATGACGCTGAAACGGTAGCTGCATGGCTTGCAGAAAAAAAATAAAACCATTGAAAAACGTTCTGTGAAATCGGCAGAGCGTTTTTTTCATTCTATCTAAATTGTGGCAGTTCGCGAAATAAAGAAGGAAATCGGCGAAATAAATTCTAAATTCCGCGGAATCCCCGTTCCCTCCCGCGAAATCCCCAATTCCCTATAAAATGAATAGTCCTTCTTGCCTACTGAATAAATATGCAAGCAAAAAAAATCGACAAAACAGCCGTATCCTTTTGTTAAAAAAGGCCGTAATACTAGATAAACATGGCGGACTTTGTATTCTTTGAAAAGAAACTGTAATATTTTTACCGCTTTTTTTGGCGATTTATGATGTTATAATAATATCATGCGAAATTTTGCGCACATTGTCTTGTATTTTGGCTGCTTTTGAAAATAAAAGAAGATTTTTGTCGAATTTTCTAAAATAACTTTAAAACTAGGTGATATAAATGATAGAACTGCAAGAGGTATATAAAAAGTACCCGAACGGCGTAACGGCCGTTAATGGAATAGATGTCCGGATTAACCAGGGCGAATTTGTTTATGTTGTTGGTCCAAGTGGTGCCGGGAAATCGACCTTCATTAAAATGATGTACCGTGAGGAGGTACCAACCTCAGGAACCATCATGATGAATGGTGTAAACTTAGCAAAATTAAAAATGAAAAAGGTTCCGCTTTTCAGACGGAATCTAGGTGTTGTTTTCCAGGACTTTAAGTTGCTTCCAACTCTTACAGTCTATGAAAATGTAGCTTTTGCTCTTGAAGTAATTGAAGCACAGCCAAAGTATATTAAAAAACGAGTCATGGAAGTTCTTGACCTTGTGAATCTAAAACATAAGATTAAAATGCTGCCTTCCGAGCTTTCCGGCGGTGAGCAGCAGCGTGTTTCCATCGCTCGCTCCATCGTCAACTCACCGAAAGTAGTTATTGCAGACGAGCCTACTGGAAACCTGGATCCGGATACGTCATGGGAAATTATGAAGATTTTTGAAGAGATAAATGAAAGAGGAACAACGGTTGTGATGGCAACCCATAACAGGGAAATCGTTAATACATTAAGGCATCGCGTGATCGCTATCGAAGGCGGAAAAATCGTACGTGATGAGCAGAAAGGTGATTACGGTTATGAAAATTAGAACAATTGGCCGTCACGCCCGCGAAAGCTTAAAAAGCATTGGCAGAAATGGCTGGATGACTTTTGCATCCGTTAGTGCCGTTACCGTTACATTAATTTTAGTCGGCGTCTTTTTCGTTATTATGATGAATCTTAATAGAGTGGCTGAGACCATTGAAGAGGACGTGCAAATCCGCGTTCACATCGACGTGGCTGCCAACAAACAAGATCAGCAAGCATTAAAAAGTGAGATTGAAAAGATACCTGAAGTAAAAAGTGTCAAATTCTCGCCAAAGGAACAAGAATTAAAAGACTTAGTGCAGAGCCTTGGTGAAGAAGGAAAGGCCTTTAAGCTATTTGAACAGGATAATCCGCTAAACGATGTATTTATCGTAAAAACGAAAAAACCGACAGATACCATGAAGGTTGCGAAACAAATAGAAAAAGACAATTTCGTGGCAAAAGTAAAATACGGGCAGGGCAAGGTTGAAAAATTATTTAAATTTATCAAGGCAAGCCGAGATGTCGGGGTTGTCTTAATTATCGGCTTATTCTTTACAGCGATATTCTTAATCTCTAACACCATTAAAATTACGATTATTGCTAGACGCAGAGAAATTAAGATTATGAGATTAGTAGGAGCGACGAATAATTTTATTCGCTGGCCATTTTTCCTTGAAGGTTTATGGCTCGGTATTCTTGGTTCCATATTACCGATTATCCTGATCGCAATTGCCTACTATCGTGCTTATGACTATATCGGACCAAAGCTTCAGGGAACGTTTATTAAAGTTCTGCCTTTCGATCCATTCGTCTATCAGGTTTCCGGCATCCTCATTTTAATGGGGGCCTTGATAGGAGTATGGGGAAGCGTCATGTCCGTTAGGAAGTTTTTAAAGGTTTAGGCTGCTTTAAAGGCCATGTTGATTTTTAACACAGTGGATTGAAGCGCAAATCAACTACTAAGTTTAAAAGACCCAAGGTTTAAAAATCATCAGGGAGGGCTTACTACGAGGCCCTTCCTGATTTCTTCGTTAAAAAACAAACAAACAAACAGATAAAGAACGATTTACCTGTACATAGAGAAATGGGAGGAGAAATCGAGATGAGGAAAACATTTATCACTCTCGCCACTGTTGCCGCAGTGGGGTTTGGGACCATTTTTGCGGGAGTTCCTGCAAAGACAAACGCAGAATCCATCTCCAAACTAAAAGGCGACCAAAATAAAATCCAAGAGCAGCGTTCCGATGTGAAATCAGGAATTAATGCAGCAAATGATAAAATCAGTGACCTGCAAAATCAGCAGGCAGACGTAAAGAGCGAAATGAAGCGCCTGGACTATGCCATCACTGACGCGACTAATAAGATTAATAATGAAACGGCCAAAATAGAAAAAACTAAAGTTGAAATTACAAAACTTCAAGAAGAAACAAAGGTTTTAAAGGATCGAATTAAAAAGAGAAATATACTCTTAAAGGACCGTGCACGCAACTATCAGGAAAATGGCGGAATGGTCAACTATCTCGATGTCTTAATGGGCTCCGAAAGCTTTAGTGATTTCATTGACCGTGCCAATGCAGTCGCCACTATCATGCAAGCGGACCGGGATATTTTAAAGCAGCATGAAGCCGATAAAAAGGAACTTGAAACAAAGCAAGCACAAGTGGAAAAAGACCTTGCCAGCCTGCAAACCATGGTGGCAAACTTAGAAAAAATGAACAAGCAGCTGGCTGCTCAAAAGGCGGAAAAAGATAAATTATTAGCCGGTCTAGTCGAGCAAGAACAAGAGGAACATGAACATGTAATGGACTTGAAAGAGCAGGAAGAACTCTTGGCAGCACAAGAGGCAGCAATTAAAAAGGCCATCCAATTAGAACAAGAAAAACAAGCACAGGCAGCAGCAGCAGCCAATAAAAACAACTCCTCAAGCACAAGCTCAAGCTCAAACAGCGGCGGCGGAGCGAGTTCTGGTTCAGTTCCAGGAATTTCTAGTGGCTATTGGACACAGCCAGCAGTCGGCAGACCCTCATCAGGTTTTGGTATGCGAAGTGACGGCATGCACTATGGTGTAGATATTGCAAATAAGACTAAGGTACCAATTGTTGCAGCAGCAGACGGTGTCGTCATTAGATCCTATCTATCTAGCAGTTATGGAAACTGTATTTTCGTTTCACACTCCATTAATGGACAAGTGTATACGACTGTATATGCCCATATGAGCTCACGGATAGTTGGCAATGGCGCTGTTGTGAAAAAAGGCCAGCAAATCGGTGTTATGGGTAATACAGGTTCATCTGAAGGACAGCACTTACACTTTGAACTTCATAAAGGTCCGTGGACGCAGGATAAGCACAATGCCATCGATCCAAGAGGAATTGTTCCACTTCCATAATAAGATACAGGAGAAGCTTTTTGCTTCTTCTTTTTTTTATTTTTAATAATCCGTCTAATAGTTCGTCCACATTTCTATTCATAACTCGTCCATTCCGCTCATATATGTTAATAATCGGGCAGGAAAATGATGCCTTTATATAAAAATAGATAGTAAATAGGCATTTTAGCTGAGGAGGATCTCAATGAATCGAAAATGGATTGCCCTGTTAATGACGGGTTCGCTTCTCACGGGAGCGGGGGGCACATATGCAGGAATGCAGTTTTTTGAAAATAAACAAACAAGCTCCGCCCTCGAGCAAGCACTATCTCCAAAAAATAAAGCCGAAAATTCTGCAACAGAAACTGCCGACCTCGGAAAAGTCGAACAAGCCTATGATTTGATTTCAAGCCGATACGTTGAAAAAGTAGACAGTGACAAACTGGTTGAAGGGGCCATTCAAGGAATGCTTTCCGTTTTAAAGGACCCTTATTCCGTTTATATGGACAAGGATACAGCCCAGCAATTCACCCAATCGTTAGAATCATCTTTTGAAGGAATCGGCGCTGAGGTCGGCATGGTGGATGGCAAAATTGTTATCGTCTCTCCTTTTAAAGACTCCCCAGCTGAAAAAGCAGGCATTAAGCCAAACGATCAAATTCTAAAGGTAGACGGCAAGAGTGTGGAGGGACTTGACCTAAATAAGGCGACGTTAAAAATCCGCGGTAAAAAGGGCACCACCGTAAAGCTGGAAATAGCCCGTAATGGACTAAAAGAACCGCTCACCATTGACGTGAAGCGAGATGAAATTCCGCTTGAAACCGTTCATGCTTCGGTTAAAAAGCATGATGGCAAAAAGGTCGGCTATATTGAAGTAACATCATTCTCAGAAGATACAGCAGCGGATTTTAAAAAGGACTTAAAGGCTTTGGAGAACGATCATATCAAAGGCCTGATTATCGATGTGCGCGGGAATCCGGGTGGATTTTTGGAAAGTGTTGGTGAAATCTTAAAAGAATTTGTGCCGAAGGATAAGCCATATGTGCAAATACAAGAACGAAACGGAGATAAAAGGCGCTATTTCTCTACTATTTCCGAAAAGAAGGATTATCCTGTTGTCGTTTTGGTAAACAAGGGCAGTGCATCAGCATCGGAAATATTAGCTGGATCTCTTAAGGAGGCCGATGGTTACCAGCTGGTCGGTGAAACTACTTTTGGCAAAGGAACGGTGCAGCAGGCTGTACCAATGGGGGATGGAAGTAATATTAAATTAACGTTAGCTAAATGGCTGACCCCGGATGGAAATTGGATTCATAAAAAAGGCATTAAGCCGGATGTCGCCATTAAACAGCCAGCCATTTTTGGAACCCATCCGCTACAGGTTGAGAAGCCGCTTGTGGAGGACATGAACAATGAACAGGTGAAGAGCGCCCAAGAAATTCTTGACGCCCTTGGATTTGCTCCAGGCCGGACAGACGGATACTTTAGTTCCGAAACGAAAATTGCTGTAAAAGGCTTCCAACAGCAATATAATCTGACATCAACCGGGAAAATTGATAGCAAAACAGCAGCCAAACTGGAAGAAATTGTGATTAAAGAAATGAAAAAAGAGAAAAATGACCTTCAGCTGCAGACGGCGTTGAGGTTGATTACAAAATAGAATACAGGGGCTTTTGGCCTCTGTTTTTTTGTCTTTTATTCTAATATTTTAGTGGATTCGCAGAATATACTGCAGTTTTTTGCGGAATTATCGAGAATTTCCACTGAAATAGCAGCCAAGTTCGCGGGAATTAGGGGTGATGCTCGTAAATCCACAATATGGCCAGGCGGAAATTAGTAAGAAAGACATTTTTTCATTTTTCTAGAAACTAGCAATATGTTTTATGGGTGTTATTTGGTAAAATAATCTTTAAGAGATTTTTTATACTAGAATGCTAGAAATTTAATAGAGGCAGGTGACAGGAATTGGTGCAAATATGGCTTGTAGAGCTTCTTAAAGGGACAGGCAAGTTATTTCTTCATCCTGTTTTATACTATCTCGTTTTCCTTGCAGGGATTTTAGGCGTCTTGAGGGTGAAACGTGAACGGAAAAATTTCCATATTCGGGCGTATGATGCCTATTTCGAGCTCCGGCAGTTGTTTCCAACTGGCCTTTTAATTGGTCTGGTGATTTCTATTATTGTGGTCGCGGCAGGGATTGCCGTACCTTTTGCCGCAATCTTGCTGATCGCTGGATTTACGTTCTTGTGGTCTCTTACAACAAATGTTCGCTGGGTATCACCAGCCTACACGGTAGGTGCAGCCTTTTTTGCAATCATTTTGTTTTCGGAAAATAACTGGTCCATTCCCCCGTTTTCGGATGCTTTCCATTCGATTGGTGACAAGGTGTATCCTTCCATTGTCGTAATATTGGGGCTTTTGTTAATCGCGGAAGGGATTTTGATTGTAAAAAATGGCACTAGAGGAACTTCTCCAAAACTAGCGAAAAGCAAGCGGGGGCAAAGCATTGGTGTCCACGAAGTGAAACGCATCTGGATGCTCCCATTGTTTATGCTGGTACCAGGTGATACCCTCCATCTTCCGTTCGAATGGTGGCCGGTCTTTCATATCGGGGCAAAGGAATTTTCGCTTATTCTTGTTCCATTTGCGATTGGCTTTCACCAACAAATTAAAGGGACACTGCCAAAAGAAGCGGTCGAGCTCTATGGCCGGCGAGTTATCACCCTTGGAGTCCTGGTTACAATCCTTTCCGCAGCTGGCTATTGGAATCCGCTATTCGGCATTGTGGTTGCCTCACTGGCTATCATTGGTCGTGAATCTTTAGCATTATTTGCTTATTTGAAGGATGAAGGGCTGCCATTTTATTTTTCGAAAAAAAATCAAGGCCTGATGATTATCGGGATTATACCGGAATCTCCTGCAGATAAAATGGGACTTCAGGCCGGGGAAATCATCGCAAAAGTCAACGGAGTATTGGTTCTTGATGAAAAAGAGTTTTACGAAGCCCTGCAAAAAAATCGTGCCCATTGCAAACTCGATGTTCTGGATACAAATGGCGAAATTCGCTTCGTTCAGCGTGTTTTATTTGAGGGGGATCACCACGAGCTGGGGATTCTTTTCGTACATGATGAACGCAGGTATGATGAAAAAATTGGATAAAGAAAGGGCTGCTTCCGGCAGCCCTTTTTATATTCCGGTATCATTATTAAAATAGCCATATTGTTATACCTCAATTTATTCCTAAAAAATAGTGGCATAACTTATTGCACAATCAAACAGCATTACTGCTTCGTTTATCGTTAATGAGGCATAAGGATGTTGTAATTTCCACTACCATACCATTTAAAAAAAAACTTAACAATATGAGGGCAGAAATCACCATCAGTGATTCTGCCCTTTATTTTTTTAATCCCCTTAACAGGATCTAAAGTTGCTGGAATTCTTTCAGCACGAATTCCGAGTATTTTTATAAGTTAAAAATGGTTGACAAAATGAGAAAAATATCATATTATTACTTTGAATTAAAGATATTTAAATTTGAGATTAGTTGAATTAAAATATCTTAATTTGAGATTTTCACTTTTAGGTGGTGCTAATAATGGGATTATTAGATAAATTATTTGGAAAAACATCCGAGGAGGAAAAAACTGTGGAAAAATTAAACATTGGTATTATTTTAGGAAGCACTCGTCAAGGACGCGTAAGCCCACAAGTGGGAGAATGGGTTAAAGGAATTGCTGACAAACGCGGCGATGCTAATTACGAAATCGTCGATATCGCAGATTTCAATTTACCATTCTTAGGCACAACTGACGGTTCTGAACCAGGCATTGCTGCATGGAACCAAAAGCTTGCTGACCTTGATGGTTTTGTATTCATCGTTCAAGAATACAACCACAGCATCACAGGTGCATTAAAGAATGCCCTTGATTTTGCCCGTGAAGCTTGGAATAACAAAGCTGCTGGAATCGTCAGCTATGGATCAACTGGAGGAGCGCGTGCGGCTGAACACTTACGCGGCATCCTTGGAGAATTAAAAGTGGCTGATGTTCGTACACATCCAACATTGTCATTATTCACTGATTTCGTTAACGGAAGTGAATTCAAGCCAGCTGAATTACACCTTACAAATGTAACGGCTATGCTTGACGAAGTCGTTTCTTGGAGCGGCGCATTAAAAACAATCCGATAAAAAACTAGAGGGGATGATTATATTAATCATCCCCTCTCTTTATTATAATTTCCGGTATTTTTTTATAGATAAGATATTTAAAATGACAAAAATCAATGCGAAAATGACCAAAGCCAAAAGATCACCGCTGATTTCACTAAAACCAAAACCCTTATACATAACACCCCTTAAAGCGTCCCCTGCATAAAACATTGGGAACAGCTTTGCAATCACCTGCAGCCAATCGGCCATTCCTTCAAGCGGGAATATCCCGGCAAAAAAGATTTGTGGAACAACCGCGATGGGGATAAACTGCATCATTTGAAATTCAGAAGCGGCAAAAGTTGATAACAAGGTACCTAAAGAAAGAGCGACCAATGCTAACAGCAAATTAATCAGAAGGACATTCCAAATCGATCCGACCAGCACGATATCCAAAACATTAACTGCATAAAAAACGACGATACATGTTTGAATCACCGCAAACATGCCATAACCGGCGAGGTAAGCTGTAACAATTTCTCCCCTGCGAATTGGAGTCGACAATAACCGTTCCAATGTTCCTGTTGTCCTCTCGCGCAATAAGCCAATCCCTGAAATGATGAATACAAAGAAGAAGACAAAGAATCCAACTAAAATCGGGCTTAACACATCAAAAAAGACCGTATCTTTATTTCCATAAACATAGTTTGTTTCAATCTTTTTAGGCATCATGCCTGCCAGTGCCGGATTTTGCTGTATCAGCTTGGACTCCGCAATGGCCACAACGGTTTGATTAACCTTTGCCTGCAAGCCTTTAGCTGACGTAGGATCATCATTTTGAAGTGTCAATTTTATTTGCCCGTCTTCTTGGACCAAGAGCCCGTTCAGGTCGTCATCCACTACTGTATCTTTTGTTGCATTCTCATATACCTTTACCTTTATATCGGCATTCTTTAACGCTTCTACAAGACTGCTATCCACACCCGATACGCCTAATTTCGGTTCAACTGTATTCCCATTAAATAAAAAGTACATCAAGGTCAAAATCAACAGCGGTGCAACAAACATTAAGGCTAGCGTTCGTTTGTCACGAACCATTTGCTTTATGATTCTTTTGATAAGCGCCATCGTTCTCATGACTGCTTCACCCCGGCTTTCCGGAAAACCTCATCGAAATCATCCGTACCGTATAATGCTTTTAACTCATTTGGCGTACCGTTTGTCAAAATGCGGCCGTCGCGAACCATGGCGATATAATCACATTTAACGGCCTCATCCATCACGTGGGTGGTCACAATTATCGTTTTTTCATCCTCATTTTTTAGGCGTAATAGTTCATTCCAAATCGACAGCTTTAATTCGGGATCAATCCCTACAGTTGGTTCATCCAAGATTAAAATTTTCGGATCCTGAATGAGCGCAATCGCCAAGGAAAGCCGCCGCTTCATCCCGCCAGAATAAGCCGCCACACGTTTCTTAAGATCACCCGTCAGGTTGACTAAGTCCGCCGCATAAGCAATTCGCTTCTTCTGTTCTTCTTTATTAAGCTTATATAAAGAAGCAAAAAATTTAAGATTTTCTTCACCGGTCAGCTCAACATACAAGGCATCGGATTGCGCCATATAACCTATTTCCTGCAGCAAACCGAGATTTGGCATCGGTACATCTAATACATGAATCGATCCTCGATCCGATTTTTCCATGCCAACAATCATTTTAACTAATGTGGTTTTTCCTGCACCCGATGGACCAATTAGACCGTATAATTGCCCCTTTTCGATCGTCAAATTGACGTCATTTAAAACAGGCTTCTTTCCAAAGCTCTTGCTAACCTGCTCCACTTTAATGGTTGGATTCATCAAAAAACGCCTCCTAATCAAACACTGTAATGAACACCGTGTTGACCATCTATACCTTAATATTAAAATGCCATGGCAGGAATTACAATGAACAATAGTGAGGAAAGTGTTCATTGTTACTGGTTAGATTCGAAAAGATGACGATTACCTTATTTTTTTAGCCCTGCCACATGTCCCGGTCCAAAAAGGGTCATTTTTGTTAAAATTAAGGTCATTTCCCGCGGTGATTTTTCCATTCCGCTTTGCAGCCAATGCTGAATGACCCCAAGGTGGGCGGAACTGACATAGGAAATCAAATAATCGACTGGGACGAGCATTTCTTCGATTTTTAGATCTTCCGCTATTTTTTGAAAAAAGGTTTTTTTGATTAATTCCTTCATTTTGCCCTGAAAGGCGGCGTCCCCTTTTGGGCCTAAAATGACCTTCATGAAACTCGCATTTTCTTGGAAGTATTCAAAAAGCTTCAAGATAATGGGAAAAGGTTCGTCTTGACTGGTAAAGCTTACAGCCTCTTTTGGCTTGATATTATTTACTAGTCGCCCAATTCCTGTAATAACCTCTTCTTCGCTTTGCTCCAGAAGATCGTACTTATCCCGGTAATGCAAATAAAAGGTACCACGGTTAATACTCGCTTTTTCCGTTAAATCGCGCACCGTAATTCCTTCAAAGCCTTTTTCCTCCATCAACTCGGTGAGAGCATCCCGGATCATTCGTTTGGTCCGGATGACTCGTCTATCTGCTGCTTTATCGGACATTTTTTAGCCCTCCAAAAAATTTTTTATTAAATTCAACATGTTATTCATTTCTGTTAATTACTCGACATTGCGACCAATATTGTTTATTGCGATACCCGATAGACCCATTATAATTAACAGTGTGAACAATAATCAACAGCTTGTTCAATAAAGGGGGAATACTCAATTATGAGTTTGTTTAAAAATAAACTGGTCATTTTATCGCCTGTTATTGTTTTAATCGTGGTGCTTATATTTGGCTTAACGCTTGTGCCATCGGTCAAACCCACTCCGAAAAATGTACCAATTGCCTTTGTCAACGAGGACCAAGGCGTGGAAATTCCGAATCAGGGCCA
Source organism: Neobacillus sp. NRS-1170 (assembly GCF_050468025.1). Classification (NCBI taxonomy): domain Bacteria; kingdom Bacillati; phylum Bacillota; class Bacilli; order Caryophanales; family Bacillaceae; genus Neobacillus; species Neobacillus sp. NRS-1170. Next base: position 96,326 of record NZ_JBITPF010000026.1, on the reverse strand, counting down.
TTTGAATATGGGAAAAACGATTAGTGAAATGATACAGGCAAAAACTGAAAAAGAGTCGCCCATTAAGTTTATTTTTATTAAAAGCAATGAGGAAGTAAGGAAGGGATTAAACAACCGAGAGTATTACGGAGCTATCGTCATTCCTAAGGATTTTTCACAGAAACAAGCATCCTTAATGGGCCCTTCACCAACTTCACCGGAAATTAAGATAATGGTCAATCAAGGGATGAACACGATTGCTTCGACGATGGTAACCACCGCGCTTAACGGAATGGTCGACAATATCAATAATAATGTCAGGGCCCAGTTACTCGCGGGCTTTGAAAAACAAGGCGGCACAGTTACCACGAAACAAGCAGCAGCGTTAGTATCACCGATCACAAAGAAAGTAACGAATGTTAATGAAGTTGGGACGGCGAGCATGAATGGCAATGCTCCGGTCTCCTTATTTCAGCCGCTCTGGATGGCAAGTATCGCAGGGGCAGCCATCATTTTCCTTATGGTAAGTAAATTACCTTTTGCGAATCGGAAGGAAAAACTCGCTGTTCACGTTGCTCAAATACTTATGGGAGCAGTTATCGCCCTTGTTGCCGGCTTTGGATTAACGTGGATGGCGGAAACTATCGGTGTTCACATTCCTAAATTCGTCGTTATCGCCTTATTCCTATCTATGACCTGCTTCAGCTTTTTCTTAATGATATCAGCAGTTCTTTCTTGGACGGGTATAAAGGGGATTCCAATCTTTGTCCTGATTCTTTTCTTCGGCGCACCGCTGCTTGCAATGGCACCAGAATTTATGTCTTCGTTTTATCGTGACTGGATTCATTCGTGGCTGCCAATGGGCTTCATGGTCGACGGACTTCGTGAATTATTCTTCTTTGGCAAAGGCATAAGCTGGAACCACCCGACATCAGTTTTAGTATGGATTGGGTTGGTGAGTATGGTGGTTATTTTTGCTTCAGTTGCTAAGCCAGGGGTTAAAAAGGAAATTGAAAAGCAAATTGACCTCAATTCCTGATACCAAAAACCTTAATGATTAGAATAGAAGAGCCCGAGGGCTCTTTTTTTGTCGAAATGAATCAAATTTTCTAAAAAATCGAATTGTTGACTGTTGACTGTCGACAGAAAATAGAATATATTAGAATCACAACATGAAACCGCTTGCTAGATTCTGAATACTAAAAGAAAGGAGTGGTTTTCAGTGTTATCAGTCGTAAAAACCGAGCCATTGCATGCTCAAATGTATCAATTAATAAAAAAGCGTTTAATAGATGGTTACTATAATCCTGGTGAAAGATTAGTAGAAGTAAGGCTTGCCGAAGAATTTGGCGTCAGCCGGGCACCAGTGCGGGAAGCGCTTAGAATGCTTGTTCAAGACGAACTGCTTGTACAAAAAGGAAGCGCGCTGCATGTGTTTGAGCCTACACTAAGAGACATGATTGATATTTATCAATGCAGGCAGCGATTGGAAGCGCTTGCAGCTAAGCTGGCTGCAGTCAATATTAATCCAGCTAAAATAGAATTATTGGAAATGATTATAGAAGAAACAAATGACGTTTGGATTAAAAAAGACATGAAACGAGTGGTGGAATTAAACATTCAATTTCACGAAATTATTCTCGAGGCATCAGGTAATCGCCAGCTTATTTCGTTAACAAATATGATTCGGGATAAGGTTACCTATCTTCGCAATTTCGGTTTTAAAGGAAGCGTTCGTGATGGGAGTTTTATAGGGGAGCATGAGCGCATCGTCGCAGCAATTAAAGAACGGAATGGGGATAAAGCGGAAAAGGAAATGCACGGTCATATCGAGCAAGATTTACTTGCACTCGTATCACTTTACAAAACATAGGGGGTAACACAATATGGCAATGCCACAAAAGGTTCTGATAGCAAATCAACCAGCAATATCACAAAAAGGTGCATATCATACTCTTATTGGTTCTTGGCTTGGATGGCTTTTCGATGCTTTAGATGCGGGGATTTTTGGTTTCGTGATCCTTGCCATTGCAGCGTCTTTTAAAGTAGAAATTAGTGCTGTTGTTTCCACTGTAGCTTGGTTCCTTCTTGCTACTGGTATTGGCGGATATTTCTTAGGGAACATTTCCGATCGTATAGGAAGAAAAAAGACTCTTGTCATTTCGGTCCTAGCCTATGGTATTGGAACATTGCTGTGTGGTTTCGCTCATAGTGTAATAGAATTAAATATTTACCGCTTTGTAGTAGGTGTAGCGGTCGGCGGCCTTTGGTCAGCTGCAGCAGCCTTGATTTCAGAAGTTTGGAAGCCGGAAAAACGGGCAAAAGCGATTTCTTTCATGCAAACAGGCTGGGCAGGCGGTAACCTATTAGCAGCTATCTTCGCCTGGTCGATTTTAAATCCACAAGATCCGGAATCATGGAGAAATCTATTTATGATTGCCAGTATTCCTGCCTTTGCTACTGTTCTGTACATTGTATTATTTGTAAAAGAATCACCAGTCTGGCTCGCCAACCGTGACTTCATTAAGAATAACGCAAAAAAAGCCAGCATCGGCGCCATTTTTAAACCTGAATTCTTAAAAGTTACCATTCTAGCACTACTTGTATCCGTTCTTGGAATGTTAGGCTATTGGATTATTTTTACTTTCGTTCCAACCTATCTTCAAAAAGTACTTGGCATCCGAATTGACCAGGCACCTGTATTTCTAATTTGGACAGGCGTTGGCGCAATGGTCGGTTATATCGTATACGGCTATCTTGCTGATAAAATCGGCCGCAGATTTTCGTTCATGGTCTTTTTTCTGGGTATGACAATCATGGTGCCAATTTTCACCTATGTTTCAAGTCATATGCCATTGACAGATGGAAAACTTTTACTAAATGGATCCAATGTTTTCACCTTAGGTATTATTTCTTCTTTACTAGGTTTCTTTACCGGCTATTTCAGCGGTTTCGGCGCATGGTATTCGGAATTATTCCCGACAAGTATCCGTGCGACAGCAGCAGGTTTCTGTTTTAACTTTGGACGCGTCGGAGCGATTGCCGGAATTCTGATTGTACCAGTCCTTATTGCATCAGGTTTTACATATCCAGTCGTTATTACTCTTGCAGCCGTTTCATACTTCATCGCCGCATTCCTTGTATTGGCGATTCCAGAAACAAAAGGTGTGGAACTGACAAGCGGAAATTAATTGAAAAAACAATGACAGAATTACTTCTCTTCCCGCTATTTATGGGGGAAGAGAAGTTTATTCGTTTTAATCAGGAAAATGAAAAAACTAGGAGATGAACTTAAAATGGGGAAAAAAGCACTCGAAGGATTAAGGGTGTTGGAAATGGGCCAACTGATTGCAGGGCCATTTGCATCAAGATTATTGGCCGAATTTGGCGCTGAGGTCATTAAGGTGGAATCCCCTCTCACAGGCGATGCGATTCGATCATGGCGTGTTGTCGAAAACGGGACAAGCCTTTGGTGGTATGTCCAGTCAAGAAATAAAAAGTCGGTCACCATTGATCTAAGACAAGCTGAAGGCCAGGATATCATAAAAAAGCTTGTAAAAGAAATTGATATTCTAATCGAGAATTTTCGTCCGGGTACCATGGAAAAATGGGGGCTTGGTTATGAAGAATTAAAGAAAATTAACCCTCGCTTAATTATGATTCGTGTTTCAGGCTATGGACAGGATGGACCTTACAAGGATAAACCTGGTTTTGGTTCGATTGGGGAAGCAATGGGGGGACTCCGCTATATTACAGGATACCCAGACCGTCCGCCAACACGAGTTGGAATTAGTATAGGAGACTCTTTATCTGCACTTTATTCGGTTATCGGTGCGTTAATGGCTGTCTATCACCGTGATGTAAATGGAACAGGCGAGGGGCAGGTCATCGATGTTGCCTTGTATGAATCAGTATTCAGCTTAATGGAGAGCATGGTTCCTGAGTTTGATCGTGCTGCATTAATCCGGGAAAGAACAGGCAGCACACTCCCTGGTATTACACCATCTAACACGTATATGTGTTCCGATGGGAAGTATGTTGTTATTGGCGCCAATGGGGATGCCATTTTTAAACGACTGATGTATGCAATGGGACGGGACGACATAGCAGAGGATCCGCGCTTTGAAAATAACGCAAAACGATCTGAACACGCTGAATACTTGGATGGTCTTATTGAAGGATGGACAAAGAGTCTTCCATTCTTGGAGGTAATGGAATATTTGGATAAAGCGAAGGTTCCTGCAGGGTCCATTTATTCGGTGGAAGATATTATGAATGACCCGCATTATCAAGCACGGCAAATGATTCAAGAGGTAGCGGTGGAAGGCTTGGGAATGCTGAAGATGCCAGGTATCGTTCCAAAAATGAGTGAAACTCCTGGGGGGGTTGAGTGGGCAGGTCCAAAATTGGGCCAGCATACAGAAGATGTGTTGGAGGAGAAGCTCCGCCTAACCGAAGAGCAAATCAGCGATTTGAAAGAAAAAGGAATTATTTAGGAAGGGAGTGCAAGTTTCATGGGAATGACCATGTCAGAAAAAATCCTTGCCAGGGCCTCCGGGCAGGCCGGTGTGAAGGCAGGGGATATTGTTTGGGTAAACGTGGATATTGCTCTCATGCATGACCTGCTGGGACCATGGCTGGTAGATGGCGGTTTTAAACGCCTCGGCGGCAAACTTTTTGATAAAGAAAAAGTAGTCGTCGTTTCCGATCACTGTACACCTCCTGCGACTGTCCAGCAGGCAGATATTTTAAAGTTCACGCGTGACTGGGCAAGAGAGCAGGATCTTTCCTATTATTATGAGTTTGAAGGACCGTGTCATCAAGTGATCGCTGAACATGGACATGTCCGCCCAGGAAGATTGATTCTCGGTACAGATTCCCACACCTGTATGGCAGGCGGACTTGGTGCCTTTGCTACAGGGATTGGGTCTACTGAAATGATTGGCGTTCTCTTAACCGGTGAAACATGGCTTAAGGTTCCTGAAACAATAAAAGTCATTTGGGATGGCGAGCTGCCGGAAGGTGTGTTTGCCAAGGATATGGTGCTCAAAACAATTAAGGACCTGGGACATGCAGGGGCTACCTATCAGGCCTTGGAGTTTTCAGGCAGTGCCATCCGGAATTTATCGATCGATGAACGCCTTGTCTTATCCAATATGGCTGTAGAAGCAGGAGCTAAAACAGGACTGATTGAAACAGACGAAAAAGTTGTGGAATATTTGCGGTCCAAGGGTGTAACAGAAGAGATAGAGATGCTGGCAAGTGATGAAGATGCCACATATATCCGAACTCTCCACTATAATGCATCAGAATTACAACCACAGGTAGCCTGCCCGCACGAAGTGGATAATGTACATCCTGTTGGCAGTGTAGAAGGGAAGCCGGTTGATCAGGTGTATTTAGGTTCATGTACAAATGGGCGGATCAGCGACCTTAGAATTGCTGCGCAAATTTTAAAGGGAAAAAAAATTGCCAAAAACATTCGCTGTTTATTGGTGCCTGCTTCCCAGCATATTTGGATGCAGGCAAATAAAGAAGGTCTTTTGGAAATCCTCACGGAAGCAGGCTGTATTGTCAATATGCCATCCTGTGGGGCCTGCGGCGGATTTACGAGCGGTGTGATCGGCGCGGGTGAAGTGGTGATGTCGTCCTCCAACCGGAATTTCAGAGGGCGAATGGGAAGTCCAAAGGGTGAGGTTTATTTGGGCTCTCCTGCTACAGTCGCGGCCACGGCGCTGGAAGGGAAAATAACCGATCCTCGAAAATACCTTTTGCAGGGAGTGATGTAAATGTCGTTTATTATCAAAGGACGGGTATGGAAATACGGAAACAACATTAATACAGACATTATCTCTCCCGGCCAATATATGAGCCTGCCGATCGAGCAGCAAGCAAAGCATGCGATGGAAGCGATTGATCCAACCTTCTATCAAAAGGTACAGCCGGGTGATATTATCGTCGCTGGGGATAATTTTGGGTCAGGATCCAGCCGGGAAACGGCGCAAATGGTTCTAAAGCATCATCAGATTGGGGCCATTGTGGCAAACTCCTTTGCCCGCATCTTTTACCGGAACTCCATTAATGTTGGCCTTCCTGTCGTAGAGATGGCGGATACTTCCTTGATTCAGGAAGGCGATGAAATCGAAATTGACCTGTTGGCAGGCAAAATCATTAATCATACACAAGAAAAAGAGTACGCTGGAACGAAATTGCCGGAGCATTTAATAGAAATGGTGAAGCTTGGGGGACTAGAACCCTATTTAGCTAAAAAACTAGGAATTTCCTAAATGGAAAAGGGGTTATCAAATGAACCTTCCGGGAAAAGTTGAAATTATCGAGGTAGGACCACGGGACGGAATTCAAAACGAATCCAATTTTATCCCGACAGAAAAGAAAATCGAGCTCATTAATGAATTGAACAAAACAGGTATTAAACGAATGGAAGCCACTTCCTTTGTCCATCCGAAATATGTACCGCAAATGAGGGATGCCAAAGAAGTACTCGATGGAATCGAACAAGACCCTTCTATTCAATACATGGCACTGATTCCCAATGAAAAAGGGTATGAACGGGCGGTCGAAAGCGGCATCAAGGCCCTTTCACTTGTTGTTGGTGCAAGTGACAGCTTTAATTTGAAAAATGTCAAAATGACACGAGAGCAGTCCATGGAAAGTTTCGAAGCGGTGATTGAAAAAGCAAAGGTGAACGATATTTTTATCCGCTATAATATTGCGACTTCTTTCTGGTGCCCGTTTGATGGAATAGTAGATTACAAACTGGTTCTAAGCATGGTAGAAAGAATGGAGCAGCTTGGGGTAGACGAAATTGTCCTGTGCGACACGATTGGAAGGGCGAATCCAAAGCAAGTATACGACTTGTTTAAGGAGGCTGTTTCTTTAAAAACCGAAGCGATGATTACGGCTCATTTCCATGATACATATGGAATGGCGATGTCCAATGTAATGGCCGCCTTGCAGGCAGATGTGACACGATTTGATGCTTCAATCGGCGGACTTGGCGGATGTCCGTTTGCTCCGGGGGCGGCCGGGAATGCGGCAACGGAGGATATTGTTTTTATGATGCACGAAATGGGTATTGATACGGGGATCGATATGGATCAGCTCCTCGCCTGCATCGAAATCGTTAAGCCATTTACAAACCGGGATTTAACCGGCCATCTTCACAAAGTAAAAACCTGTAAATCATATTAAGGGGGAACAATAATGACTAAAAATTATCGTGTGGGATTAATTGTCCCAAGTTCAAATACTACTATGGAAACAGAAATTCCGGCCATGATGCATGCAAGACAACAGCTATTTAATAAAGAAACCTTTACTTTTCATTCCTCCAGAATGAGAATGATGCATGTCAATCCTGAGGAGTTAAAAAAGATGGATGTGGAAAGCGACCGTTGTGCTGTGGAATTATCAGATGCCCGCTGTGATGTGTTGGCGTATGCTTGTTTAGTCGCGATCATGTGTCAGGGTCCCGGCTACCACCAGATTTCGGAAGAGCGTTTAGGAAATACCACGGCTGAAAATGGTGCACCAACACCTATTGTGAGCAGCGCCGGTGCTTTAATCGAAGGAATTAGAACTATTGGCGCCAAAAAGGTATCGATTATCACACCATATATGAAGCCATTAACGAATATGGTGATAGAGTATTTAAATACAGCGGGGATTGAAGTCATTGACTCAATTAGTCTTGAAGTGGCAGATAACCTTGAGGTTGGCAGATTAGATCCTATGAATCTAATTGGTCATGCAGACCGTTTGAATATTGAGGGTGCTGATGCTGTCGTATTGTCAGCCTGCGTTCAAATGCCATCCCTTCCTGCTATTCAACAAGTTCAGGACCGTTTAGGTATTCCGGTATTATCTGCAGCCACTTCTACTGTTTATAAAATTTTAAAAGGGCTTGGATTAAAAGCAGAAGTTCCCAATGCTGGACATTTACTATCTGGTAAATTTTAATAAAAAAAGGGCAAGTTTAAAAAGGGATGGCAAAATGCAGGCCATCCCTTCTCTTACATAGAAAAAATAATTGGATAGGAGTAATACCAATGCTTTCAATCAATCCTTCTAATTTGCCGGCAAAGGAAAATTATAAATTTTTAATTGGCAGCATTATTCCGAGGCCAATTGCTTTTGTTACTTCTTTATCAGAAGAAGGAGTTTTAAATGGAGCGCCATTTAGTTACTTCAATATCGTTTCGGCGAACCCGCCGCTTCTTTCGATTTCCATCCAAAGAAACGGTGGGAAGCGAAAGGACACAGCTAGAAACATCCTTCATCATCGGGAATTTGTCGTTCATATTACCGATGAAAAGAATGTGGAAAAAATTAATATCACTTCTGCCACTCCGCCTGCAAATGAAAGTGAAGTCGAGCTGGCCGAATTATCACCAACGTCAAGCGAGAAAATATCTGTTCCAGGAATAAAGGAAGCTCAGATCCGTTTTGAATGTATCCTTGAGCACTCTTTAGAATTAGGCGGAAACAACAGTGAGCCGTCATGCGACTTCATTATTGGCCGAATTGTACAATACCATATTGAGCCGGAGTTGTATGAAAAGGGAAGAATTAATCAAGAAAAACTGGGTGCAGTCAGCAGGCTTGCAGGTAATGATTATGCCAAAATTGGTGAAGTATTTACCATTAAAAGGCCAAGATAATAAAATACATTTTAATAAAAAACTGGAAATTTTTGTGTATATTTGAAATTTCAACGGCTAATCCTAAATGGGAAATTTCTTATCCATGGAAGGTGGTTTAGCCATGATCATTAACTTATTGAATGGTTTCGAGGTTCAAAATCCTGAGATTTTTAATATGGAAGGAGCAGCGGCCATCTTATTTTATTTTACAGTCTACGCACTATTTGGCTGGCTGCTGGAGAACAGTTATAACCTTCTAACCAAAAAACGTTTTTTAAAAGAGAACTTTTTATATGGGCCATTTAAACCAATGTATGGGTTAGCACCAGTACTATTAGTTTATTTCATTAGGCCAGAAACACATTGGGGATTTGCTCTGCTGCTGTGCTTTGTGATTCCAACTTTAGTAGAGTACTTAACCGGTGCACTGCTGTTGAAATTTTTCAAGCGGCAGTGGTGGGATTATTCCGATACCCCGCTCCAGCTCCATGGACATATTTGTCTGCCTTTCTCGGCCTGCTGGGCAGTGCTGTCGTTTCTTTGCTTAAAATGGATTCATCCCTTGGTTGTCCTTGTATACGGGAACTTTGAACCGTATTGGGCATGGGTTTGGGGCGCAGTTGGCCTCTACTTCCTAGCCGATCTTGCATTGTCGATTAGACGGCATTCCTTACAAGAATTTGATAGCGTGCCTGACACTCTGAAAACTCCTTCTGACTAAATAGAAGGAGTTTCTTAATGTTTGATTAAATTTCAATAAAAAAAAGAAATATAAGAGAAAAAAGTGCTAAATTGTAGGGGAGCAATTTACAGGCCATTTCGAAAAAAGAAGGGATTTAATGAAACAGCGCATTTTGGTTGTAGAGGACGAAAAGCAAATCGCTAAGATCTTAAAGCTCGAACTCGAGTATGAAGGGTATGAGGTCGTCGTTGCCTATGATGGAAAGGAAGGCTTGCAGGCGGCCCAGAATGATAAACTAGATTTGATCTTACTGGATGTCATGCTGCCTGAATTGAATGGCATAGAGGTCCTAAGAAGAATTCGGAAAGAAAATACAATCCTTCCGGTCATTTTATTAACCGCCCGGAACATGACGATGGATAAAGTTGCAGGGCTCGATCAAGGAGCGAACGACTATATTACAAAGCCCTTTGAAATCGAGGAATTACTAGCACGGGTTCGGGCATGCTTAAGGCAGAATTCCCTTGCTGCAAAAGCTTCACAGCCGGAGAATCCCCTTTTATCCTTTAAGGATTTAACCGTTAATCTGGATACTAGAGAGGTAACACGGGGGGAAACTTCCATTACCTTAACACCAAAGGAATTCGATTTACTCGTCTATTTATTGACAAATAAAAATAGAGTCGTCACAAGGGAAAATATCCTGGTAAATGTTTGGGAATATGAATATGAAGGCGAAACCAATGTCATTGATGTGTTTATCAGACATTTACGAAAGAAAATAGAGGAAGGTTTTCCCGAACCAACGATTATACAGACGGTAAGGGGTATCGGTTACACCGTAAGGGAGAATTAACAAAATGAAGATTACAACGAAAATTAATTTGATGACGACCGCTTGGATTCTCTGTGTCTTACTGGCAGTAAATGCGGTTGTCTTTTTTTCTTTTATGAAAATAACAGTCAATATGGAGACTAATGACCTGCTTCAAAAAGCAAACAATTTGATTAAGGAAATGGAAAGAGGTGAATCCCCTTCTGAGGTGAAGGGAATTTTCGCCCCTTATTTAACCAACCATTCTTTTATTAGAACGATAAAGCACGATTCCAAAATTTCCTATCAGGCAACAAATGATAAGTTCTTGGCCGGAAAAATAAAACCAAAATTCGTCAGCAAAAAAGAGACGGAACGAAGGACGATTATCCGAAACGATAAGGAGGAACAAATCTTAATTGTCAGGGTGCCAATACCATCTGGCGCAGGAACACTTGAAGTCGCTGAAAAATTATCAGGACTGGAATTAGCGAAAGACGTCCTCCTATCTATTTTAGCTTTTTGCACGTTTTTAGGAGCGCTTTTATCGCTGCTTGGCGGCAGATTGCTTTCGAATCTGATTATGAGACCCATCTCCAATATGATTAACACGATGGAGGACATTGAACAAAGCGGGATTCCGAAAAAAATCGTCATCCAGCACGAAACGAAGGATGAGCTGCAAAAAATGGCAGTCACATTCAATCGAATGATAGGAAGATTAGAGGACAATCTTGAAAAACAAAGGCAATTCATTTCGGATGCCTCTCATGAACTTAAAACCCCGCTGACCGTGATCAAAAGCTATGCCGATCTATTGCTGAGACGTGGATTGCAAAATGAAGAGGTTGCCCATGATGCCATTGAATCAATTCATTCGGAAGCAACGCGGATTCAAAAAATGACGGAAAGATTCCTCGATTTAGCCGATACTGAATCAGGTAATCTTTTAGAAATAAAAGAAATCAATTTAATCCATTTTTGCGGGAATATTCTTAAGCAAATTGCAAGTGCTTATAAGCGAGAAATTGACCTTCATTACCAGGATGATGCCATTTCCACCTCTGCGGATGAACTCAAACTAAAACAGGCGATCATTATTTTAATAGATAATGCTATCAAATACAGCACAGATAAAATAGATGTTTATCTATCAGAAACTGATCAATTTACCTTGATTAAGGTGAAGGATTATGGGATTGGGATACCGGAGGACGAAATGGATAATATCTTCGAACGGTTTTACCGGGTGGACAAGGCACGGAGTCGTGAGACTGGCGGCACTGGACTTGGCCTTGCTATTGCCAAAAATATCATGAAACAGCATCACGGGGAAATTAAAGTGAAAAGCTCCGAAGGTGTGGGAACAGAAGTTGAATTGAGTTTGCCGAAATCTTAATTCATTTTTAATAATACTTTAAGTGAAAATTTAGCTTGTGGCTTTATAGTTAGATGGTGCCAATCAAAGGAGGTCACGAAAATGTTTCATCTTGACTTTGAAGCCTTTCAATTCATAAATCATCTCGCGGTAAGTGAGCGAGTTTTAAATCCATTCATGGTGTTTTTAGCGGAAAAAGCAGAGTATTTATTCTTTGCCGGAATCATTTTTTATTGGTTTCTCCCTCGGAATCGAACAGAAAATCGAAGAATGGTGGCAGAAGCCATTATTGCCGCATGTGTTGCCCTTGGGGTGAACGTACTGATTGGTCACTTTTTTTACCGGGACCGTCCTTTTGTCAGTCATCATGTAAACTGGCTGATTCCCCATGTGAAAAATGCCTCGTTTCCTAGCGACCATGCCACGGCAGCATTCGTGATTACGACTGCTATTTGGATTTGGCGAAAAAGTGATGGCTGGTTGTGGCTGCTTCTATCGGCAGGTATTGCTCTATCCCGAGTGTGGACAGGGGTCCATTATCCTTTAGATGTAACTGCTGGGATGATTATTGGGACCTGCACAGCGTTTGCAGTCCATAACCTATTGCTTCGAACTGAGATACTAAACAGAATTGTGAATTTACTAATTGAGTTCTATGAAAAAATAGAAAGCAGACTACGGGTAAAAAAGAAGGCCAATTGATGGTCTTCTTTTTTTGTTAATTACATAAATATTGGAAAAGATAAACAAAGAGCAGCAAAGGGGGGACTTTATATATACAAAAAACAAGAACAAAGGCTAAGTTTACTTGCTTTTATCGTCGCTGCTATTTTGGGCCTATCCATAATTGGAAGGATTTTTTCAGGCTAAGAAAGGAAATCGTGAAATGGGAAATGAAGACTCAGTTCTATTAAGCCGAATACTCACAGAATTAACTTTATCCTTTCATATTATCTACGCAACCATTGGAGTCGGAATCCCGCTAATGATTATGATTGCTCAATGGGTCGGGATTAAAAAACAGGATGAACATTACATATTATTAGCAAGACGCTGGACACGCGGCTTTGTCATTTCCGTGGCAGTAGGGGTTGTAACTGGAACCGCGATTGGGCTTCAGCTTTCGCTATTGTGGCCGCATTTTATGGAGCTGGCGGGCAACGTCATCGCTTTGCCTTTATTTATGGAAACCTTTGCGTTTTTCTTTGAAGCCATTTTTTTAGGGATTTATATCTATACATGGGACCGGTTTGAGAATCAGAAAAAGCATCTCTTACTGTTGATTCCTGTTGCCATCGGGGCTTCATTTTCTGCCGTTTTTATTACCATTGTCAATGCCTTTATGAATGCACCTCAGGGGTTTGATCTCGTAGGCGGACAGCTTGTTAATGTCAGCCCGATCGTCGCGATGTTCAATCCAGCCATGCCGACAAAGGTTGCGCATGTGCTGGTAACGGCTTATATGACCTCGGCGTTCGTGCTTGCTTCCATCGGAGCCTCCCGTCTGCTGAAAGGTTCCGATCATTTGTACCATAAAAAAGCGTTATTTTTAACCTTAAAACTTGGGTTTGTCTTTTCAGTAGCATCCGCTTTAATTGGCGATTTTTCTGGAAAATATTTAGCGGAGTATCAGCCTGAAAAATTAGCCGCTGCCGAATGGCACTTTGAAACGGAGGAGGGAGCCCCGCTTATTTTGTTTGGGGTCCTTGATAATGGAAAAGTAAAATATGCGATAAAAGTTCCATATGCACTCAGTATTTTAGCTAGAGATCTTCCGCAGGCAAAAGTGATTGGACTGGATCAGTTTCCTAAAGATGAGGTGCCGCCGCTTTATATCCATTATTTGTTTGATGCCATGGTGACAATTGGAATGGGGCTGACCGGTTTATCATTGATCTATTTACTGGGGACTTGGCTTAGATGGCAGTTTATTTTTTCGAAATGGTTTCGCTGGCTCCTTGTCCTTGGCGGTCCGCTTTCAGTTCTGGCGATTGAAACGGGCTGGTGGCTGGATGAAGTGGGGCGGCAGCCATGGATTTTACGGGGAATTATGCGGACAAAAGAAGCAGCAACCTCAAGTGGTCAAGTCGATCTCATGCTGCTATTGTTTGCCGGACTTTATTTGATTCTGGGAATTGGCAGCGTAGTCGTTCTGCTAAGGATGTTCCGCAAAAATACGGTGGAACAGGAATTGGCCGATCGGGCTTCCTTGAAGGCAGGTGAGCGGTATGACGCTTGAAATCCTTGGAATCACCGTGTTGGGGATGTTTCTCTTTGGCTATATTATCGTGGCCTCGATTGATTTCGGCGCCGGCTTTTTTAACGCCTTTAGTACGGTCACAGGCAAGCAGCATATTTTGACTAAGGTCATTCAGCGCTACTTATCACCTGTTTGGGAAGTGACCAATGTTTTTTTAGTGTTTTTCTTTGTCGGGATTGTTGGTTTTTTTCCAAAGACCGCTTTCTATTTCGGTTCAACCTTACTCGTGCCAGCCAGCATTGCTATCGTTCTGCTGGCGATTCGCGGTTCATATTATGCGTTTTCTACTTATGGAGGACTTAAACACAAGCGGTATACCATTCTGTATGGACTGACTGGGTTATTTATTCCCGCCTCTTTATCGATTGTTTTGACGATCTCCGAAGGCGGCTTTGTGAGGATGGAGGAAAAGCGGCCGGTACTGGACTTTTGGAGCTTGTTCACGAGTCCTTTATCATGGAGTATTGTGGTGCTAAGTCTGACCGCCGTTTTGTATATTTCTGCAGTATTTTTGACTTGGTATGCCCATAAAGCCAAGGACGAGGAAGCCACTAACCTTCTGCGAAAATATGCGTTAATCTGGGCGGGGCCAGCGATTATTACAGCCGCTGGGATTATCGTGGAAATGAGGACTCATAATCCTGAACATTTCAAGGGCTTGATCAGCCTATGGTGGCTGTTCGCCCTGTCTGTTATTTTCTTCGCCGGATCGGTGTATTTCATTTGGAAGCGGCAGGCCTATGGATTAGCCTTCTGGTTAATGGTTGGGCAATTTACTTTTGCCTTTTTGGCCTATGGGATTTCACATTATCCTTATTTAATGTATCCGTATTTGACCATTTATGACAGCTTTACAAATGAATCGATGGCAATTGCCTTAGTTATAGCTTTTGTAGCTGGATTGGGCCTGCTGTTGCCATCGTTGTATCTCCTTTTGAAGCTGTTTTTGTTTAACAAGGAGTATGTGCAAGGGAAACGGGATGATCATGCGTGAGGAGAATTTTGAATGGTGACTAACTTTTTCATTTTTTATGCTCCATTTATCATTGTGATAGCGGCAATTGCCACGGGTTTTTGGCTTGCTGGTAAGGATGATGCAGTGAAAAAATAGTGGGGTTTGAAAAAGAAGAGCCTTTGGGGTTCTTCTTTTTCTTCAAATATTGGAAAAACTGACTCAATTTTCTCGATTTTCTACTTAAATTTAATATACTTAATGTAAAGCAGCTGTGTTTTTTATTAAAAGTGCTCTCTAAAAATTTTTATCAGCGAATTTTTCTAGTTTATCAGTAATCTGAGTAATTTATCAGCGAATTTTTCTAGTTTATCAGCGAATCCGAGCATTTTATCAGCGAATATAAAAAGTACAATCATATAGACGAAAAAATAGGAGATAAAATAGTGAACCACAACAAAAATCTTAAATCGCTCTTTGAAATCCTTTTGGTATCAACGAGACTCGGTTTAACCTCCTTTGGCGGCCCAATCGCGCATTTAGGTTATTTTTATGAAGAATATGTACGGCGGAAAAAATGGCTTGATGAAAAAAGCTATGCGGATTTAGTGGCTTTGTGTCAATTTCTCCCCGGACCGGCGAGCAGTCAAGTTGGGATTGGAGTCGGTGTTATCCGCGGCGGCCTTCTAGGCGGCATATTAGCATTCATTGGATTTACTGCGCCATCAATGATCGCCTTAATATTTTTTGCTATCATCCTTCAAGGTTTGCAAATAAATGATGCAGGCTGGCTCCATGGTTTAAAAATCGTGGCTGTGGCTGTCGTTGCACAGGCCATAATTGGAATGGCTTCTAAATTAACTCCTGATATTCATAGAAAAACCATTGCCTTATTTGCGCTGGTTAGTACGGTATTATGGCAGACTGCCTTCATACAGGTAGGTATTATTGTATTGGCGGCCATAGCCGGTTTTGTTATCTTTAAGCAACACGATGATAAAGATGAGCCAGATATGATTCATTTTCCACTGTCACAGCGTTTTGCCTTGATTTGTTTATCCCTGTTTTTTTGTTTGCTAATTATATTACCAATTGTACGCTCGATTACATCATCTAATTGGCTTGTTTTATTTGATAGTTTCTATCGGTCGGGTTCATTAGTTTTTGGAGGCGGGCATGTCGTACTGCCATTGCTAGAAAAAGAATTTGTACCCACCCATTGGTTATCTAAAGAAGAATTCCTTGCTGGATATGGGGCAGCCCAAGCCGTACCGGGCCCGCTATTTACCTTTGCTGCGTACATAGGGACAATTATCAATGGATGGAAAGGTGGAATCCTTGCGACAGCGGCCATTTTCCTACCTGCCTTCCTTCTCATTTTTGGCACATTGCCTTTTTGGAACACTTTAAGGCGTAATCCCAAAATTAAAGGTGCTTTATTGGGTGTAAATGCCGCCGTTGTTGGAATTTTAATTGCCGCCTTTTATAATCCGATTTGGACTAGTTCCATCCTAGCTCCTAATGATTTTGCTTTTGCAGCCATATTGTTTTCTATGCTGGTTTATTGGAAGCTTCCACCTTGGATAATTGTTATCGCAGGTGCCGTGGGCGGTTCACTATTGCAGATTATAAGTTAATATGAAGGACTGCGGTATAAAACTAATTTCAGATACTGAAAATATTTCTAAAGGAAAACGGGGGAATATATTTGAGTATCGGAATGTGGTCTTATTTTACACTTCTTTTATTAACTATTTTTGCGTTAGGTTCTGCCTATTGGAAATCCAGAAAACCCCTAATCTTTATCCTCTTTTTTGCCGTTTCTGGAGTAACGATGTTTTTCGACTACCTGATTTATGTGTGGGGAAAGGCTTATATTTATCACCCTGGAATTGTCAATAATCAGCATGATACACATCTTGGAGCCATTGTTAATGGCTTGATCCTGCCGGCATTTGCCCTTTTGTATTCAGTCCGTAATGGTAAATGGTATTGGAGTATTATTTTGGCTGGCTTTTTTGCAGGGATTGAACGGTTGTTTACAGAGTGGGGTGTATATAAACCTAACTGGTGGAAGATAGGGTATACATTTAGCATACTTATTTTTTATTTTCCAGTCATTAAAGTGTGGTGGGGCAGGCTAAAAAATGCCCCGGGAAAGTGGCTAACCTATGGAACCTTGCTGTCATTATGTTTTGCCATATATGTTCAATTAAATATCCTTCTTTATGGACTATTTAAAACGAAAACGTTTCATGTTGAATGGATTGAACGTTTAAACCGGGACAGTGCAGCGATTAATAGTTTAAATGCGATATTATTCAGCTCGATCCTCTCTTTGTTATGTATTGTGAATGCCCGACAAATTTGGTATTTCAATATGATGGCTGTGTTTCTAGTTTATTATTTCGTTTTAAAAAATACAGGTATCATTCAAACTGATCATTTGGTTTTGGATTTTATTCTTAGCCTCCTATCATTCTTCATACCGCTTGTATTCATAAGATATGCTAGAACTAAAGTATACTCGCACTCTTGAGTAAAGAAGTGAATAAATCGAAAAAAGCTCTGACTATGCCAGAGCTTTTATTTATTTCGCTGAAAGCTCACTTTCTGTAACCCATTTATGATTAGTCACTTTTTCCCCGCCAGTGGTTGGCGTGTAATCAACCATATAGACTGTTGTTTGTTCGGCAGAATCAATTACTGCCGTTGCACCCTTCATTCCTTCCATATGATCTGCCTCTACAATAACCTCATCACCTGGTTTATACGATTTTTCGCTGGCATCTTTAATTTCTTCATGGATAATCCATTTGTGATTTGTTACTCTTTCACCACCAGTGGTTGGATTATAAGAAATTGTATACACAGTAGTATCGAATGCACCAACAATTGTTGCTTCAGCTTCCTTCATCCCTACCATGTGTTCCGCATTAATAATAGCTTTACTGCCAACTTTAAAAGTTGGATTTTCGGCCTCTTTTAAACCTTTTGGAACTTCCCCTGAACCAGAATGATTCATGCCTTTCATAGATTCATGTTGGTTCTCCTTATCACCATTGGAACAAGCTGCTAAAAATATGGCAAGGACCAAGGTAAGAAGAAGTAGTGTGGCTTGTTTTATTCTCACTTTTGTTACCTCCTTAAACATTGTTATTCACTCATAGTACGACATATTTGTGCAGAATTTGTGCAGAAGGACTAGAGCCTAACTAGATTATTAGAATTAAATTTCTACAAATGTAGGAACAAAATTGAAATACGGACGGTTTGCCATATATTCTCCAATAAAAATGCATAAAAACTGCAAACTTACCAATTAAATTAAAACTATAAACCATTTGTTTATTATTTAACTTTTTGGAGGTGGAAAAATTGAAAAAGGTTTTTCTCATTTTATTTTCATGTGCTTTTATTTTTTCATTTGATTCAAGAGCCTTTGCCGATGAGGGACATTCGCATGACCAAAACATCAAAATGGCAGAGGAAAATTTTAAAAATGGAAACACCGGTAGTCAACAGAAGGCTAGTGAAGATCATGCTGATATGAATCACGGAAACGGAAGTAATATGGAAGGCATGGATCATAGCGGCGGAACCGATATGGAGGGCATGAACCATGACAGTGGAGGCGGCCATGAGGATATGGACATGAACAAAGAAAGTAAACATGAAAGTGGGCATAGTCATGGACCAGTAGTTGAAACCCCGCCGAACTATAAAGTGTTAGGAACTTATGGAGCAGTAAACCTGGCATTTATCGCAATAGGAATTTGGAATAAATGGTTAAGAAGAAGGAAGGGTGAATAACAATGGCAATGCCCGAGAATAAATTACCAGAAAAGGAACCTTTTGATCTCTTATCCATTCCGGTAGTAAAAAAGTTTGTTAAAAGCAAATGGTACCCAGGATTATTCCAGTGGATCGTGATCTCTGTTTTTTCATTAATAGTATATGAATTAGTAATGGGAACAGTAGACCCTAGTAAAAACTTTGGAACGGCAATGACATGGGTATTATGGTGGCCAATCATACCAATTCTATTTTTAACAGCTGGCCGCTTCTGGTGTGCCATATGCCCGTTCGGTAAATTAAGCGATATTGTCCGCAAATTTGTCGGCAGCAAGCGTCCAATGCCAAAATTTTTAAGAAAATATGGAATTTGGTTAATCGACCTATTCTTTATTGCGATTACTTACAGCGACCATGTTTGGGGAATTGTTGAGTCGCCGCGCGGCTCAGGATACCTGCTGCTGCTGCTCGTAACAATGGTTGTGGCAACGTCCGTTTTTTATGGAAGAAGATCCTTCTGTAAGACGCTTTGTTTCCTTGGCGGTCTTGCCGGAAACTACTCACGCTCCGGTGCCTTAAAAGTTCAAGCCACACCTGATATTTGTAAAACCTGTAAAGTACAGTCTTGCTATAGAGGAACAGAGAAAGTAGAAGGATGTCCAATGTTCCAGTTTCCAAAAACCATGAAGTCCAGTGCGGATTGTAATATTTGTGGGAACTGTGTGAAAAGCTGTCCGAATAATTCCGTAAAAATTATAACAAGAGTTCCAACAAAAGAATTATGGGGCTTAAAAAATCCGAAGCTTGAGAATGCTTCCCTTGCTGCTGTTATTATGGGTATCGTATTCGTTCAAAATATTACGATGCTTGAACCCTGGCAGAATATTTTAAATGCAATTGGAACAGTAACTCGTACGACCAACTATAATGTTAACTTTACAGTTGCCTTTATCATTGCGATGGCTATTCCGATTCTATTATTATTAGGAACGGCAAAACTTGCATCCCTTTTTGGTATGGAAGGAACAGTCAAAAAGAACTTTACACTTTTCGGATACGCCATTATTCCGTTAGACCTAGCAGGACACTTGGCACATAACTTGTTCCATATCTTTACGGAAGGTAAAGCGGTATGGTACAACTCCATTAGATTATTTGGAATCGATTCGAATACAGCAAGTTTAAGTCTTGCCTCTACACCAACCGTACAAATGATTCAGTATATCGTGATCTTAATCGGATTGGTGGGTACTGTTTATGTTGTACACAGAATGGGTAAAGGAAAACAAACTGCTTTCAAAGCCATGCTTCCATATTACGTATTGATGTTTGCACTGGCTGTTGCGAATATTTACTTATTTTCACTGCCTATGATGCACAGAGTTTAATTATAATTGTTTTATAGAAGACACCGATACGCTGCTGGTTGACGTTGTCTTTTTTTTAAAGAGATTTAGGGTGATCAAATGTACGGTATATTAAGCAAAATTAGCACTGTAATTAGTGAACCATTTTTTAATATAGCAAACAGTCTCGAATCTTGGCCCATCATCTTTGCTTTTATTTTGGGACTTGTCGGGTCCTTAGCCCCCTGCCAGTTAACAGGAAATATTAGTGCTGTTACGTTATATGGGAACCTCTCCGTACAAAAGAAAATTGTTTGGCAGGATGTTTTCTGGTTCACGTTTGGTAAAGTTGTTGCCTTTTCTTTATTAGGAATGCTCGTGTGGCTGCTTGGTAAGGGAATAGAACAAAGTCTAGTATTCTATTTTCCGTGGCTGCGAAAAATGATGGGGCCATTACTGATAGTCGTTGGGTTGTTTATGATTGGAGTAATTAAAATAAAAGGAACGTTTTATTTGTTAAAAGGATTAAAAGAGTACAAACATGAAAATCCGTTTGGTTCCTTTATGCTTGGATTTAGTTTTTCCCTTGCTTTTTGCCCAACCATGTTTGTCTTATTTTTTGTCACCTTAATGCCTATCGTGTTGTCCAGTCCATATGGATTTATTCTTCCGCCAATCTTTGCCCTTGGGACAGCCCTTCCACTATTAATTGTTATCTTAATCATTTGGTATCTTGGCGGCAGTGGTGTCCTAATGAAGAAAAGCAGAAAGTTCGGCACGGCTGTTGGGCGGTTAGCCGGAATTTTAATGTTACTAATAGGGATTTTTGATACTATAACCTATTGGTCTATATAAAAAACAAAAAAACAACGAATGTCTCGTTGTTTTTTCTGATTGTTTCAGCAACAGATGGAGGGAAGTTAAAAATGTTTAAACTTAAAAAGAGAATTGTGACCGAACCTGGTTAAATAGATTCTCATATCTTAAAATTAAAAGTTGCTCATCATATTTTTACTGCCCATTTCCTTTTGATTGCTGTCATCCATCATGCCGCCTTTACCATGGCATGCTTTGTACATTTCCTTTAATTCCTCCTTGGATGAATTAGGGTGCATTTTTTGCATAAAGGGGAGCATTTTTTCAAAGCTAAAACCATTGTCTGAGTTGTTTGTTCCTGCTGCAAATACAGCCGTTCCCGCTCCAAGAATTAAAGATGTACTTAAAATTCCGACCGCAAACTTTTTCATTTTTTTCTCCAACTCCTTTCTTTTATCAGCTTCATCGTAACGCTTAATTTTGCAGAAAAAATGGATTTTAAGTGTTGAAATTGTGAAGATTTCCTAATTAGGAGATACCCATTAAAAAAAGAAAAATTCATTGACATTCAAACCCCCATTTGAATAAGATATAATCAAACGAACATTTGAATGTGAAAGAATAGCGTATGGATTGAAAAATAAGGAGAAAATAACCTTAATCGTAATTTTTTCGTTTTAGAAATAGAAAGGCTACTCTACAATGAGAGCAGGGGGGATAAACATGGGCCATCATCACCATCATCACGGCCATTCACACGGCCATTCACATACAAGCAACAAAAAAGCTTTATTAAGTTCCTTCTTATTAATAGCGGCCTTTATGATTGTCGAAGTGATCGGGGGCATCGTTACAAACAGCTTGGCGCTATTGTCGGACGCTGGTCATATGCTCAGTGATGCGGCTGCACTGGGATTAAGCTTTTTCGCCATAAAACTTGGAGAAAAGCAGGGGTCGCAGGAAAAAACCTATGGATATAAACGCTTTGAAATTATCGCCGCAGCCTTAAACGGATTAACCTTAATCATCATTTCCGTGTATATTTTTTATGAAGCGATCGGCCGTTTCCTCGCTCCGCCGGAGGTTCAAAGTAAAGGGATGCTGATGATTTCCATTACCGGTTTGTTGGTGAACATTGTTGCTGCCTGGATTTTAATGAAGGGCGACAAGGAAGAAAACCTGAATGTCAGAAGCGCCTTCTTACATGTGCTTGGCGATATGCTCGGTTCGGTCGGGGCCATTGTCGCCGCACTCCTGATTATGTTTTTTGGCTGGGGCATCGCTGATCCCATTGCGAGTGTCATCGTTGCCGCGTTGATCCTTATCAGCGGGTATCGAGTGACAAAGGATTCTTTCCACATTTTAATGGAAGGCGCTCCGGAACAGATTGATAGCAGGAAGGTGAAAGAGGCACTAAGGAAGATCCCGCTCGTAAAAGAGGTTCATGATTTGCATATATGGACGATTACGTCCGGCTATCCTGTTTTAAGCTGTCATATCACCATTTCCGATGATGGAGTTCATGATGAAATTCTTTCCCAATCCCAGCGCATCCTTCATGATGAATTTCACATTGAACACAGCACCATTCAAGTAGAGAAAGCAGCCAATGGCTGCCCCAGTCCGCATGGAACATGTAATTAATATAACTCGAAGTTTTTTTGACAAAATAAGAGCTACTCAAAAACCACGGTTGAAATTTGAATCGTGGTTTTTGACGTTGTTTTGATTATTGCTAACGTGAAGTGGTACACAAATCCTCTTTTTTCCTCATTTCCCTTTCACATCCAAAAGCAACTTTGCATATTATTCCTTAAGTGAAAATAGATATTAAAATAAGAATAGTGTTTTACTAATTTACTATTTTTGGCAGTGGTGATATAGTAATAAAGCACTGTTACTTTATAAATACATACTGAGAGGTTCATATCATGAAATTCGGAAAAACTATTTTACTATTTTTCATTTTGACAAGCGCTATTTTAGTTTCTAAGGACATTACGGCCCATGCCTCAAGCGGCGGTACCCCAATTCTCCTTTATCATCATATTTTAAAAAAGAGCGAGAATCATTCCCCTGATAATCCTAGTATTATTAACCTAGAAGCATTTGAAGAACAAATGAAATATTTAAAGGATCAAGGCTATTATACTGCCAGTATGTCGGAATTTGATGCGTACATGCGCGGTACGAAAAAGCTTCCGGCAAAAACAGTGGTCATTACCTTTGATGATGGGCATAAAACGAATTATTTATATGCGTATCCAGTTTTAAAGAAATATGGATTTAAAGCCACGGCTTTCTTGATTACTAGCCGTGTATCCGATACTCCGGTTAGCTTTGATCCTGATGGTTTACAGTTTTTAAGCTGGCCTGAGGTCAGACAAATGAAGGACGTTTTCCAGTTTGGCAGTCATACGAATGGACTTCATAATTCAACCAACGGAGTAGCAGCCTTATTAAGCGAGCCCGCACAAGTTATTTTAAAAGATTTTCAAACTAGCAGAACCCTGCTTAACAACACAGATTATTTTGCATATCCATTTGGTGCCTATAATCAGCGGAACATCGAGATGTTACAATCGACTGGCTATAAATTTGCCTTTACCACTGTATTCAAGAATGCCATGATCGGGAGTGATCCGTTTCAAATTGGCAGAAAGGGAATCACTCCTTCGATTACGTTCTCCCGATTTAAAGAGTTATTAGTTGATGCTTCTTCTAAAGCGGGCTGGGTGAATACGAATAATAAATGGACCTTCTTGGATGATAATGGAGTCAAGAAAATAGGCTGGCTCCACTTGGTGAGCAGCTGGTATTATTTAGATTCAAATGGCATCATGAAGACGGGCTGGTTAAAATCGAGCAATGACTGGTATTATTTCGATGGAAACGGCCTCATGAAAACTGGGTGGTTGAAACAAGGTACATCCTGGTACTATTTGAACACAAATGGTTCTATGAAAACCGGCTGGGTACAAATCGGGAAAAGCTGGTATTACTTCTATAATACCGGCGCCATGGCCTACAATACCAAAATCGGCGGCTACAAGCTTGGACCAACCGGGGCAATGATTAAATAATCTTAAAAAACTTTATTGAAATGAGTGTTGTTTTTCACTATACCTCATTTTGATAAAGTTTTTTCTTTACCCCTTTAATATGTTTGGTAAAATGTTCAATATTAGTTAAAAATAACTTAACTCGATTATGAAGGAGGAATACCGTTGGACAAGCGTTTTAGAATTGCTCATAGGGAAGCATGGATCGGCGTGATTCTAGTCGTAATCAATTTTATCTGGTGGTATGGATTTGGTTACGGTCTTGGCTCTGCTAAAGTCGAACAGTATTCGTACATATTTGGTTTGCCTGCCTGGTTCTTTTATAGCTGTATTTTAGGGTCAATCGTTATGATTGTCCTAGTCATCCTCACAGTGAAATTATTATTTAAAGATGTTCCGTTTGAAGACGAAGAGGGGGACGTAAAATGAATTGGGCTGTCATTACACCACTGCTTATTTTTCTGTTTATTATTTTTGCTGTCGGCATTTGGTCAAATAAATTCGTCATCAAAACGAATTCATTCCTTGAGGAGTATTTTTTAGGTGAACGGCAAATGGGCGGGTTCATCCTGGCGATGACCATGGTAGCCACATACGGCAGTGCCAGCAGCTTTATCGGCGGTCCGGGGGTTGCCTATACGAAGGGGTTAGGCTGGGTACTTTTGGCGATGGCCCAGTTAGCCACTGGATATTTTGTTCTGATGGTTTTAGGAAAGAAATTTGCCATAGTAGCTAGGCAGTACAAAGCCATTACCTTAATCGACTTTTTGAAAGAGCGCTATAAAAGTAAAGCTGTTGTGCTCATCTCGGCGGCGAGTATTATCATTTTTCTTTTTTCTTCGATGACCGCTCAATGGATTGGCGGGGCACGCCTTGTTGAGTCCTTGACAGGCCTGCCGTATACATATGCGCTGCTGATTTTTGTCGGATCGGTTCTCGTTTTTGTAATTGTCGGCGGCTTCCGGGCGGTGGCGTTAACGGATGCCGTTCAGGGGGTGGTCATGTTTATGGGAACCCTGATTCTTCTTATTGCGACCATCAAAGCGGGCGGGGGAATCCCAAAGATTATCTCCGATTTAGCGGCTGAAAATCCAAATTTAATCAGCCCATTCGGTGCTGACCGCGAATTAACCCCAGCCTATGTTTCGTCCTTTTGGATTTTGGTTGGTGTTGGAGTAGTCGGGCTTCCGCAAATCACCGTCCGTGCGATGTCCTATAAAAATTCCAAGGCAATGCATAGTGCGATTATTATTGGAACAATCGTTGTCGGTTTTATTATGCTTGGAATGCATCTCATCGGCGTTTTTGCTAGACCGGTTATCCCAGGTGTGAAAATTGGCGATACCGTCATGCCGATGTTGACCATGAAAGTGCTGCCGCCATTTGTCGCTGGAATTGTCTTGGCGGCTCCGATGGCTGCGATTATGTCGACCGTCGATGCCCTGCTGATTTTAGTAAGTTCTGCTATAGTGAAGGATATTTATTTGAATTATATTAAGCCTCATGCAAGCGAGGGGCAAATAAAAAAAGTGAGTTTTAGTGTGACCGCCATTATTGGGATTTTGGTTATCTTTTTCGCGTTGACCCCGCCTGATTTAATTGTATGGCTGAATCTATTTTCCTTTGGCGGCTTGGAGTCTGTATTTATTTGGCCGGTCATTTTGGGGCTTTATTGGAGGAAGGGAAATAAATATGGAGCGATCACCTCAATGGTTTTAGGAATGGGTACTTATATTTTATTAGACCGATTCTATCCGAATGCCTTTGGCCTCCATACAGTGGTCGTACCAGTTGTGCTCTCCTTAATCAGCTTTGTGGTTGTTAGCTTTGCTACCCAGCAGGAAACAAAAGCTCATTCATCCTTTTAACGATTCATATTTATGTTGCAATTTTATGAATATATTTCTAGAATTAATAAACAGATATGAATAAGGTGGGGGGCCCCTTTGGTTACGTTTATTGAATATCTTTCGACTTTGATTTTGCCAGGGTTACTAGTCTTGCTTTTTACTCGGGTTACTTACAATCGCGTCATTGGGCTTGTCTTAACGGTCGCGCTTATCGCCGGTTCTGTTTATAAAGGTTATACTGACTCATTTATACTTATTGTTATTGATGCGTTTTCATTAACGGCGGGTTTCTGGCTGGCAGTAAAGATGAGACCTAAGCCGATGAAACAAGGCTAATTATCCATACGAAACAAAAACCCAAAATTAATCCTATTTCGGTTTTAATTTTGGGTTTTTTGTATTACTTATTTTTAATATGTAATTCAATTTGTTGCTTATGTTTAAGATCATGATCTATTAATCCTAAAAAATAGTCATTGAGTGTCATATCTTCTTTTCCAGGATATTTCTGATCGAATTTTTCAGTCGGAATCTTTTCTAACAATGTGACGAGATCTTTTCTTGTACCGATAAATTCATTAATTAGCTCTTCTTGTGATATTCCTGATCGGGCATAATTGGAAGCTTGTTTATTAATTTCATCAGCATCGATAGTAAGCTTAGGAAAGTCCTCATTTCCTAATAAGAAAACAATCCTATTTTTCATAACAAATTGATCCCAAGAAATAAAATGTGAAATGACATCTGCGATTCCCCATGCACCTTCTCTGAAGGGTTTAAACCATAAATCTTCTGGAAGGTTCCTTAATGTGTTTGACCATTCCATTAAACTCATTTTTTCTTTTATGATTATTTCTTTCTTCATTTTTTATCACCTGCCCAATTTAATAATAAATGGAAAAAGTGAAAACCTTCAAGGGTTTTCACTTTTTTTGTTTTAATCCTCTTTTACTGTTTTCCCTTGATAAAACATTTTTTCAAGTTGAACGGGGTTTTCTTTTGCAGATAATTCAACAGCTCTTATCTTATATACAGCCGTCCTGCTTCCTAAAGAGGAGCGGTATTTCTCCACATGTGAACTTGATAAGGCTTTATCATAATAGCCCGGAACATATTTATCTAGCATTTTTTGCATCGCTAAAACGGCCTCTTCCAGATTATTTACTTTCTCTGCTTCTCCAAAAATCATCACACTCATATAGGCAGTATCGGTCTTGGCGGGAACTGGATCAGAAATCGTTCCGAGGTCAGCGCTAACGGTAAAACAGGCCTTTGGATTTTTTTCAATTATATTCACCTTTCGTCCTTCACTCGCCCCGTGAAAATAAATTGCACCATCCATCCAAACAAAATTTAGCGGAAGAGTGTAAGGCGCATCATCGTCGACCAATCCTAAAAATCCCGTTTTCTCTGTTTCTAGGAAACGATTTATTTTCTGTTGATCTGTACATTCTAACTTCAATTGCCTCATTGGTATCATATGACTGACTTCCTTTCTTATATCATGTTACACTCATAATAAAAGCAAATTGTACCTGCTAAAAGTGACAGTTTTTTTAAAAAATATAGGGTCAGAAGGGGAATTTCTATTGCAAATCACTCCATTTTTAAAAAAGGACGCTAACGTTCCCATTTATCTACAACTCTATCAGTTTTTTCGCGAGGAAATTGAAAAGGGCTCGATTATAACAGGAGAAAAACTCCCTTCGATTAGGGAGCTTTCTCAAAGTTTAAATATTAGCCGAAACACCGTTGATACCGCATATCAGCAGCTTATTGCTGAAGGATATGTGGTGAGCAGGGAAAAAAGCGGCTTGTTTGTTTTGGAATTAGATGATGTACCCATGGTGCAAGAGGTTCAACACGAATTAAAACTCCCTCATGTGGAAGGTAAAACAGATAATTTAATAGATTTTCAATATGGCGATATTGAACTCGAGCGTTTTCCTATAAAGGTCTGGAAAAAATGTTTGCTGGGAGCTGTAGATGCTCCCAGCCATGAAGTGTTCTCCTATGGTGATAAAAAAGGTCATTATGGCTTAAGAACTGAAATTGCTTCCTATTTATATCAGGCAAGAGGGGTTCGGTGTTCACCGGATCAGATTATTCTTACTGCAGGAACCCAAACGGCGGTTAATTTGTTGATTCAACTGCTTTCCCTGCAAAACGAAAAAGTAGCGCTTGAGGATCCCGGGTATGATGGGGTTCGGTACGTTTTTGAAAGTCAGAAGTGTGAAGTCGTCCCGATTTCTTTAGATGAGGATGGAATCAATATAACCGAACTGGAGCAAAGCTCAGCTCAATGTGTTTATGTGACTCCTTCTCATCAGTTTCCAATCGGAATGATTTTGCCTGTTCAAAAACGGATGAAACTGCTGCAATGGGCTGGGAAGAACCAAACCTATATAATCGAGGATGATTATGACGGTGAGTTCCGCTATTTAGGCCAGCCGATTCCTTCTTTAAAATCATTGGATACCAATGAAAAAGTGATATATTTAGGGACTTTTTCAAAGGCATTCCTGCCTGCCGCTAGAGTTACCTACATCGTTTTACCGGAGCCGCTGGTTGAAGTCTATCAATCTAAGCTTTTCTATATTAGTCAAACCGTGTCGCAGCACATCCAAGAAGCTCTTTATCGGTTCATGAAGGAAGGTCATTTCGGACGCCATATTCGAAAAATGAGAAAAATTTATCAAGGAAAGCAGGCAGCACTTTTAAAAGCAATTGAATGTCAATTAGGTGATAAAGTAAACGTCATCGGGCAAAAAGCAGGGCTTCATTTATTACTTGAGTTAAAAGGCCTCGACGCCAAACAACTGGTTGAAAAAGCAGAGGAATTTGGGATTAGGATTTATTTAACGGAAAAGTTTTGGCTGAAAAAACCACCTCAATTTGATCAGCCGATCATGCTCGGTTTTGGCGGTCTAAGTGTGGAACAAATTGAATCAGGGGTTAATCAGCTCGCTCGAGTTATGAAGGTTTGCGAAATTAATCAGAAAATCGGTGAAATGAAATCTTAATTCCGCGAAATAAATGGGGAAGCACGCGAAAATATCACTCAAGTTCGCGAAATTCCGAACCAAACCCGCGAAATGCCACTACAAACTATAAAAAACGAATATTAGTTCGCATATTGTTGGTTTGTTTTTGGTTGATTGTGGTAGAATGTTAATATGCAATTTAGTGAAAACATTTTTCAGCACCATCCCGGCCCATAAACAAGGTTTTCATGCTGAAAAGTGCCAAATAAATAGACTCGGATTTTAAAAAAACGGGAGGAATCTATTTGTGAAGGACCAATTTGAATTAGTTTCAAAGTACTCACCGCAAGGGGACCAGCCTGAAGCCATCAGGCAGCTTGTCGAAGGCATCAAAAACAACAAGCGCCACCAGACATTGCTCGGGGCAACAGGAACCGGTAAGACCTTTACGGTTTCAAACGTTATAAAAGAAGTAAACAAACCGACCTTGGTGATTGCCCATAATAAAACGCTGGCCGGCCAACTTTATAGTGAGTTCAAGGAATTTTTCCCGAACAATGCGGTTGAATATTTTGTTAGTTACTATGATTATTATCAGCCGGAAGCCTACGTTCCACAGACAGATACATTCATAGAAAAAGATGCCAGCATCAACGACGAAATTGATAAGCTAAGACACTCGGCGACATCTTCTCTATTCGAACGAAAAGATGTCATCATAATTGCCAGTGTTTCCTGTATTTACGGTCTCGGTTCGCCGGAAGAGTACAGGGAGATGGTACTTTCATTAAGAACCGGCATGGAAATCGAGCGCAATCAGCTGCTTCATCGGTTAGTTGATATCCAATATGAGCGGAATGATATCGATTTCAAGCGGGGGACCTTCCGTGTCCGCGGCGATGTCGTCGAAATTTTCCCAGTATCACGTGATGAGCACTGCATGCGGGTCGAATTTTTCGGCGATGAAATTGACCGGATTCGCGAAGTTGATGCCCTGACAGGCGAAATTATTGGCGAACGTGATCATGTCGCCATTTTCCCAGCTTCTCACTTCGTCACAAGAGAAGAAAAGATGCGGGTAGCCATTGAGAATATTGAAAAAGAGCTCGAAGTCCGTCTTGAAGAATTGCGCGAAGACAATAAATTACTGGAGGCCCAGCGGATTGAACAGCGCACACGTTACGACCTCGAAATGATGCGGGAAATGGGCTTTTGTTCCGGAATTGAAAATTACTCGCGCCATTTGACACTCAGGCCGGCAGGTTCTACACCGTATACCCTGCTCGATTATTTTCCAGACGATTTTTTGATAGTCATCGATGAGTCGCACGTGACCCTGCCGCAGGTTCGCGGCATGTTTAATGGTGACAAAGCTCGGAAACAAGTGCTTGTCGACCACGGCTTCCGCCTGCCATCCGCGCTTGATAACAGGCCTTTAACCTTTGATGAATTTGAGAAGCATGTTCACAATGCCATCTTTGTTTCAGCAACTCCTGGCCCATATGAGCTTGAGCATACACCGGAAATGATCGAACAAATCATCCGTCCAACAGGGCTGCTTGACCCAACCATTGACGTACGGCCAATAGAAGGTCAAATTGATGACTTGATTGGGGAAATTCAGGATCGTGTTAAGAAGAATGAACGTGTCCTCGTGACGACCTTAACGAAAAAAATGTCTGAGGATTTAACAGACTATTTGAAAGAAATCGGGATAAAGGTTCAATACCTGCATTCCGAAGTCAAAACGCTCGAGCGGATTGAGATTATCCGCGAACTTCGTCTTGGCAAATACGATGTCCTTGTCGGAATTAACCTTCTGAGGGAAGGTCTTGATATCCCAGAAGTGTCGCTCGTCACCATCCTCGATGCTGATAAAGAAGGATTTCTCCGTTCGGAACGATCGTTAATCCAAACCATCGGCCGTGCTGCCCGTAATGCCAGCGGACACGTCATCATGTATGCGGATCGGATGACGAATTCGATGGAATTGGCGATTAGTGAAACGAAACGGCGCCGAGCGATTCAAGAGGAATATAATTTGAAGCATGGCATTACACCAAAGACAATCCAAAAAGCGATTCGGGATGTCATTCGTGCCACCCATGCAGCAGAAGAACAGGAAGAGTACACACCAGCAGCATCATTCAGCAAGATGAACAAGAAGGAAAGAGAAAAGTTGATTGCGACAATGGAAAAAGAAATGAAGGCAGAAGCAAAGGCACTCAACTTCGAACGTGCTGCCGAGCTTCGTGATCTATTATTAGAACTAAAAGCGGAAGGATAACTTTAACATGGCAATGGAAAAATTGATTGTGAAAGGCGCCAGAGCCCACAATTTAAAAAATATTGATGTTACGATTCCAAGAGATAAACTTGTGGTGTTGACTGGGCTTTCCGGTTCAGGGAAGTCCTCGCTCGCGTTTGATACGATTTATGCAGAAGGGCAGCGCCGCTATGTTGAATCTTTATCGGCCTATGCCCGCCAATTCCTGGGCCAAATGGATAAGCCGGACGTCGATGCGATTGAGGGGCTTTCCCCGGCGATTTCAATTGATCAAAAAACAACAAGCCGAAACCCTCGCTCGACGGTGGGAACCGTCACCGAAATCTATGATTATTTACGCTTATTATTTGCTCGGGTCGGGCATCCAACCTGCCCCAATCATCATATCGAAATCTCCTCGCAAACGATTGAGCAAATGGTTGACCGGATTCTTGAATATCCGGAGCGTACAAAAATGCAAATCCTTGCTCCGGTTGTTTCCGGTCGAAAAGGTACACATGTGAAGGTATTCGAAGATATTAAAAAGCAAGGCTTTGTCCGTGTTCGTGTGGATGGAGAAATGATGGACCTAGGTGACGAGATTGAACTAGAGAAAAATAAAAAGCACTCGATTGAAGTGGTTGTCGATCGGATTGTCGTCAAAGAAGGGATTTCTGCAAGGATCGCTGACTCCCTTGAGACTGCGTTGAAGCTTGGTGAAGGCAAGGTCATCGTCGACGTTATCGGTGAAGAAGAGCTGTTATTCAGTGAAAACCATGCCTGTCCACTTTGTGGTTTTTCCATTGGTGAGCTTGAGCCGCGGATGTTTTCCTTTAACAGCCCATTTGGCGCTTGTCCGGAATGTGACGGTCTTGGCTCTAAGCTTGAAGTCGATGTAGACCTCGTGATTCCTAACCGTGACCTTACCTTAAAGCAGCATGCGATTGCCCCGTGGGAGCCGACGAGCTCGCAGTACTATCCGCAGCTATTGGAGGCGGTATGCAGCCATTTCGGTATCGACATGGATATCCCTGTAAAGGATATTCCCGAAAATCTTTTGGAAAAAGTACTTTACGGTTCGGGTAGGGAGAAAATTTATTTCCGTTACGAGAACGATTTTGGACAAATCCGCGAGGGCCATATTGAATTCGAAGGCGTTATCCGTAATGTTGAACGCCGCTATAAAGAAACAAGCTCTGACTTCATTCGCGAACAAATGGAAAAGTACATGGGCCAGCAGCCATGTCCAACCTGCAAAGGGTACCGTCTGAAAAAAGAAACGTTGGCAGTTCTTATTAATGGCAGCCATATTGCCCAAGTAACAGACCTTTCCATTGAGGAAGCGCATCAATTTTTCTCAGAACTAAAGCTTTCGGAAAAAGAAATGCAGATTGCTAATTTGATATTCCGCGAAATCCTCGAGCGCCTGGGCTTCTTAATCAATGTCGGCCTCGATTATTTAACGCTGAGCCGCACAGCGGGAACGCTTTCTGGCGGTGAAGCACAGCGGATTCGTTTGGCGACGCAAATCGGTTCGCGATTAACAGGTGTTCTCTACATTCTAGACGAACCATCGATCGGCCTGCATCAGCGCGATAATGACCGGTTGATTGGTACGCTGCAAAGCATGCGCGATATCGGCAATACACTGATTGTCGTTGAACATGATGAAGACACGATGCTTGCCGCCGACTATTTAATTGATATCGGACCAGGTGCAGGGGTTCATGGCGGGGAGGTTGTTTCGGCAGGAACCCCTGCAGAGGTAATGGCCGACCCGAATTCGCTTACCGGCCAGTATTTATCCGGTAAAAAGTTCATCCCGCTTCCGCTTGAACGCCGCAAGCCTGATGGACGCTATATTGAAATCAAGGGCGCATCTGAAAACAACTTGAAAAATGTGAATGTGAAAATTCCACTTGGCATGTTTATTTCGGTTACGGGTGTCTCTGGCTCTGGAAAAAGTACGCTGATTAATGAGATTCTTCATAAATCGCTGGCGCAAAAGCTTCACCATGCCAAAACGAAGCCCGGCGAGCATAAGAGCATTAAAGGAATCGACTATTTAGAAAAAGTCATCGATATTGACCAGTCACCGATTGGCAGAACGCCGCGCTCTAATCCGGCTACTTATACAGGCGTTTTCGATGACATCCGCGATGTGTTTGCGACCACCAATGAGGCGAAGGTCCGGGGCTATAAAAAAGGCCGCTTCAGCTTTAATGTGAAGGGCGGGCGCTGTGAAGCCTGCCGCGGCGACGGCATCATCAAAATTGAAATGCACTTTTTGCCTGATGTGTATGTTCCATGTGAAGTGTGCCATGGCAAACGCTATAATCGTGAAACACTGGAAGTGAAATATAAAGGAAAAAATATTTCTGATATTCTCGATATGACTGTGGAAGCGGCCGTTGAATTTTTCGAAAACATTCCTAAAATCAGCCGTAAGCTCCAGACGATTCTAGATGTCGGCCTTGGCTACATCACACTTGGCCAGCCTGCGACAACTCTTTCAGGCGGGGAAGCCCAGCGTGTCAAGCTTGCTTCTGAACTGCATCGCCGATCGACCGGCAAATCATTCTATATTTTAGATGAACCGACGACCGGCCTTCATGTCGATGACATTTCACGTCTGCTCGTTGTCCTGCAGCGTTTGGTTGAAAATGGCGATACGGTGTTATGTATCGAGCACAACCTCGATGTTATCAAAGCCGCCGATTATCTTATCGACCTCGGACCAGAAGGCGGCGACAAGGGTGGAACGATCATTGCTTCGGGAACACCGGAAAAGGTTGCGGAAGTTCCGGGGTCTTATACCGGAAAGTACTTAAAGCCTATCCTCGAGCGTGACCGTTTACGAATGAAACAGAAAATTGAAGAAAAAGAAATGAGTGTAAAGAGCTAAAACCTTTAGGTTTGGCTCTTTTTTTATGTCCAGGTTAGACAGAATTTCTGATTTGGCTGAATAAATTAGAAAATCGGAGAAATTAAATGGAAAGCGCGCGAAATTATTTTGAATACCAGCGAAATAAATTCAATACCTCGCGAAAAAATGCAGAAAACCCTTGAAATCGTCCCCCTAAGACCACGCAAATCATAAATATGCAACCTTTTTCAAATGAGTTCGTCTAATATTTCGAAAATTAAAATATTTAAAGGAGACCTACCGATGATTTTCCGTTCCATCCTCCACCAATTGCTCTTGTGGCTCATCGCCACGATAATCTTTTTATTCCTGCTATTTTTGCCGCGCACGGCCGTCTACTCAACCGGAACCGGCGGAACCTTAATCGGTGCGGAATATGATTACTCTTTTGAAGCTCACATAAAGCAGTTCAAGGATTTCATCCAATATGTAAAAGAAAACAAAGGCTTGGAAAGGTGTATAACGGCCATTCCCTTACGGACAATATTTGGCGCACCTTTAAAAAAAGTATGCTGATTACGATTCCTGCCTTATTTCTTGGCTTGTTCCTTGGAATTGTCAAAGGAGTATTTGACTACCGGATTCGTGAGCGGCGCGGTCGATTATTCGGAGTGAGCACAACAAGATTTTTCCTTTCCATCCCGGATTTGTTTCTAATCATTGCCCTACAGCTTCTAATCATGGAAGGCTATGAGGCAGGGCTCCTTCCCCATATAAGTGTTTATGGAGCTGACCAGCTTAGCGTTGTTATTCTCGATATCATTTTTCTAGCCATCTATCCGTTATTTTATATCGCCATGTGTTGAAAAATTGCTTCGTTAAGATTCTGAGTCATACCAATACGATTACCCTTTATACTCTATCAAACTTGTTTATTGTAGAATATCTGACTAACTACCGCGGTGCCGCCTACTTCTTTTATGAAACGCTGACATCCCCTGAGTCCTTCACGGTTGGAGCCCAAATGTCAATTGGAATATATCCGGCAGCGGGATACATCATTCTTTTTACAGCCGTCATTTTTATTTCCAAAACACTTAGTCAAATTAGCCGAGGTATGGTATCCCCGTTAGAAAGGAATGGATAGACTTGAAGAATTGGAAGCTTTGGATTAGCAGCATCTTTTTGCTGGTTTTAATGGTTGTTATTTTCGCAGCTCCTTATTTGCCCTTTGTCGATCAGGATTTAAAAGAACACGGTGCCATTAAAACGGACAAAGGAAGCTTTATCCTTCCGCCGATTCCGCCTAGAGAGGGATTTCTGCTTGGAAGTGATCACAAAGGTGTGGATATATTGAGCATGATCATCATGGGGGCAAAAGAAACGCTAACAATTGTCGTTAGTGTGGTTCTTGTCCGATATGTGTTAGCCCTTCCTTTAGCGGTCGGAGGCTTTTACTCGAAATTTATAGAAAAGATACTAGAGGGCTGGCAGCAGATCTGTTCCTTTATGCCGCCAATCTTTTTTGTCTCTTTTTTTGTGACCCTGCCGCTGATTTTTTTTTCAGAGGATCGAGCTTTATGGATTATTGTGGTTCTGGCGGCACTGGAGACAGGCCGTGTCGCAGAAATCATTCTTCAGCACATGAAAGAAACGAAGAAAAGACCATATATTGAGGCAGGTATCGTTGCCGGGAATTCACCCTTTAGGATGTTTAAAAACTACTATTTCCCTGTTGTTGTCCTGCATATCATTATCTTAATTATTAATGACATGGGCAGGGTCCTTTTTCTCATTGCCCAGCTCGGCGTTGTACATATCTATGTCACCCATAAATTTATTTCGAATGAGGGCCGGGGGTATGATGTCGTCAATACTTCACTAGCATGGCCGACGATGTTTGAAACCATCACCGCTGATATTTTTTCGTATGAATGGATTCCGTTTTCCGTCATTGCCGCGATTGCCTGGACGATTTATACCTTTAATATGTTTGCCGACGGCGTGCAAAAGGTGTTTGAAAGAAAATACCGGACATTCCGCTCTGACCTTTAATTTTATGAAAAATTGAATCTTTCAACCTCCAACTTCGTAAATAAATAATAGAGGTGATGAAGTATGGATTCGAGAAAGGTCCTTTCGTGTTTGAGTTATTTCAGTATTTTTTTCGCGGGATTTCTGTTTCCGCTTGTGGTCTTAATTGCCAGCGGAGATCAAGTGACCAAAATGCATGCCAAGAAGGCGCTGCTTTCCCACTTGATTCCCTTGATTCCCACTCCGATTGTCCTTTTTTCAGTCGTTTACGAAGTTGGAAAAGGTGTAGGAGATGTCCCTGTCTTAACGATTATTAGTATTGTCATCCTAGTCATATTATGGGTCTCAGTCCTCATATGGAATGTTGTCAAAGGCGTAAAGGTCCTAATCACTGAATAGGATTTAAAGAGATTAATAAGAAGAGGTGGAAAACGATGACAGAGGAACGGAAGCGAATTTTAAAAATGGTTGAAGAGGGCAGACTTTCGGTGGATGAAGCGTTAACCTTGCTTGAAGAATTGGAAAAGGCGAAGCAAACCATGGAGCATAAGCAGGAACAAATCATAACCGAGCTATCTACGGCCGTTCAGTTTGAAGAAGCGAAAAAAGAAGATCCCGTCAATGCGAAATATCAATCAGCCAAGGAAAAGATTTTTGAATTCGTCGATTCGGCTTTGAAA
Source organism: Neobacillus sp. NRS-1170 (assembly GCF_050468025.1). Taxonomy (NCBI): domain Bacteria; kingdom Bacillati; phylum Bacillota; class Bacilli; order Caryophanales; family Bacillaceae; genus Neobacillus; species Neobacillus sp. NRS-1170. Next base: position 59,899 of record NZ_JBITPF010000026.1, on the reverse strand, counting down.
AAAATTAAAGAAATTGATCTCGATTTGAATTTTGGTCAATCCGTTGATATTTCTCATATTTTCCATCATGGCAATGCGGAGCTGAAGGATATGGATATTGATGTGGCGAATGGTTCGGTGAAAATCTCTCCCTGGGACCAGGCGGATGTCCGGATTGAGTGTCAGGCCAAGATTTACCGAGTCGACAACCAGGATCATGCACGGCAAAACTTTTTACGGGATGTGAATTTTTCCGTAGAGGGCCAGAAGCTGCGCTTCGCCACACAGCAAAAATGGATGAAGGTCGAGGCGTTAGTATATGTACCAAAAGCGCAATATGAGCGGGTTCGTGTCCGACTGTTCAATGGCTCGATTTCCGGCGGCGAACTAAAGGTCGAGGATCTACGAATAAAAACGGCCAATGGAAAAATAACGCTGGACCATGTAAGCGGAAAAAGGGCGGAAGTGGAAACGGCAAACGGAAAAATTAATGTAAAGAACAGCCAGTTGGATGTGCTGGAGGCTGAAACCATTTCGGGCGCTATTAAATTGGATGGTGATTTCAAAAAGGTCGAAGCCCAGACCTTTGGCGGCAATATTAATCTTACTCTGGCTGGAAACCGCTGCGAATTCATCGGGACGAAAGCCACCACTGGTCCGATTGACTTATACATTCCAGAGGGGACTCCTGTCAGCGGCGAATTGAAGACCAACCTTGGCGGCTTCCATGTCAATCTGGTCGGTGTGCAAATTTTAGAAGAGAAAAGCGAAATGATCCAAAAATCGCTTCGCTTCCAATCAATCAACCATCCTGATACAATGTTAAAAATAAATGCTGATACGAAAACAGGCTCGATTACGATTAATAAATCACTTGTCGAATAAATAGGAGACCTTAAACATGAGATGGCTAATTGGATGTTTGATAAATGCAGTTTTATTTATGGCACTCGCAGGATATTTTAAAGAAAGCTTTGAATTAACAGGGTTTACCGCTGCGATTCAAGCGAGCATTTTATTATCCATCTTAAATGTCCTTGTGCGTCCTCTGCTGATCTTGTTCACCTTGCCGGTGACGGTAATCACGATGGGGTTGTTTCTGTTTGTCATCAATGCCATCACCCTCGAATTAACCGATTACCTTATGGGAGATGCCTTCGAGATTCATGGCTTTGGTATGGCGCTCCTTTTTGCCGTGATTATGTCACTGGTTAATATCATCATTCACAAAACTATTCTTGAGCCATCAAGGTCTTCTAAAAAATAGAGTGCGTGCCATTTAATGGGTACGTACTTTTTTTTAGTTAACGAAAGTATGGTTATCCTTCAAAAAATGCTAAAATAGAGGGAAATGAATTTTTCAACTGTTGAAGGAGTGAGCTTCTTGCCAAAAGTACGCACGAAAGATATATTGGAAAAATTTAATCTTGAATTGGTGAGTGGTGAGGAAGGAATTAACCGTCCGATTACCACGAGTGATATATCCCGTCCAGGAATTGAAATGGCCGGTTATTTCGAATTTTATCCGGCAGAACGGATTCAGCTTTTAGGAAAAACAGAATTGTCCTTTTTCGAAGAACTTTCGAAAAGTGAAAAAATTTCCAGGATGGAGCGTTTATGCACTGACATTACCCCGGCCATAATTGTCACAAGAGATATTGAGGTTCCAGTCGAATTAATTGAAGCATCGGAACGCGAATCAGTTCCAGTGCTCCGGGCAGCAATGAAAACAACCCGTTTTTCCAGCCGCCTGACGAACTTTTTGGAAAGTAAGCTTGCTCCGACTACCGCGGTTCACGGCGTCCTTGTTGACGTTTACGGAATTGGTGTTTTAATTACCGGTAAAAGCGGCGTCGGAAAAAGTGAAACGGCGCTGGAATTAGTTAAACGCGGACACCGCCTGGTTGCCGATGATTGTGTAGAAATCCGCCAGGAGGACCAAGACACATTGGTTGGGACTTCGCCGGATTTAATTGAGCATTTATTAGAAATCCGTGGACTGGGAATTATCAATGTTATGACGCTTTTCGGAGCAGGTGCTGTCCGCAGTAATAAACGAATCACCCTAGTCATGAATCTTGAAATCTGGGATTCCAAGAAGCAATATGACCGCCTCGGCTTAGACGAAGAGAAAATGAAAATTATTGATACTGAGGTCACGAAGCTGACTGTTCCGGTTCGTCCCGGACGAAACCTTGCTGTTATTATTGAGGTGGCCTCGATGAATTATCGTCTAAAAAGAATGGGCGTCAATGCAGCCCAGCAATTTACCGAGCGTCTTTCTGATGTGATTGAAGACGGCGAGCACGATTAATAGAAAGGGGAAATCATTTAATGAACGAAAAGATTCAGCCGCTTGATCCAATTGCCTTTACACTTGGTCCGATTCAAGTGCACTGGTACGGGATTATCATTGGTTCAGGCCTGGCATTAGCACTGTTTCTTGCCATAAGGGAAGCCAACCGGAGGGGGTTGCCGAAGGACACCTTTGCCGATTTGATGTTATGGGCGATTCCGATCGCGATTATTTCAGCGCGTATTTATTATGTGATATTTGAATGGAAGTATTACGTCAGTCATCCTGTAGACATACCTAAGATCTGGAATGGCGGGATTGCCATTCATGGGGCGTTGATTGGATCCGTGCTGACTGCGTATGTATTTGCTAGAAAAAGAGGAATTTCCTTCTGGAAAATCGCAGACATCGCCGCGCCGAGTATTATCCTTGGCCAAGCCATCGGCCGCTGGGGAAATTTCATGAATCAGGAAGCACATGGCGGAGAAGTGACCCGTTCATTTTTAGAGAACCTGCATTTACCTGATTTTATTATCAATCAGATGTATATTAATGGTGCGTATTACCATCCGACCTTCTTATATGAATCACTTTGGGATTTTGCCGGCTTTATCCTGCTGATGCTGCTGCGCCGTGTGAATTTCCGCCGCGGGGAATTGTTTTTATCCTATGTCATTTGGTATTCCGTCGGCCGCTTTTTCGTCGAAGGCTTGCGCACGGACAGTTTAATGCTGGGAAGCCTGCGAATGGCGCAAACCATTTCGATTGCGTTAATTGTGGCAGCGGTCGCGATTTTAATTGTTCGACGCAAGAAAAACCAATCGGAAACACGATATTTAGACCAAGCAAATAGTTAAATGAGGGAGATTTGGAGAAATGCTGTTAAACTCATGCAAAAAGGGGTTACTGGTCGGCTTTAAGACAACATGGACATTAGGGAAAATTATTTTTCCAGTTACCCTGATTGTGGCAATTCTACAATATACACCGCTGTTGCCTTGGGTAATTAATCTGATTTCTCCCTTAATGAAACTGCTCGGTTTATCAGGAGATGCGGCTATTCCGCTCGTTCTAGGAAACTTTCTGAACCTCTACGCGGCCATTGGGGCCATCCTGACTCTTGATTTTTCGGTAAAAGAAGTGTTTATTCTAGCGGTAATGCTCTCATTCTCACATAATTTATTCATTGAATCCAGTGTGGCTATGAAAGCGGGCGTGAAGCTTTGGATTGTGCTTGTCACAAGACCTGGACTGGCCCTGCTTTCTGCTGTAGTCATTAATCTTGTTTGGCATGGCGGCGGAGAGACTGCCAAGTATGGTTTGATTGAACCGAGCACTAGTCAGCCATCAGGAGTTTGGGGAATTTTAATAGAAGCGGTTCATAAAGCAGGTCTTGGTATTTTGCAGTTAGCCATGATCGTCATTCCGCTTATGGTTGTCATTCAAATTTTAAAAGATATCCAATGGTTGAAAAAATTTTCAAAGGGTATGGCACCAGTTACACGGACTCTTGGAATGAAAGAGAACACCTCAACCACAATGGCTGCCGGCTTACTGTTTGGCTTGGCCTACGGGGCGGGCGTGATGATTCAGGCAGTGAAAGAGGATGGAGTCAGCAAAAAGGACATTACGCTCGCGTTTATTTTTCTCATGGCCTGTCATGCGGTTGTTGAAGATACGCTTATCTTCGCTCCGCTCGGCATCCCCGTGCTGCCGCTGTTTATCATCCGCCTCGGAGTCGCCATTGTGTTAACCTTAATTGTCGGCACCATTTGGAAACGGTCCGGACTCGTAAAAAGAAAGGAAGCAGCTTATGACGAACAAAATTACAACAATCCTGTTTGATTTAGATGGTACCTTAATTGATACCAATGAATTGATTATTACAACCTACTTGCACACACTTGAAAAATATTACCCAAGTCGGTTCCAGCGCGAGGATGTCTTGCCGTTTATGGGCCCAACCCTTCATGAAGCTTTTGGCAGCATCGATCCTGACCGGGTAGAGGAAATGATTTTAGAATACCGCGCCTTTAATATCGCCAATCACGACGAGTTGGTTAAAGAATTCGAGGGTGTTTTTGAAACGGTTCAGACCTTAAAGGAAACCGGCTATAAGCTGGGGATTGTGACCACAAAACGGCATGATGTCACCTTGAAGGGCCTTCGTTTGATGGGGCTCGAACCATTTTTTGAAGTGATTGTTGCTTATGATCATGTGAGCAAAACCAAGCCAGATCCGGAACCAATTTTTAAAGCGTTAGAACAGCTTGGCTCCACGCCTGACGAAGCCATCATGGTAGGCGATAATTATCATGATATATTGGCTGGAAAAAATGCCGGAACTCAAACGGCTGGCTGTGCCTGGTCGATAAAGGGCAGAGAATATATTGCCAAATACGAACCTGATTACATCCTGGAGAACATGGCTGATTTATTACCAATCCTCGGAGTGTGAGAATATGAGGAATACGACCCGCTACCCTGTTGAAGGGGCGAACTCCCTGTGGCATGTTTACAAAACGGTGCCTTTTTGGAAGGTTGTCAAAAACTTTATTGTCATTCAGATGGCACGTTATACACCATTTTTAGGGATGAAAAATTGGCTGTATCGCACGTTCCTTGGTCTAAAGGTTGGGGATCAGACCTCGTTCGCCTTAATGGTCATGTTAGATGTGATGTTTCCCGAAAAAATTAGTGTCGGCCGAAATACGGTGATTGGCTATAATACGACGATTTTAGCCCATGAGTATTTGATAAAAGAATACCGGCTTGGGCCTGTAGAAATTGGCAGTGAAGTAATGATCGGTGCTAACTCCACGATCCTTCCCGGAGTCACGATTGGCGACGGAGCGATTGTCTCGGCCGGCACCTTGGTGCATAAGGATGTACCTGCTGGGGCATTTGTCGGCGGAAATCCGATGCGGGTCATTTATACGAAGGAACAGCTAGCAGAGCGCTGGGCCGACGACGTGATTTATGGTAAATGATTTTTTATTTGTCTGGTCTATGTGACCGGGCTTTTTTTTTATGACTTAACTTTATGGCGGATTCGGAATGGAAAGCCTTCCTGCGAAATGAATGGCAGTTCGCGGAATAAAAAGGAAGATCCGCGGAATTCCAGCCCAAATCTGCGGAATAATACTCAGATTTCGCGGAATTCCCAATAAATTTGCAGAAAAACTTCAAAAACCTGCGGGATTTTTCCCAGGCTTGCAGAAACTATCTATATCATCGGGATTTTTTCATTGACGAAAAATCACATAAGGGGTAAACTACAAATAACTTTAACTTATTAGCACTTTAGCAGAGTGAAGTAAATTTAGTGATAAAGGATGAACAGGATGAGTCGCTTGTTTATGTTTGAAAAGCCTTTGGGCATGAGGGACACGCTACCGGAGTTATTTGAAAAAAAGCATCGTGTTCGTTCATTAATGGCGGAAACGATCAAACTTTGGGGCTATCAATTTATTGAAACACCTACCCTGGAATACTACGAAACCGTTGGAGCGGCATCAGCCATTCTTGATGCGCAGCTTTTTAAATTATTAGATAAAGAAGGCCACACACTTGTGCTTAGGCCTGATATGACTTCACCAATTGCCCGCGTAGCGGCATCAAAGCTGCTAGAGGATGATCTTCCAGTCCGCTTAGCCTATTCAGCGAATGTATTCCGTGCCCAGCAGCGGGAGGGCGGCAGGCCAGCCGAATTCGAACAAATCGGGATTGAATCACTAAACGATGAAACGGTAACCTGTGACGGCGAAGTCATATCTTTATTGGTAACCTCCTTGAAAAATGCGGGACTGGAGGAATTTCAAGTTTCCATCGGCCATATCAGCTTCGCGCAGGAATTATTTTTGCAAATCCTTGGAACGGAAGAACGGTCTGATTCCCTACGAAAATTTTTATATGAAAAAAATTATGTCGGATATCGAGAGCATGTAAACTCGCTCAACCTGTCGTCAATCGATAAGCAGCGCCTTCTCCAATTCCTAGAATTGCGCGGCGGTGAAGAGGTCATTGGCAAGGCCCTCGACTTAATTGAAAATGGGCAAGGGAAGCTGGCCATCCTCCAGTTGAAGGAACTATGGGATGTGGTCAATGACTATGGAATCCAAGACCATGTAAAGTTTGATTTTACTATTGTTAGTCATATGAGCTATTATTCGGGAATTCTCTTCGAAGTATATGCGGGCAATGTCGGCTTCCCAATTGGCAATGGCGGCCGCTATAGCTTGATTGAAAAGTTTGGAAAAAATGCAAGTGCAACAGGATTTGCCGTTCGCATCGATATGCTTTTAGAAGCGTTAGGAGAAACCAAAACGGACAATTCAACCCACTGTATTTTTTTCAGCCAGGAGCGGCGCAAGGAAGCTTTTCAATTGGCCAAAAGAATGCATGAACAGGGTGTAAAAGCTGTGCTACAGGACATCACCGGAGTAAAAAATATCGATGCCTTCACGAAGAAGTTTGCCAATACGACCTTTTATATAGGAGGGCGCGGCGATGAATAATGTATTAACAATTGCAATGCCAAAAGGGCGCATTTTTGAAGAAGCGGTAGTATTACTGCGAAAAGCCGGCTACCAGCTTCCCCCGGAATTTGATGATTCGCGTAAATTAATCATCGAAGTCCCTGAAGAAGAGTTGAGGTTTATTTTATCAAAGCCAATGGATGTCGCGACCTATGTTGAGCATGGCGTCGCCGATGTCGGGATTGCTGGTAAGGACGTATTGCTTGAGGAAGAACGCGATGTTTACGAGCTGCTTGACCTCAAAATCAGCTATTGCTACTTAGCGGTGGCCGGTCTTCCAGGTACAAAAATGAATGATGTTGCCCCAAGAGTAGCGACTAAATATCCAAATGTGGCCGAAGCTTATTTTCGCGAGCAAGGGGAGCAGGTTGAGATTATTAAATTAAATGGTTCGATTGAGCTCGCCCCATTAATCGGGTTATCTGATCGGATTGTCGATATCGTTTCAACAGGTCGGACGTTAAAGGAAAATGGTTTGGTTGAATATGAAAGAATTGTTGATGTCACATCCCGTCTGGTTGTGAATCCTGTCAGCTACCGTTTAAAGGATCAACAAATTAACGATCTAGTGAATCGACTCAGTGAAGTTGTGGAGGTTGGTTAACATGAAAATACTAAAAGTTGCTGACGGAGTATCAATCAAACGCTCCATTGAAGCTGGGACCTCTGATCAGCAGGTGGTCGTTAAAGAGGTAATTTCCAACATTCGCAATCGCGGTGATGGGGCATTAAGAGAGTATACGGAAAAGTTCGACCGAGTCCTCTTAGATTCTTTTTCCGTGAATGAAAAAGAAATAAACGAGGCCTATGAGCAGGTTGACCAACAATTCATCTCAATTGTCCAAGAAGCGGCCGAAAATATCCGCAACTTTCACGAAAAACAATTACGTCCTTCGTGGATGACAACTGAAGAGAATGGAACCATTCTTGGTCAAAAAATAACCGCGCTTGATTCGGTTGGTGTATACGTGCCTGGCGGAACAGCCGCTTATCCGTCATCGGTACTCATGAACGTGATACCGGCAAAGGTGGCCGGGGTTAAACGAATTGTCATGGTGTCACCGCCGGACCGGGAAGGAAAAATACCTGCTGCCGTTCTTGTTGCAGCGAAGGAAGCTGGAGTCAAAGAGATTTATAAAGTGGGCGGCGCCCAGGCCATTGCCGCATTGGCCTATGGAACCGAGTCCATCGCCTCCGTTGATAAAATTACCGGCCCCGGAAATATTTATGTGGCGCTGGCGAAACGTGAGGTATATGGCGACGTTGATATCGATATGATTGCCGGACCAAGTGAGATTGCTATTTTAGCAGATGAAACAGCACGGGCCGACGAGGTAGCGGCAGACCTTTTATCACAGGCTGAGCATGATCCTCGTGCCTGCAGTGTTCTTGTCACTCCGTCACATAAACTAGCTGAAGAGGTTTCACAAGAAGTTGAAAAGCAGTTGGCGCTTCTGCCGCGGAAAGACATTGCAGCCCAGTCGATTAACGAATACGGTGTCATTTATGTAACAGCGAATATAGAGGAAGCTGTTGAAACGGTCAACAAGCTGGCGCCGGAGCATTTGGAGGTCATTACAGAAAACGCAATGGAGCTGCTTGGAAAAATTCGTCATGCCGGAGCCATTTTTATCGGCCGTTATAGTTCTGAGCCTGTCGGTGATTATTTTGCCGGCCCGAACCATGTGCTGCCAACCAATGGCACTGCCCGATTCTCAAGTCCTCTTAACGTTGATGATTTTCAAAAGAAATCTAGCGTGATTATATATAGTGAAAAAGCTTTAAAAGATAATGGGGCAAAAATTGCACAGTTTGCACGGATGGAAGGGCTCGAGGCCCATGCCCGTGCCGTCGAAATAAGATTAGAAAACGACCGTAAATAGTTTATTTGTGAAACTATATAACTCAAGGGGGACACTCATCTCATGGAAAGAGTAGCAAGCATTGAACGAAATACAAATGAAACAAAGATTCAGCTATCGTTAGCGATTGACGGGGAAGGCCGCTCCAATCTTGAAACAGGCGTGCCTTTTATGGACCATATGCTTGATTTGTTTACAAAACACGGTCAATTCAATCTTACGGTTGATGCGAAAGGGGATATCGAAGTCGATGACCACCATACGACCGAAGATATTGGGATTTGTTTAGGACAGACGCTTCGCGATGCACTAGGCGATAAACGCGGCATCAAGCGCTACGGAAATGCCTTTGTTCCAATGGATGATGCGCTGGCCCAGGTCGTCGTTGACCTCAGCAACCGGCCGCACTTCGAAATACGAGCGGAATTCCCGTCGCAAAAGGTTGGAACCTTTGACACCGAACTAGTTCATGAATTTCTTTGGAAGCTCGCCCTTGAAGCACGAATGAACCTCCATGTAATAGTGCATTACGGTAAAAATACACATCATATTATCGAAGCTGTTTTCAAAGCATTGGGACGAGCACTAGATGAAGCAACCACCATCGACCCGCGCATCAAAGGAGTTCCATCCACAAAAGGTATGTTATAGAAAAATGGATGGTGTCAGGCACCACAAAAAGACATATCACATCATTTGTCCACCTGGAAAGGACAAAGCTTATTGTGAAAAAGCTGCAATGTCCATTCCATATGTACAAATATAGTGATTTGTCCACGGGTGGTGTCAGGCACCATGAAAAGGCATCATGAAAGGAATGTTGTAAAGAATGATTGGCATTGTGGATTACGGTATGGGAAATCTTTTCAGCGTTAGCAAGGCCCTCGAACGATTAGGCGCTGATTATTTTATTTCAGCTGATCAAAGTAAATTGCTGCAGGCAGATGCCTTACTCCTTCCGGGAGTCGGTGCGTTCCGCGATGCGATGGAGCGGCTGCCGGCGGAAATGATCAAGGAATTTGCCGCGACTGGTAAACCGCTGCTCGGCATCTGCCTCGGCATGCAGCTACTGTTTGAACAAAGTGAAGAAAATGGCTTAACCGACGGGCTCGGTTTACTTCCAGGGAAGGTTCAACGTTTCCCAGGCAGAACCCCTGAAGGTGAATTGTATAAGGTTCCCCATATGGGCTGGAATAGATTAGAATTCGTAAAAGAATCACCCTTACTTAAAAACCTTGAGGAAGATTACGTGTATTTTGTGCATTCATATTTTGTAAATGCTGAAAAGTCTTCCGAAGTGCTCCTCGCAAAAGCTGACTACCATGAACAAGTTTCAGCGGTTGTTGGCAGGGATAATATTTTCGGGATGCAATTTCATCCTGAAAAAAGCAGCAAGCTGGGGATGGCCCTTCTCAATAATTTTTTAAAAATGGCAGAAGAAAGGAAGGCAATTCGATGAGCATCACGATTTATCCGGCGATTGATATGCGCGGGGGCAACTGCGTCCGTCTTCTTCAGGGGGACTATGGAAAGGAAACGATTTACGGCGATTCGCCGTTTGATATGGCGCAGCGCTTTGCGGCGGAAGGGGCCGAGTGGATTCACATGGTTGATCTCGACGGTGCAAAAGATGGCAAGCGCGTCAATGACCGTTTCGTGATTGAGGCTGCCCAAAACCTAAACAAGGTAAAAATTCAGATTGGCGGCGGCATTCGTTCTGAGGGAGATATTCTCCATTATCTTGAAAATGGAGTTGACCGAGTCATCATCGGAAGTATTGCCGTTTCTAATCCTGAGTTTGCCATTGATATGATTAAAAAATACGGCGCAAAGATTGCCGTAGGGATTGATGCGAAAAATGGCTATGTAGCTACACATGGCTGGATCGATACTTCAGAATTGAAAGCTGTGGACCTAGGCAAACGCTTTGCAGACGCCGGTGCGGAAACATTTATATTTACGGATATTGCAACAGATGGCACCTTAAAAGGTCCTAATATTGCCGCTGTTTGTGAAATGGCTGAAGTAACTGGAAAAAATGTCATTGCCTCAGGCGGAGTCAGCAGTCTTGCAGATTTAAAGGCTTTGTCTGAAGAAAACGGTATTGGCGGAGCCATCGTTGGTAAAGCCCTTTATGAAAACCGCTTTACCTTGAAGGAAGCGTTGGAAGAGGTGGGGGCAAAATGACATTAACAAAACGAATCATCCCCTGCCTTGATGTAAAGGATGGCCGGGTCGTAAAGGGAATCCAGTTCGTACAGCTTCGTGATGCCGGAGATCCAGTCGAGCTTGCACGCTTTTACGATGAACAAGGGGCAGACGAGCTAGTGTTTCTCGATATCTCAGCTTCGGTTGAAGGCAGAAAAACAATGGTGGAAGTCGTCAAAGCAGTCGCCTCTGAACTCGCGATTCCATTCACAGTTGGCGGAGGCATTAATGCATTAGAAGATATGAAGCGGATTCTCCGTGCCGGTGCCGATAAGGTTTCTCTGAATACAGCTGCTGTTTTGAACCCTGAATTAATCAAGGAAGGTGCCGACTTCTTTGGCTCGCAATGTATCGTCGTGGCCATTGATGCCAAGTTTGACGAAGAACTAGGTGAATGGCGTGTCTATACCCACGGCGGTCGAAAGCCTACTGATAAAAAAGTAATCGAGTGGGCGAGGGAAGCAGCAGATTTGGGCGCAGGAGAAATTTTATTAACGAGCATGGATAGTGATGGCGAGAAAAATGGATTCGATCTTTCACTAACAAAAGCTGTAAGTGAAGCAGTAACAGTTCCGGTAATTGCCTCCGGCGGTGCCGGAAATGCCCGTCATTTTGAAGAAGCTTTCGTGGACGGGAAAGCCGATGCGGCTCTCGCAGCCTCTATTTTTCATTATAAAGAAACCTCTGTTCATGAAGTCAAAAGCTATTTGGGGGAAAAAGGAGTGACCGTTCGATGAATGTTCGATTTGATGAAAAGGGCCTTGTGCCTGCAATTATTCAGGATGCCGGAACGAAAGAAGTGTTGACGCTCGCCTATATGAACGAGGAATCGCTCGCCAAAACGATTGAAACGGGGGAAACGTGGTTTTACAGCCGCTCCCGCCAGGAGCTGTGGCATAAGGGCGTGACAAGCGGCAATACGCAAAAGGTCGTCAGCATCAACTATGACTGTGATCAGGATGCTTTACTGGTTCTTGTATACCCAAAAGGGCCAGCCTGCCATACTGGTGCGGTAAGCTGTTTTTCTGAAGGCGTTTTGGAGCGAAAAGCAAACCTTGCGGACTATCAAATTTTACAAACGCTAGAAAAAGTCATTTCGGAGCGCGAACAGGAGCGGCCTGAAGGAGCGTATACAACTTATCTTTTTGAAAAAGGCGTCGATAAAATATTGAAAAAAGTCGGAGAAGAGGCGGCCGAGGTTATTATTGCCGCGAAAAATCGCGATCAAGAAGAGCTTCGTTGGGAAGCGGCGGATTTACTATACCACCTTCAGGTTTTGTTAGTGGAACAGGGGCTGCCATTCAGCGAAGTACTGCGGACATTAGAAGAAAGACACAAGGACCGGTCCTAATGGGATCGGTTTTTTTATACAAAATAACAGCCGAATTCTACGAAAATAGATATGCATTCTACAAAAAATTAGGCTGCTTTCTACAAAAACTGGTCCAAATTCTACAAAAATAATATCGGATTCTACAAATGTTGGAAATCATGTGGAAAACAGCGAATTCACTCGGATGAAATCTATATCGAAGCCCTTCTCGGACAACTCGGATATATGTTATACTACATTAGTTATTAAAGGATGATGGAGGACTTCATGGTTAAAGACGCAAAGGCAAGAATTCAAAAGGGGAAAATCCTTACATTTGTTCCAACGGGGGAATATTATTTCACGAAAGGTTTAAAGGCATACCATCGACGTGATTTTAATAAAGCAAAAAAATATCTTGGGCGAGCGATACAGCTTGAGCCGGGTGAACCGATGATTACATGCCAGTTGGCGATCGTGTCAACAGAACTTGGCGAATTTGAAAATTCCAACCGACTCTTGCATCTCATCCTTGAAGAACTGGATTCAGAAATGGTGGAGTGCCACTACTTTTTAGCAAATAATTATGCCCATTTGGGATTTTTTAAAGATGCTTATCACCATGCCAAGCTATATTTGCAGCTTGACCCGGATGGTGATTTTTCCGAGGACACAGAGGATTTGCTTGAACTGCTTACTCTTGAATCCGATGAGTTTGAGGAAGAGCTTTATGAAGAGGATGATCTGATTGTCAAACAGGAACAGGCCCGCGACCTGCTGGAGTCAGGATACTTTCCAAAGGCAATCGAACTGTTAAACGATGTCGTCAAAGAATATCCGGAATACTGGTCCGCTTATAACAACTTAGCACTCGCCTATTTTTACTTGGGGAAGGCGGAAAAGGCCAAAGCCATCCTTGACGATGTCCTGGAGCGCAATCCTGGGAATCTGCATGCACTATGCAACATGCTGGTGTTTGCTCATTATCAAGGCCAAGCCGAAAACGTTGCAAATCTGCTTGAAGTCTTGAAAAAAATACAACCGATGCTGAGCGAGCATCAATTTAAATTAGGTGCCTCTTTCGCTTTGGTCGGCGAATATGAACATGCCTATTTATGGTTGAAAAAGCTCTATAAGCATGGTTTTAATGGTGACGGACCGTTTTATTACTGGCTATCTTACTCTGCTTATTACACTGGTAATGAAACCTTTGCCATCAATATTTGGAAAAAAGTTATAGAAATCAATCCTGATAAAGAGGGTACTGAGCCTTGGAATATGGATCAGGCTGCCGGCTTTGAGGACCATTCCGGATCCATTTTTCAAAAACTCGAAAGCGACTATGCCGAAGAGCGCTTATTTGCCCTTTTCCTAACAACTGTTTCCGATAAAAAAGAGGAGATTCTCACTTCAAAACGGTTGATCCAAAATCAAAAATTCACTGCCTTGGAAAAAGAATATATTTCCCTTATCCGCTCTGGAAGACCATCGGTGGCAGCTGATGCCCAAGAAATTGCTGAGATATTTTATGAAAACCATCAGCCGATTGGCACCATTGAGGCTGGGCTTTACCTCATGTGGTTTTCGGTTTTCATTGAAGTTTCCAAAGCAAATGTCCATTTGAAAAATAAACGGGCCTGGGCAGCCGCAGTGGAGTATGTCTGGCATAAAATGCGTAGTGAAAAAGTGTCGCAGCAGGAGATTGCAGGTCGCTACGGAGTATCAGCGGCCACTATCGGAAAATATGTAAAAATAGTGAATGACTATCTTAATTAGGATGTCAATTTGAGCATAAAATTAGACTATAATATCATAGTTTTATACGATTAAGTTGGAAATACTAAACTTAATCGTTTTTTTTATTTAAGGAGTGAAACAGCATGTCTGAAGAAAAAATTTATGACGTTATTATTGCCGGTGCTGGTCCTGCGGGGATGACAGCGGCTGTTTATACATCACGTGCAAATCTTTCCACGCTTATGATTGAGCGCGGCATGCCTGGCGGTCAGATGGCCAATACCGAAGACGTAGAAAACTATCCGGGTTTTGAGAGCATCTTAGGTCCTGATTTATCCACCAAAATGTTCGAGCATGCGAAAAAGTTTGGTGCTGAATATGCCTATGGCGATATTAAAGAAATCGTTGACCATGGCGAATATAAGGTTGTGACCGCTGGTTCGAAGCAATATAAAGCCTATTCCGTAATTATTTCAACCGGTGCGGAGTATAAAAAAGTCGGCGTACCAGGCGAAAAAGAACTTGGCGGACGCGGTGTTTCTTATTGTGCGGTTTGTGACGGAGCCTTCTTCAAAGGTAAAGAGCTTTATGTTATCGGCGGCGGCGACTCTGCGGTCGAAGAGGGAGTTTACTTAACTCGCTTCGCCACCAAAGTTACCATCGTTCATCGCCGTGATCAGCTGCGGGCGCAAAAAATACTTCAAGATCGTGCTTTTGCTAACGAAAAAATTGATTTTATCTGGAACCATACGGTTAAATCGATTAATGACACAAATGGTAAAGTTGGCAGCGTCACGCTTGTTTCGACGCAAAATGGGGAGGAAACAGAACTTCCTGCAGATGGAGTATTTATTTATATCGGAATGGTGCCACTTTCGAAGCCATTTGAGAGCCTTGGAATTACAAATGAAAATGGATATATTGAAACAAATGAGTTGATGGAAACGAAGGTGCCGGGAATTTTTGCAGCTGGGGATATACGCGAAAAAACACTTCGCCAGATTGTTACAGCTACCGGTGACGGTAGCATCGCTGCATCAAGTGCCGCGCATTATGTAGAAGAATTAAAGGAAGAAATGAAATTAAAACAATAAAAGGGAATGGAAAACGCTTCCAAAAAAGTAACTCGGTTTTAACTCTCCTGTAACAATGGTGAAATATTGATAAGGTATGATAAGGTAAATTGACCCCCTTTAAAAATATATACCTTTTCCAGCGCAGGTCCAGCAGCCTGCGCTCTTTTTTTGTTTGCTGCAAAATAAATAAGTTTTTACCACTATAAAAATTAACAGAAATATCGATTTTGTATTCATTGTGACTGCATCCTAAAAATAGTATAATGAAATGAATTATATTAGGATGAGCATTCTAGCTACAGCGCCCAGGGGATCTCTGGTCTAAGCCAATCCGGCATGAAGGTTAAAGAACAACCTTCCTGCCGGCTCGTCTTATTCTTGTCGCCCCTGGTCAAGGCGCTTTCGCTTTATAAAAGAAGGTGTGTATTGTGCAGCGTGTCACCAATTGCGTATTAATAAGAGACGATAAAGTATTGTTGCTGCAGAAACCGAGGCGCGGCTGGTGGGTTGCTCCGGGCGGCAAAATGGAGCCAGGCGAATCGGTGCGGGACTCTTGCATCCGAGAATACCGTGAAGAAACGGGAGTATACTTAAAAAACCCACAATTAAAAGGAATTTTTACCTTCATCATGAAAGAAGGCGACCAGCTTTTATCTGAATGGATGATGTTTACCTTCGTGGCAGCTGATTCTGATGGACTGGATTTGGATGAATCTGAAGAAGGAAAACTGGAGTGGCATCCTATCAGTCAAATTAAAAATCTGCCAATGGCCGCCGGTGATTATCATATTATTGATTACATGATTCATGGAAAAGGAATCATTTACGGTACTTTTACGTATACAAAAGATTTTGCACTAATCAGCTATCGATTAGATCCAAGTTAAATAACAGGGGGAATGGGAAATGAGTACCGGTTCGACAAGCGACACTCAGATGGTCATTATTACAGGAATGTCCGGAGCTGGAAAAACAGTGGCAATTCAAAGCTTTGAAGATTTGGGGTTCTTCTGTGTCGACAATTTACCTCCTACCTTGCTTCCGAAATTCCTTGAACTTATGAAGGAATCAGGGAATAAAATGAATAAAGTAGCCCTTGTCATGGACTTAAGAGGAAGAGAATTTTTCGACCACCTTTTTAAAGCCTTAGATGAGCTTGCAGAAACTTCCTGGGTGAATCCGCAGATTTTATTTTTAGATTCGGATGATGCAACCTTAGTCCGACGCTATAAAGAAACGAGACGCTCACATCCGCTTGCGCCATCTGGTTCTCCACTGGAAGGAATCACCCTTGAACGGGAGCTCCTTGAAGAGTTAAAAGGGCGTGCCCAATTAATTTACAACACTTCCCAGATGAAACCGCGTGAATTACGTGAGAAGATATTAACGGAATTTACCGCGAATAAACAACTAATCTTTACTGTCAATGTCATGTCGTTTGGCTTTAAGCATGGGATTCCGATTGATGCGGATCTTGTTTTCGATGTCCGCTTCTTGCCGAACCCTCACTATATCGACCATATGCGTCCGAAAACTGGGCTGGATGAAGAAGTCTCCAATTATGTTTTGAAATGGAATGAGACGCATAAATTTTTGGAAAAAGTTACGGATTTGCTAAGTTTCATGCTTCCACATTATAAGCGGGAAGGGAAGGCCCAGCTGGTGATTGCTATTGGCTGTACTGGCGGGCAGCATCGTTCCGTGGCCTTAGCTGAATATATTGGACGCTTTTTCCAAAATGATTACAAGACTTGTATTTCACACCGTGACATCGAGAGGAGAAAGGATAAAACAACATGAGAGAGTTAAGACAGCCTCGCATTGTCGTCATTGGCGGGGGAACAGGATTACCGGTATTATTGCGTGGTTTAAAGCAGTATCCTGTTGATATTACCGCCATTGTGACAGTTGCCGATGACGGGGGAAGCTCCGGACGGCTGCGCGAGGACCTGCATATCCCTCCTCCAGGTGACATTCGCAATGTTTTAGCATCCCTTTCAGATGTTGAACCCCTTGTTGAGGAAATGTTTCAGCATCGCTTTAAAA
Organism: Neobacillus sp. NRS-1170; assembly: GCF_050468025.1. Lineage (NCBI taxonomy): Bacteria > Bacillati > Bacillota > Bacilli > Caryophanales > Bacillaceae > Neobacillus > Neobacillus sp. NRS-1170. The sequence goes on along the minus strand of NZ_JBITPF010000026.1, from coordinate 42,845 downwards.
CATCGAATGAGCTTTCGGGTCACTCGCTGGGAAATTTAATCCTAGCAGCGATGACATCGATTACCGGCAATTTTGTTCATGCCATTCAAGAAATGAGTAAGATCTTAAATGTTCGTGGTAAAGTATTGCCAGCCGCGAATCAAAGTGTGATTTTGCATGCAGAAATGGAAGATGGCACGATTGTGTCAGGAGAATCGAAAATTCCTTACTCTGGTAAAAAAATCAAAAAGGTATTTATGACTCCAGCCCAAATTCGTCCCTTGCCAGAAACGATTCAAGCAATCCGGCAGGCTGATTTAATCATCATCGGCCCTGGAAGCTTGTATACAAGCATATTGCCTAATCTGCTTGTTCCCCGTTTAGGGGATGAAGTGTGCCGTTCACATGCTAAAAAGGTGTATATCTGTAATTTGATGACACAGGCTGGAGAAACACATGGGTATTCCGCCAGCGACCATGTAAAGGCTCTTTATGATCACATGAGCTGCGCTTTTATAGATACCATTCTTGTAAATAATGAAGAAGTTCCGCCGGATGTACAGCTCCGCTACAAAGAAGAGCTGGCTCAGCCGGTGGCATACGATTTGCCGGAGTTATTCGAACTTGGCATTGAGGTCGTACATGCCGAAATCGCTTATTTAGAAAATGGGGCACTTCGGCACGATCCCAAAAAAGTGGCGAAAATTTTATATAATTTGCTGATTACTGAAACCAAAAAGCGTTATAAAGCGTAAATAAGGTATGCATGTAAAACTAAAGTAAGTGATTGGGGTGAGGGGAATGTCTTTCGCTTCGGAAACGAAAAAGGAATTAACTAACTTGGAAGTGAAAACGTGCTGTATTCATGCAGAGCTCTCGGCTTTAATCCGCATGAACGGTTCCCTTTCCTTTTCAAATCGCAAGTTAGTTGTCGATATTCAAACCGAAAATGCTGCGATTGCCAGAAGAATTTATACGTTATTGAAAAAAAGCTACCAAGTTCAGGTAGAATTGCTAGTACGAAAAAAGATGCGCCTGAAAAAGAACAATGTCTATATTGTGCGCTTATCCGATCAGGCCAAGGAGATTCTCGAGGACACGAAAATTATTGGTGAAGGGTTTACCATTATTCATGATATTGCACCTGAACTTATCAAAAAGAAGTGTTGTAAGCGTTCTTACCTACGTGGTGCCTTTCTCGCCGGGGGTTCTGTCAATAATCCGGAAACGTCTTCCTATCATTTAGAAATTGCTTCGCTCTATAAAGAACATAATGATTCTTTGTGCGAATTAATGAATACATTTGGTCTTAACAGTAAAACGCTTGAGCGGAAAAAAGGCTATATTACTTATTTAAAGGAAGCAGAGAAAATCACCGAGTTTTTAAATATCATCGGTGCCCATAATGCTTTGCTCCGCTTTGAGGACGTAAGAATTGTAAGGGATATGCGGAATTCTGTTAATCGTCTTGTCAACTGCGAAACCGCAAATCTCAATAAAACGATTGGAGCCTCCATCAGGCAGGTAGAAAATATCCGATTTATCGATCAGACAGTCGGATTGCAAATCCTACCGGAAAAACTAAGAGAAATTGCCGAGCTTCGTTTAAATTATACCGATGTGACCTTAAAAGAACTTGGTGAAATGGTCTCCGGCGGCACTATCAGTAAATCCGGCATCAATCATCGCTTAAGAAAAATTGATGAAATCGCCGAGAAGCTGCGTGTTGGGGAAATGTAAGTTAGAAACTAGAATAGTTTGTGAAATTTTGAATAAGCTTCAAAGATATATAAAGAAAAAAATGAGGAGGAATATGATTATGCTAGTGAAAGAAGTAGAAGTTAAATTGAGAACAGGACTTCAAGCGCGCCCAGCGGCCCTTTTTGTCCAGGAAGCCAACCGGTTTTCTGCCGATATTTTTCTAGAGAAGGATGGCAAGAAAGTAAATGCCAAAAGCATCATGGGCTTAATGAGCTTAGCAGTCGGCTCAGGAGTCGTGATTAATATCATTGCAGACGGTGATGATGAAGAAAACGCCATCCACGCTTTAGCTGATTTTATTCAGAAGGATCAATAATAGAAAAGGGGTTTGGCTCATTAAGATGCCAAACCTCTTTTTGGTTTTATGAGGATTTTCTATGACCATATAACATGAAATTTCACTGCCATTAAGAAAATCCCCTAATGCTGATGCTCGAAGAAAGAAGGGCGCCTAAAAGCCCCCACAGGCCACAAAAATAAAAAAGCAACCAGCCCTAAAGCCGGTTGCTCAAAACAATTACTTTTTCGTTTTATCATCAAGAGAATTACGAGTAATAATGTGGTCAACTAGACCATATTCTTTCGCACGTTCAGCAGTCATGAAGTTATCGCGGTCAGTATCCTTTTGGAGCACTTCAAGCGGCTGGCCAGTGCGCTCAGCAAGAATTCCATTTAATTTTTCACGAAGGAAGAGGATGCGCTTAGCAGCAATTTCGATTTCCGTTGCCTGTCCCTGTGCACCGCCTAGTGGCTGGTGAATCATAACTTCAGCATTCGGAAGGGCATAGCGCTTGCCTTTTTCACCTGCTGCAAGAAGGAATGCACCCATGGATGCAGCCATACCGATACAGATTGTTTGCACGTTTGGCTTAATGAACTGCATAGTATCATAAATCGCCATACCGGCAGTAATGCTTCCGCCAGGGCTGTTGATATATAGGGATATATCTTTTTCTGGGTTATCAGCTTCAAGGAATAATAATTGAGCAACAATGCTGTTTGCTACATGATCATCAATGGCGCTTCCAAGCATGATGATCCGGTCTTTTAATAGACGGGAATAGATGTCATATGCTCTTTCGCCCCGGTTCGTTTGTTCGATTACTGTAGGGATCAAATTCATTTTTCTTCCTCCTTTGATTAGAAAAGGTAAAAACATTATGTATTGTTATCATACACTGGATGGTCAATAAAGGTCAAACAGTTTGACTTTAAAAAGTTCGACAGCTTTCCCTAATTCATCATATCCAGATTAGTTCATTTTAAACCCATTTTCTACTTGCAAAGTGAAAGAATCTGGCATATAATATGTAAGTCGTTAATAATTTTGCGCTCGTGGTGCAACGGATAGCACGTAAGATTCCGGTTCTTAAAATGGGGGTTCGATTCCCTCCGAGCGCGTCATGAAAGCCCTCTGTTTTTCGCAAACAGGGGGTTTTTATTTTTCAACTATTGAAAATAACTGTGAAATATCGTCAATTTTAAGAGCTTCAGCAATCTGCACATTTCTTTTTTTAAAATAGTGTTAAGCTCATTATTATAAAGTGAATTAATGGTAGACTCATTTACTTTTGAAAGACCAGCTATTTCCTCTTGAGACATATTTCTTTCATTAAATAAATCTTTTAAATGACAATGAATCTTCTTCATCTCATAAAACACTCCTTTATTATAAATATATCGATAAGCGGTATATATAAATAGCTGGTTGCCAATTTCCATACCCCAAAACTCCTCTTTCATGTAAAATAGATAATAAGGGGGAGAGATTAAAATGAATTTAAAGGCAGGATTATGGCAACAGCAAACATTAAAACTCGCGATGACGCAAGAATTATCCCAGGCGATAGCCTTATTGCAATATTCAGCGCAGGAACTGACTGCTTTTTTGGAAAATAAGGCGCTAGAAAATCCCCTGATCCAAGTGGAGCATGCGAATGTAAAGCCGATGAATCCCCTAATCGATCGAAATCGCCGCAAACATCAAAAAGAAGAAAAAGACTGGATCGACCAAATTGCCGAAAAGAAATTTTCGTTAGAAGAGCAATTAATTTCTCAATTAAACATAAAAAAATTGTCGGCGGACCAATTGAGAGTCATTCGCCATCTTATACAGAATCTAGATGAAAACGGTTACTTCTTTGGTGACTTCAGCCAAATTGCTGAAAACCTAAAGGTATCAGAGGAATTAGTAGAGGAATGTTTAGCCGTGCTGCAAACGCTCGAACCAGCGGGAATTGGTGCAAGAAACCTACAAGAATGCCTCTTGATGCAAATTTATTATCAAAATCCTAATAATGAGCTTGCCCTTAATATTATTGCTAACTATTTTGTTCCTTTCGCTGAAAAGAAATGGAAGCAAATTTCAAAAGAGCTTAAGGTTACTTTAAAGGAAATTCAAGATGTTTTCGATGAAATCCAGGTTCTTAATCCAAAACCTGCAGCGATTTTAACCGGGGGAACTGCTAGTGCAGCCTACATTACGCCCGATGCGATTATTGAGCAAACTGAGGAAGGTTTAACAGTTCGGATGTTTGATGATCCGATTCCAAGGATAAGCTTCAATGAGACGTACTATAAAAAATTCAAAGACCAGGATATTCAGGTAAGCCGTTTTTTACAGGAAAAATTCCAGGATTACCAATGGATCTTAAGAAGTATTGAACAGCGGAAAGAAACACTGACAAAGGTTGTAGGAAAGATTGTTGAAAAGCAGCCTGCTTTTTTTCAAAAAGGTGCACAATATTTAGTACCGATGACGATGAAGGAAGTGGCCGCGGAACTAGACATTCATGAATCGACCGTCAGCCGTGCTGTAAGGGAAAAATACGTGCAAACACCAGTAGGAACCGTTACGTTAAAATCCTTTTTCACCAGTACAATCCAAACGGTCTCAGAGGATGAAAATACCTCCTCAACTCAAGTGAAAAATGCCATTACCAGGCTGATAGAAAAAGAGAATAAAGAAAAACCGCTATCGGATCAGGAAATTGTGGAACAATTGAAGACGGCAGAGGGAATCGTAGTTTCGAGGCGGACTATTGCCAAATACCGTGACCAGCTGGGGATCCCGTCCTCATCAAAAAGAAAAAGATTTAACTAAGGAAGGAAAAAATCAATGCCGCAAATTACGTTGTATACTAGAAATCGCTGCCCGCTTTGTGATAAGGCAAAGGCCGTACTTCTTGAACTTAAAGAGGAGTGGGATTTCGAACTCAAAGAAATGGATATCGAAGAAAGTGATGAATTAACCGAGCTTTACGGGTTGATGATTCCTGTTGTTCATCTCGATGGGGATGAGGTTGCCTATGGTATGGTTAACAAATTTGACATAAGTAACCGTTTACAGGAAAAAAAGGTGGATTTATAAGTTGAAATAGGTTTTCACTCCTGTTACAATGAAAAATGTAGCAAGGGTGATTTTTTTTGGGTCAGGTGGGACATAATATGTCTAGGGTGGACATTTTTTGCCCAGCAACATATTATAAAGGAGCATGGTAATCATGCAGTCATTCATCGATATCACAAAAAGATTATTACCCGATTTCCTTCAGGTTCTGCAAAAACGTTATTCTATCCTGCGTTACATAGGATTTATGCAGCCGGTAGGAAGAAGAAGTTTAGCCGTTAGCCTTGGGTTTACCGAAAGAATTCTTCGTAGTGAAGTAGACTTCCTCAAAGATCAGCATCTTATTTACATCAACAACGTGGGAATGAGTTTAACTGACGAAGGGAAAAATTTACTAGAAGATTTGGAAGGCCTCATGCGTGAATTAAAGGGTATGGATGTCATGGAGCTGGAATTAAAACACCGTCTGGGCATTCGAAAAGTTATAATTGTACCCGGTGATAGTGATGAGTCCTCTATGGTAAAAGGCGAACTTGGCAAGGCATGTGCAGCCTGCATGAAAAGGCTTCTTGAAGGAAAAAATATCATCGCAGTAACAGGCGGGTCCACGATGGCGGCTGTTGCAGATAGACTTTCGCCAGAGATTTCGAATAAGGAATTATTGTTTGTTCCGGCCCGCGGCGGAGTGGGGGAGGATGTCCATAATCAAGCAAACACGATCAGCTCGATTATGTCTCAAAACACTCATTCAAAGCATCGCGTCTTTTATGTTCCCGACCAAGTCAGTATGGAGATTTATGAATCGCTGATTAAAGAACCTGACATTCATGAGGTTTTAAACCTGATTAGGTCAGCAAGCATGGTTCTCCACGGAATTGGGGATGCTATCACAATGGCCAAAAGGAGAAAAAGCAGTCCTGACATCTTAAAAAAGCTTGAACAGGAAAAAGCTGCTTCTGAAGCATTTGGTTACTATTTTAATGAAGAAGGCGAGATAGTCCACAAGGTTCTGACGATTGGTCTCCAGCTTGAAGACTTAGCAAACATTCCGAACGTGATTGCGGTGGCAGGGGGAGCATCAAAGGCAAAAGCAATCAAAGCCTATATGAAACAAGCGCCGGCATCGACGATCTTAATCACCGATGAAGGTGTCGCAACCAGGTTATTGAAAGGGTAAATCCTTTTAAAAAATATACATCTTTACCCAAATAAAAGGAGGAATTTTATCATGGCAGTTAAAGTTGGTATTAATGGATTTGGACGTATTGGTCGTAACGTATTTCGTGCGGCATTAAAACATAACAATGTGGAAATCGTGGCAATTAACGATTTAACAGATGCAAATATGCTTGCTCATCTTTTAAAATATGATACTGTTCACGGAACTCTTGCTGAAGATGTAACAGTTGACGGTGAATACCTAGTTGTTGGCGGACACAAAGTAAAGGTTATCGCTGAGCGCGACCCTGCACAGCTTGGCTGGGGCGACCTTGGTGTGGATGTAGTAGTTGAATCAACTGGACGTTTCACAAAGCGTGAAGATGCTGCGAAACACCTTGAAGCAGGTGCTAAGAAAGTCATCATTTCTGCTCCAGCTTCTAACGAAGATATCACAATCGTTATGGGTGTTAACGAAGACAAGTACGATGCGGCTAACCACCACGTACTTTCAAACGCTTCTTGTACAACAAACTGCTTAGCGCCATTTGCTAAAGTGTTAAACGATACTTTTGGAATCAAGCGCGGTATGATGACAACTGTTCACTCATACACAAATGACCAACAAATCCTTGACTTGCCGCACAAAGACTACCGTCGTGCTCGTGCTGCAGCTGAAAACATAATCCCAACAACAACAGGTGCTGCAAAAGCGGTTGCTCTAGTTTTACCAGAATTAAAGGGTAAATTAAATGGTATGGCAATGCGCGTTCCAACTCCAAACGTTTCTGTTGTAGACTTAGTTGCTGAATTAGAAAAAGAAGTAACTGCTGAAGAAATCAACGTAGCATTAAAAGCAGCGGCTGAAGGCCCATTAAAAGGAATTTTAGCTTACACTGAGCTTCCATTAGTTTCTACAGACTTTAACGGAAGCACTGCTTCTTCAACAATTGATGCATTGTCTACAATGGTTCTTGAAGGCAACATGGTAAAAGTATTATCTTGGTACGACAACGAAGTTGGTTACTCAAACCGTGTTGTTGACTTAGTAGATTATATTGCTTCTAAAGGACTATAATATTGGATTGAATTTCCAACAATAAATCATTTATAATGGTTAATGGTATTCCAAGGGGAGTGGGGAGGATTCCCCCTCTCCTTTTTTATTGCACGTCACTTACATATGTGGGAGGTCCTTTACTTGAACAAGAAAACCTTAAAAGATGTCGATGTAAAAGGCAAACGCGTATTTTGCCGGGTTGATTTCAACGTTCCAATGCAAGATGGAAGAATTACGGATGAAACACGAATCCGTGCCGCATTGCCAACAATTCAGTATTTAGTAGACAATGGTGCAAAGGTGATTTTAGCGAGCCATTTTGGCCGTCCGAAGGGTAAAGTTGTTGAAGAGATGCGCTTGACTCCAGTTGGTGTTAGACTGTCTGAGCTTCTTGGCAAAGAAGTGAATAAGGCGGATGAAGCTTATGGTGATTCAGTTAAGGCAACGATTGATACCATGAACGAAGGCGACGTTCTTCTGCTTGAAAATGTTCGCTTCTATCCTGGTGAAGAAAAGAATGATCCGGAACTTGCTAAATCATTTGCTGAACTTGCTGATGTTTATGTGAATGATGCCTTTGGCGCTGCACACCGTGCCCATGCTTCAACTGAAGGAGTAGCTCACTATCTTCCAGCTGTATCTGGCTTTTTAATGGAAAAAGAACTTGAAGTACTTGGCAAGGCTCTTTCCAATCCAGAGCGTCCTTTTACAGCGATTATCGGCGGTGCGAAAGTAAAGGATAAGATTGGTGTAATTGAAAATCTCCTAGAATTAGTAGATAACTTAATTATTGGCGGCGGCCTTGCTTATACATTTGTAAAAGCACAAGGTCATGAAATCGGAAAATCTCTGCTAGAAGCAGATAAAATTGAACTTGCTAAGTCATTTATGGAAAAAGCAAAGGCGAAAGGTGTTAACTTCTACATGCCAGTTGACGCTATTGTTGCTGATGATTTCTCTGCAGATGCTAACACTAAAGTAGTCTCAATCGAAGAAATTCCTGCTGACTGGGAAGCCCTGGATATTGGACCAAAAACGGCTGAAATCTATCGTGATGTCATTCAAAAATCTAAGCTGGTGATTTGGAACGGACCGATGGGTGTGTTTGAAATCGATAAATTCGCTGGCGGAACAAAAGCGGTAGCAGAAGCACTTGCTGAAGCAGAGGGCGCTTATTCCGTTATCGGTGGCGGAGATTCTGCAGCAGCAGTTGAAAAGTTTAATTTAGCGGAAAAAATGAGCCATATTTCCACAGGCGGCGGTGCCTCACTTGAGTTTATGGAAGGCAAAGCATTGCCAGGCGTTGTGGCCTTGAACGATAAATAATTTTTTTCACCAGAAAGGATGTGCCTCAATGCGTAAACCAATCATTGCAGGAAACTGGAAAATGAACAAAACCATTTCGGAAGCAAAAAGCTTTGCAGAAGAAGTAAAAGGACTTGTACCAGCTCCAGACAAGATGGATTCAGTCATTTGTGCACCTGCTTTATTTTTACAAAGCCTATTAGAAGTTACTGCAGGCAGCGATGTGAAAATTGGTGCCCAAAACATGCACTTTGAAGAAAGCGGTGCGTTTACGGGAGAAATCAGCCCTAAGGCACTTGCTGACCTTGGCGTACAATATGTGATTATTGGACACTCTGAACGACGTGAAATGTTCAATGAAACGGATGAATCTGTTAACAAGAAAACTCTTGCGGCCTTTAAATACAACTTAACTCCAATCGTATGCTGCGGCGAAACGTTAGAACAGCGTGAAAATGGTGAAACAAACCAATTAGTCGGTGACCAAGTTGCAAAGGCACTAGCTGGTTTAACAGAGGAGCAAGTGAAACAAACGGTCATTGCTTACGAACCGATTTGGGCAATTGGAACAGGTAAATCTTCCACTTCTAAAGATGCCAATGACGTATGTGCCCATATCCGTCAAGTAATTGCACAGCAATTTTCACAAGATGTTGCCGACGCAGTAAGAATTCAATATGGCGGCAGCGTAAAGCCGGAAAATATTAAAGAATATATGGCGGAGTCAGATATTGATGGTGCATTAGTAGGCGGCGCAAGCCTTGAAGCACAATCATTTTTGCAATTACTGGAGGCAGGTAAGTATGAGTAAATCTCCAGTTGCTCTGATCATCCTCGATGGCTTTGGATGCAGGGGCGAATCGAAAGGGAATGCCGTGGCACAGTCGAAAAAACCAAATTTTGACCGGTTTTGGAGCACCTACCCACATTCCCACTTAACAGCTTCAGGTGAGGCGGTCGGTCTTCCTGAAGGACAAATGGGAAACTCCGAGGTTGGGCACTTGAATATCGGTGCCGGCCGCATAGTTTATCAAAGCTTAACACGTGTTAACATCGCGATCCGCGAAGGTGAATTTGAAAAAAATGAAACCTTTACCGGCGCCATGGAGCATGTGAAGAAAAACGGTACAGCCCTTCATTTATTCGGTTTACTATCTGACGGTGGTGTTCACAGCCACATCAGCCATATGTTTGCCTTGCTTAAGCTGGCTAAAGAAGAAGGCGTGGAAAAAGTTTATGTTCATGCCTTTCTTGATGGCCGTGATGTCGGTCCGAAGACTGCTGCAACATATATTCAGCAAACACTGGATAAAATGAAGGAGTATGGTGTCGGCGAGTTCGCCACCATTTCTGGAAGATACTATTCCATGGACAGGGACAAGCGCTGGGAGCGCGTTGAAAAGTCCTATCGTTCGATGGTATACGGTGAGGGACCAACTTATAGCAATCCGTTAGAGGTAGTGGAGGATTCCTACTCACATGGAATCTTTGACGAATTCGTGCTTCCATCGGTGATCACAAAAGAAGATGGCCAGCCAGTTGCCACTATTCAAAACAATGATGCTGTTATTTTCTATAACTTCCGTCCAGACCGTGCGATTCAAATTTCGAACACGTTCACGAACGAAGATTTCCGTGCGTTTGACCGCGGACCAAAGCATCCGAAGGATTTGTTCTTTGTTTGCTTAACCCACTTCAGTGAATCGGTCAATGGTTATGTTGCTTTTAAACCGAGTAACTTGGACAATACTTTAGGCGAAGTGCTGTCGCAGAATAATTTGAAGCAGCTGCGGATTGCGGAAACAGAAAAATATCCGCATGTCACCTTCTTTATGAGCGGCGGTCGTGAAGCTAAGTTCCCTGGCGAAGAACGGATTTTAATCAACTCTCCAAAGGTTGCAACCTATGACCTTAAGCCGGAAATGAGTGCTTATGAAGTAACGGATGCGCTTCTAAATGAAATTCAAAATGATAAATTTGATGCCATTATCTTAAATTTTGCCAATCCAGATATGGTCGGACATTCAGGGATGCTTGAGCCTACCATTAAGGCGATTGAAACTGTTGATGAATGCTTAGGAAAAATTGTCGATTTAATCCTTGAAAAAGGCGGCACAGCCATCATTACAGCTGACCATGGCAATGCAGACGAAGTAATAACTTTGGAAGGCGAGCCAATGACAGCTCACACAACAAATCCTGTACCGGTTATCGTAACAAAGCAAGGTGTAGATCTACGTGAAGGCGGAATCCTTGGGGATTTAGCGCCAACCATGTTAGACTTATTAAATGTGGAAAAACCAGCAGAAATGACTGGTACATCTTTAATAAAATAATCCAATTTTAAGGAGAGAAAAACAAATGCCATTTATTGCTGATGTATATGCACGTGAAGTATTAGATTCCCGCGGTAATCCTACAGTTGAAGTTGAAGTTTTCACTGAATCCGGCGCTTTTGGCCGCGCTTTAGTTCCAAGCGGTGCTTCAACTGGTGAATACGAAGCTGTTGAGCTTCGTGACGGCGACAAAGAACGCTACCTTGGAAAAGGTGTTCTTAAAGCGGTTGACAATGTAAACGAAATTATTGCTCCAATGCTTGTTGGCGAAGAGTTCAGCGTCCTTGATCAAGTGGCTGTTGATAACGCCTTAATCGAGCTTGACGGCACAGACAATAAAGGTAAATTAGGTGCAAATGCCATCCTTGGTGTCTCTATGGCGGTTGCTCATGCGGCTGCAAACTACTTAGATATTCCTTTATACCAATACCTTGGCGGCTTCAACGCTAAGCAGCTTCCTGTGCCAATGATGAACATCGTTAACGGCGGCGAGCATGCTGATAACAATGTGGACATCCAAGAATTCATGGTTATGCCAGTAGGTGCTCCAAGCTTTAAAGAAGCACTTCGCATGGGTGCAGAAATTTTCCACAGCTTAAAATCAGTTTTAAAATCTAAAGGTCTTAACACTGCTGTTGGTGATGAAGGCGGCTTTGCACCAAACCTAGGTTCTAACGAAGAAGCACTTCAAACGATTGTGGAAGCTATCGAAAAAGCCGGCTACAAGCCTGGCGAAGAAGTCATGCTGGCAATGGATGCTGCATCTTCCGAATTCTACAATAAAGAAGATGGAAAATACCATCTTGCAGGCGAAGGTGTTGTGAAGACTTCTGCAGAAATGGTTGATTGGTATGCAGAACTTTGCTCTAAATATCCAATCATTTCAATCGAAGACGGCTTAGACGAAAACGACTGGGAAGGCCACAAGCTATTAACCGAGCGTCTTGGCAAAAAAGTTCAATTAGTTGGTGACGATTTATTTGTTACTAACACTAAAAAATTAGCTGAAGGTATTGAAAAAGGAATTGGCAACGCCATCCTAATCAAAGTTAACCAAATCGGTACTCTTACTGAAACGTTTGATGCGATTGAAATGGCAAAACGCGCTGGTTATACAGCTGTAATTTCCCACCGCTCTGGTGAAACAGAAGACAACACAATCGCTGACATTGCCGTTGCAACGAACGCAGGTCAAATCAAGACTGGAGCTCCATCACGTACAGACCGTGTGGCAAAATACAACCAATTGCTTCGCATTGAAGACCAATTAGGTGAAAATAGCCAATATAACGGATTTAAATCATTCTACAATCTTAAGAAGTAATTTTTATTAAAAAACCCTTGCCCCTAATGGGCAAGGGTTTTGCATTTTTGGGAATAAAAAAGCAGGGAAATAACCAGTTCATGTTTAATATAAAAATAAACAAAAAAACTGGGGAGACATAGATGAAAAAATATTTATCTAAACTATCACGGACTCAACAAATCATTATTCTCTTTGCTGTCCTCTCTTTAGGATTTATTTATTATTTTTCAAAAGGAGCACTGCCAGTTCAAAAGGATGCGGTAACCGTAAATGTACAAAAAACGGACAAAGGAGAAACCGTCATTCAAATTCAGGATAAGAACAGTGAAGAAATTGCTAAAGACTTTCCTTTAAATATGTCCGAAAATGACATGAGGGATGTCATTCACCAAATGTCACATCAAAAGGTAGTGGCTGATAAAAAGTGGGGAGCGATTCCGCTAACCAATAAGCGGGTAAATCGATTATTAGAAGTAGTAAAAGAAAATCAGGCGAACTATATAAACACGGATGTTTATTACGGTATTTTAAAGCGCTGGGCTAAAGGGGATTTTTCCCGTGCGGATGAAGACCATAATGCAATCTGGAGCCTTCAAAAAGGGACCGTAGGGAAAGCAGATGGACTTGCCTCCTCCAAAGAAGAAAGAGATTTTATCGAAGAGAATTTCAAAGTTAAACAATAAACGGCATTCCCAAAAGCTGTCACAATAACTCCTATTGTTAAAAGGGAAATAATATGGTAAATTAAGAATACTGTGAAATGTACGCTCTAACAGGAGGTGGCCTTCATGCATGCATTAATTGTTACATTATTAGTAATCGTAAGTATTGGACTTATTATTGTTGTATTACTTCAATCAGGTAAAAGCGCTGGATTATCTGGTGCCATTTCAGGTGGTGCTGAATCCTTATTCGGTAAGCAAAAAGCACGTGGAATTGATTTGATCCTACATCGTATTACGATTGTATTATCTGTTTTATTTTTCCTGCTCGCTCTTGCTGTTACTTACTTTAAAATCTAATATTAAAAAATGCAAAACCTGGCCAGTGGGTCAGGTTTTTTGTGTGTAGAAATGGATGCTCTCGAATTAATTGTGTAAACAGGTGAAATTCACTTTCCATAAGCCTTTTTTCTGGAATGTTCATCACTGCTTTGCTTAAACTAAGATAAGCTAATAGATATAGAAGGAGTTTTTTGCATGAGAGTTACTTTACCAAAGCCATTTACCTTTGAGGGAGGAAAGCGAGCGGTTCTTTTGCTGCATGGATTCACCGGTAATTCTGCGGATGTCCGGATGCTGGGACGATTCCTTGAAAAAAAAGGCTATACCAGCCATGCGCCGCATTACAAAGGGCATGGGGTCCCGCCAGAAGAACTCGTTCACACCGGTCCTGAGGATTGGTGGGAGGACGTTCTAAAGGGATATGAATTTTTGAAAAATAAAGGCCATGAAGAGATTGCGGTGGCGGGACTTTCCCTTGGCGGCGTATTTTCTTTGAAATTAGGATACACTGTACCTATAAAAGGAATTGTAACGATGTGTGCGCCTATGTATATAAAAAGTGAAGACGTGATGTACGAGGGAGTTCTCGATTATGCACGGGAATTTAAGAAACGGGAAGGAAAAACAGACGAGCAAATCGAATTGGAAATGAACGAGTTTAAAAAGACACCGATGAACACCTTAAAAGCGCTGCAGGGATTAATCGCAGAGGTTCGCGATAATGTCGACATGATTTATGCGCCAACCTTCGTGGTCCAAGCACGCCACGACAATATGATCAACACCGAAAGTGCCAATATTATTTACAACGAAATCGAGTCAGTTGAAAAGGAAATCAAATGGTACGAAGAGTCTGGACACGTCATTACGCTTGATAAGGAACGCGACCAGCTGCATGAGGACGTTTTCGCCTTTTTAGAAAAACTGGACTGGCGCGATTAAAAGGAGAGATTTTTTTGGAAGAAAACATACAAAAGCACATTGACAGGCTTTTGCAATATATGAAAGACGAGGCATACAAGCCATTAACAGTTCAAGAACTGGAAGCAGCATTTGGCATTGAAGATTCCAGTGCCTTTAAGGAATTTGTCAAAGCCCTCGTGCAAATGGAGGAAAAAGGGCTGGTTGTCCGTACCCGCAGCAACCGCTACGGCCTTCCGGAAAAAATGAATTTAATCCGCGGTAAGTTGACTGGGCATGCGAAAGGCTTTGCTTTTGTCGTTCCTGATGAACCGGGTATGGATGACATTTTTATCCCGCCAAATGAAACAAACACTGCGATGCATGGCGATACGGTCTTAGCCCGGGTTTCTTCAGAATCGTCCGGGCAGCGCCGGGAAGGAAGCATTATCCGCATCATTGAGCGCGGCGTCCAACAAGTAGTTGGAACCTATGTGGAAAGCAAAAGCTTCGGGTTTGTGATTCCCGATGATAAAAAGTTTGCCAGTGATATTTTCATACCTAAATCAGCATCAAAGGGAGCCGTCGAGGGTCATAAAGTAGTGGTGAAGCTTGTCACCTATCCGGAAGGGCGAAAAAGTGCAGAGGGTGAAGTCATCACTATTCTCGGTCACAAAAACGACCCTGGAGTTGATATTCTTTCGGTTATACATAAGCACGGACTGCCGATGGCGTTTCCTGACGATGTATTAAAGCAAGCAAATGAAACGCCAGATACCATTGATGAAAGTGAATTGGCCAACCGCCGCGACCTCCGCAACGAAACCATTGTAACGATTGACGGGGCTGATGCGAAGGATCTTGATGATGCCGTAACCGTTACGAAGCTTGAAAACGGCAACTATAAGCTCGGTGTTCATATTGCCGATGTCAGCTATTATGTTAAAGAAGGAACACCTATAGACGTTGAGGCAGAGGACAGGGCGACAAGTGTATACCTAGTAGACCGAGTGATTCCGATGATTCCGCACCGGTTATCGAATGGAATCTGTTCGTTAAATCCAAAGGTGGACCGGTTAGTTTTATCGTGTGAAATGGAAATTACATCTGAAGGTACTGTAGATTCGCATGAAATTTTTCAAAGTGTAATTAAAACAACGGAGCGGATGACCTACCATGATGTGAACCGAATCCTAATCGATAAAGACGAAGAAACTCGCACACGTTACGAACCTCTTGTTCCGATGTTTGAATTGATGGAAGAGCTCGCGGCGATTCTTCGAAACAAACGGATGAAGCGAGGAGCCATAGATTTTGATTTTAAAGAATCAAAGGTATTAGTTGATGAGGAAGGCAAGCCAACAGATGTCATTCTTCGTGAGCGCTCAGTAGCAGAGCGATTAATAGAGGAGTTTATGTTAGCGGCAAACGAAACGGTTGCTGAACATTTCCACTGGATGGAGGTTCCGTTTATTTACCGTATACACGAGGATCCCAAGGAAGATAAGCTGCGGAAGTTTTTCGAGTTTATCACGAACTTTGGCTACATTGTAAAAGGAACTGCTAACGATGTTCATCCTAGAGCTTTGCAGGAAATTATCGAAGAGGTTCAAGGAAAACCGGAGGAAATGGTTGTTTCAACGGTTATGCTCCGTTCAATGCAGCAGGCAAAGTATGATCCTGAGAGTCTCGGACATTTCGGCTTATCAACCGAGTTTTATACTCATTTCACATCGCCGATCCGCCGTTATCCTGATACCATTGTTCATCGCTTGATTCGTACTTATTTGATTGAAGGAAAGCTGGATGAAGCGACACGGGAAAAATGGAATGCCCAATTGCCGGAAATCGCCCAGCATTCTTCGAAAATGGAGCGCCGTGCCGTAGATGCCGAGCGTGAAACGGATGAATTGAAGAAAGCCGAATATATGGAGGACAAGATTGGTGTTGAGTATGACGGCATTATTAGCTCGGTGACCAATTTTGGTATGTTTGTCGAGCTTCCTAATACGATCGAAGGTCTTGTCCATGTCAGCTATATGACCGATGATTATTACCGATTTGATGAGCGCCATTATGCGATGATTGGCGAGCGGACAGGAAATGTGTTCCGTATCGGTGATGAAATTACTGTTCGTGTTGTGAAAGTGAACAAGGAAGAACGGGTTATTGATTTTGAAATTGTCGGCATGAAGGGGACACCGCGACGCGAACGTTCAGAAACACCAAAAGTTTTTAAAACCGGCAGTGACACCAATAAGCCGCGCAGGAATAAACAGCAGGGTGGGCAGAATCAAGACCGTAATCAAGGTAGAAGCCAAGGGCGAAACAAAGGGCGCAATCAAGGCGGCAGCCAGCAAGGTAGTTCTGACGCCGGCGGCGGTCAAGGCAAAAAGACGAAAAAGAAACGTAAATTTTACGAAAATGTCCCAAAAAATAAGAGCACGAAGCGGAAAAACAAACGGAATTTTTAAACATGTAAAAAGCAGTGCACATGCATTGCTTTTTTATTTATAAAATTGAAAATAGAGATTAGCCGTTGAAAAGAAAGATTTATAAAGCACGTAAAGTAGATAATTGGGAGCTAACAGTCGATAAGACCATTTTATAAAGCCCGTGAAGCCAAAAAAAGAGAAATCGAGGTCGATAAGACCTGTTTATTAAGACTGTGAAGCCGAAAAAGAGAGGCCGAGGTGGATAAGACCGGTTCATAAAGCCCGTGAAGCAGTAAAAAGAGAGGTCGAGGTCGATAAGACCGGTTCATAAAGCCCGTGAAGCAGTAAAAAGAGAGGTCGAGGTCGATAAGACCTGTTTATAAAGCCCTTGAAGCAGTAAAAAGAGAGGTCGAGGTCGATAAGACTGGTTCATAAAGCCCGTGAAGCCGAAAAAAGGGAGGTCGAGGTCGATAAGACCTGTTTATAAAGCCCGTGAAGCTGAAAAAATTGTCTTCACGGTCGATAAGAGACTGTCTCATAAAGTCCACAAACCAATAACAGTGTGACTGCCATTCTTTTAATTGTACATGCTAGTTTATTTTGCTAAAATAAAATGCATAAACGAGGTGAAAAATATGCCAAAAGGTGAAGGGAAAGTCGTTGCGAATAATAAAAAGGCTTACCATGATTATTTTATCGAAGAAACATACGAAGCAGGCATCGTTCTTCAGGGGACAGAGATAAAGTCCATTCGCGCAGGAAAAATAAATCTCAAGGATTCCTATGCGCGAATAATAAATGGGGAAGCTGTATTAATTGGATTGCACATTAGCCCATACGAGCAGGGGAATCGTTACAATCACGACCCATTGCGAACAAGAAAGCTTTTGCTTCATAAGCGTGAAATCAATAAGCTGATTGGTGAAACCAAAGAAGCAGGATATGCACTTGTTCCTTTAAAAATGTATTTGAAAAATGGTTTTTGCAAGGTATTAATCGGCCTGGCAAAAGGTAAGAAAAATTATGATAAGCGTGAGGCGTTAAAGCAAAAAGAAGCGAAGCGTGAAATCGAGCGGGCATTCCGCGATCGTCAGAAAATGTAACTTACAAATAATTACAATTGAAAAATACGTACAGTGTGTTATAATAAGTTTGTCGCTAAGTTGCGACACAATCTTTTGCTCAAACAACTTGTTGAGCATCCGATATCGTCTGCTAGAAACATTAAGTTGTTTTAGCACATTTTATAATGGGGACGCTACGGATTCGACAGGGGTAGTTCGAGCTTGGGTTGCGAGTCGAGGGGATCGGCCTCGTTAAAACGTCAACGCCTATAACTGGCAAAACTAACAACAACTTAGCTTTCGCAGCTTAATACTGCATAGCTGTTCGCCCCTCCATCGCCTATGTGGTAGGGTAGCGGACTCACTCTTAGTAGGCTACGCCGGAGTCCACCGTCTGAGGGCGAAGGAAGAGAACAACCAGACTAGCTGACCGGACGCCTGTCGATAGGCAAATGGCTCAGCGAAACGCGAATATGTCGACTACACTCGTAGAAGCTTAAGTGCCGATATCTTTGGACGCGGGTTCGATTAGTAATTAGTCGCCTTGTGTGGTAACACACAAGTGAAAATTCGGCTTTATCGGTGAAACCTAAGTCGCTCAAATGACGATAAGGCAATGCCGAGCGGTATGTGGAGTAATCCAACAGCCGTGTATCGACTTATAGGCTGCCATGTTTAAGTGGTAGTACTAGGATGCGAAATTCAGCCTCTTAAAGGCAAATATATGTTTCGCATAATACGCCGGAGGACCTGTTTCATTAGCAGGTTCAAGATATAGTCAGTGCCATGACGAAAGCATGGAAACGCACGTCCCGCCGTCTCCACCATACATAGGTGGATAACAAGACTAGCTGAGAAGCTGGTCTTTTTTATATTTGAAAAAAAAATTTCTCAAAAGCTATTTTCTTTTTAAGTAATTCCTTATTATATTTACCGTTCCTTGGAGTGCACTTTTCATAGTTTTCCAGTATCCATAAGGCTCGATTTCTTTTTTTGTTAACTCTAAGAAACGGGGAAATTTCTTTTAAAGTTAATAAGACTGTCTCTTTTTTCTTTATATTTAAGGTAAATGAATCTTTGTGACGATTAGGATTATAGTTCTTTTTTGTATTGAGTTGTCCTCCGACTAACGATTGAATGTAAACTAAGAGTTCTTTATCTGTTGAGGCGATTGAAATACAAGGGTCGCCGATGTTCATTTTCATGCATTTTTGTTAAAGAAATGGAGCCTTCACCATCAATAATCCCCGCAATATAAGCTGCTTCCCAGCATTCCATTAGGGACTATACCTCCTTTATTAAAATTAAAATTATCATAAAACAGAACATTCGTTCTGTTTTTATTTTACTATAACTATCAAAAATTTTCAATAATATGGAAATGTGAAAAACGGAAATTAATACGAATTGACAAAACCAAAGTAATAGTAAGAATCTTTTGGCTATGTATTTACCGGAAAATATTCTATAATGGGGGGGCTATAAAAATACTGGCAGTATGAAATGTTATCTAATGATGTTTCAAAGTATTTTTGAACCTGTCAAGGAAAATAATGGGAAATATGGATTAGGAAAACAGATTGTTTAGGGTGTGAAAATAATGCTGGAAGAGATATTGCAGCAAGTTCAAGAGGGCAAATTAAGTGTTTCAGAGGCGAAAGATAAGTTAGCCACATATGAGAATTTAGGCTTTGCCAAGGTCGATCATCATCGCAAGAATCGTCAAGGGTTCCCGGAAGTGATTTATGGGGAAGGGAAGACGAAAGAACAAATCTTTTCCATCATTCAAGCCATCAAATTAAAAGGTAATGATGTCTTAGTTACACGGATTTCAGAAGAAAAGGCTGATTTTATTCTTCGTGAGCATCCTGAATTTATCTATAATGAAACAGCGCAGATTCTCTTCTGGAAAGAGAACAAAAATAGTAAGGATTCTTATCAAGGCTACGTTGCCATTGTTTGTGCTGGCACATCCGATTTGAGGGTGGCTGAAGAAGCAGCAGTAACTGCAGAGGCATTAGGAAGTGAAGTACGCCGCTTTTATGATGTAGGTGTTGCTGGGATTCACCGATTATTTGACAATATTGAACAAATCCAACAGGCGACTGTATCAGTAGTAGTAGCAGGAATGGAAGGAGCTCTTCCAAGTGTTGTTGGCGGGCTCGTATCGCATCCGGTCATTGCCGTTCCAACCAGCATTGGTTATGGCGCTAATTTCCATGGTTTATCAGCATTATTGACCATGTTGAATTCGTGCGCGTCTGGCATAAGTGTTGTGAATATCGACAATGGGTTTGGTGCTGCCTACAACGCTGTACTGATTGATAACATCGCAAGAAAAGGAGGCAACAAGGGATGAAAACACTTTATATCGATTGTTTTTCGGGGATCAGCGGTGATATGTTCATTGGAGCGCTTTTAGATGCAGGGGCAGATTCGGCTGTATTAGAAAATGAATTAAAAAAGCTTAATTTTGAAGATGAATATCAATTAACGTGGAAGAAAATTGTGAAGAACGGAATCACAAGTACTAAGTTTGATGTAGTGTTAGCACAAACTGGTCACCAACATGCACACGATCACCATCACGAACATGACCATCATCATGCACATGACCACCATCACGAGCATGACCACCATCATGCTCACGATCACCATCACGAGCATGACGACCATCATGCACATGATCACCATCACGAGAATGACGACCATCATGAGCATGTCCACCATCATGGACATGACCACCATCACGAGCATGACCACCAACATGCACACGATCACCATGATCACCATGATCACCATCATCATCACCGTTCATACAGTGATATTGTAAAAATGATTGAATCATCCGAATTGGCACCTGAAGTGAAAGAGACTTCATTAAAAATCTTTCGGAAAATTGGTGAAGCAGAAGGACATATTCACGGGATGCCATTAGAAAAAGTTCATTTTCATGAAGTAGGTGCAGTCGATTCGATTATTGATATTGTTGGAGCTGCCATCTTAATTCATCAGTTAGACATTAAAAAAATAAAATCTTCAGCTGTTCCTGTCGGCTCAGGAAAAATACATATTGATCACGGTATTTATCCAGTTCCAGCACCAGCCACACTAGAGGTATTAAAAGGTGTACCGATTGAACAAAGTAACGTGCGATTTGAACTTACAACCCCAACGGGTGCAGCTATTGTAGCAGTGCTGGCAGAAGAATTTTGCGCGATTCCATCTATGAAAGTAGAATCAATTGGGTACGGTGCTGGAACAAAAACTTTTAAAGACCGTCCAAATGTACTCCGTGTCATTGTTGGAGAATAGGCCGTAGGAGGAGTAAAATTGGTTTCACATCCTCATAACAACGAACATATTGATGATGAAATGGTCAAGATGGAAGTGAATCTTGATGATGTACCGGGTGAATGGCTCGGTTATGTCATGGATTTACTTTTTGAAGCAGGGGCGAATGATGTATTTTATACCCCCATCTATATGAAAAAAAATCGGCCGGGAGTTATGTTGCAGCTTCTTTCCTCACGACACAAATTAGAAAAAATGAAAGAAATATTATTTAACGAAACCACCACTTTAGGGGTGCGCTATTATCCCTTAACGGTCCATCGGCTTGAGAGACAGTTTAAGCGCGTCGAAACCGTGTGGGGCCCTGTGACAGTGAAAGAAGGATATTATCAAGGCCTGCTTGTCCAAAGAGCCCCAGAGTATGAGGAGTGTAAAGAAATAGCCAAACTTCATCGTATCCCTTTGAAACAAGTATATGAGCAGGTTTGGAAGAAACTCGATCAAGATGAATAAAAATGTTCAAAAAGCGGGTAAAGGTTTCGGGCCTTTATCCGCTTTTTTATATCATTAATAGTTGGTAATACCTTGCAGATTTTAGGAGAAAATAAATATAGTTCCAACAAACGATAAAAGGTCAATTCGCCCAATTATGTTGCGAGAATAAGAGGTGATCTTTCATTCAAAATAATATTTGTTGAAAAAACTAACAAAAAAATAATACAGCTTGTCCTATTGACAACTTTTAATGAAGATTATAAAATGATAACGTTAACATGTGATGCGATATACGACAGTTCTTGCGAAAACTATAATCACGCCTGACAATATTGTTGCAATTTTATCTTTAGGCAAAGAAAATAGTGTTTTATAGAACAACATTTCTAACTCAAGCGAATAATAGGGAATAAAGATCAGTGAGTCTACACTCCTGATATTTTTATCCGCTTTGATGAAAGCATTTGCAAACGTGCCGAGAGTCACTATGCGAAAGTGCAGAAACGTTGTATGTAAGAACAATCGATATACGTCATATGTAAAAGAAATCATTTAATATTTTTATAAAAAAGAAAGAAGATGGGGGAAAACAATTATGCCTTTAGTAATAATTGCATTAGGGGTACTATTATTACTTATTTTAATTATGCGCTTCAAATTAAACACATTTGTATCATTGATCATCGTTGCCTATCTTGTAGCATTAGCATTGGGCATTCCAATGAAAGATGTTGTTAAATCAATTGAAACCGGTTTAGGTGGAACGCTTGGCCATATTGGAATTATTTTTGGACTTGGTGCCATGCTTGGCCGTTTAATCGCCGATGCAGGCGGTGCAAACCGAATTGCTACAACTTTAATTGACAAATTCGGTGAAAAAAGAATTCAATGGGCGGTTTTAGTCGCTTCATTCATTTGTGGTATCGCTTTATTCCTTGAAGTTACAATCGTATTATTAATCCCAATTATTTTCTCAATCGCAAAAGAATTAAAAGTATCCATCGTAAAATTAGGACTTCCAATGGTAACAGCTGCCCTGGCGGCACATGCTTTCTTGCCTCCGCATCCGGGCCCAATCGCGGTTGCAGCAGAATATCATGCCAATGTTGGTCTCATGTTACTTTACGGAATCATCGTTGCCATCCCAACGGTCATTTTAGCTGGTATTTGGTATCCTAGAATTGCTCAAAAAATTGTTCCATCGGCATTCACTAGAGAAGGCAGTTCGTCTTTCGGCGTACAAAAAACATTTAAACCAGAAGAAACACCAGGTTTTGGAATCTCTGTTTTCACTGCATTATTCCCTGTTATCTTAATGGCGATTGGTGCCATTGTGGATATCTCGCAGCAAACGTTAGGATTTAAAGATAATGCGGTAATTGGATTTATCCGCTTTATTACGAACTCTGACTCTGCTATGATCCTTTCCGTTTTATTCGCCGTCTACTCGATGGGATTACAAAGAAAGATTCCAGTGAAAACGTTAATGGATTCTTGTTCTTCAGCGGTAAACGCTTTAGGAATGCTGCTTTTAATTATCGGCGGCGGCGGTGCCTTAAAGCAAGTGCTTATTGATGGCCATGTTGGTGATTATGTTGCTAAGTTATTCGAGGGTACTCATATGTCACCGATTCTTTTTGCTTGGATTGTTGCAGCATTATTACGTGTATGTTTAGGCTCTGGTACCGTTGCTACCTTAACAACTCCTGGGTTAGTGCTTCCAATGCTTGCTACAATGCCGGATGTTAACTTGGAACTTGTTGCTCTGGCAACTGGTGCTGGAAGTGCGATTGCATCACATGTGAACGACGCTGGATTCTGGATGGTTAAAGAATCTTTAGGCATGAACATCAAAGAAGCATTTGGAACTTACACGGTGCTTTCAACAATCGTTGGTGTATCAGGATTAGTCTTCACTTTAATATTAGATATGTTCTTATAAAATAAAGAAGGGGCCATTTTATAGATTCTATAAAATGGTTTCTTTTTTTAATGGACAAAAAATTTGCGAAAATTGCAAATCAATTACTGCCTGCTTTTACTTTAATAGAAATTAGCTTATACTTTTAATGGTGTTGCAAAATGCATAAGTTGAAAGCTGAAATGGTTTAAAATATTGAGATAGGTGGAATGCGGCATGAATGAGAAATATGAACGTTTGAAAGAAATTTTACGTGAAATGGGCAATGTAGTTGTTGCTTTTTCTGGCGGTGTGGATAGTACGTTTTTATTAAAAGTAGCTGTCGATGTTTTAGGAGTGGGACAAGTCCTGGCTGTGACGGCTGATTCGGAAACGTACCCTTCCAGTGAATTAGAAGAAGCTAAAAGATTAGCAAAAATGATTGGGGCAGACCATCAAGTGATTGAAACCTCTGAATTAAATATACCGGGCTATGTAGAAAATGACCAAAACCGCTGCTATTTCTGTAAAAATGGCTTGTTTGAACAAATTATTCCGATTATGCATCAGCAGGGGTTTGAAAACGTAGTATACGGTTTGATTGCTGACGATATGAGTGAGCATCGTCCTGGTGTACGTGCAGCCAGAGAACATGGTGTCCGCGGGCCGCTCCAAGAGGCGAATCTTTTTAAAGAAGAAATCCGGGAGCTTTCGAAACAATTAAACTTGCCAACTTGGGAAAAACCTTCTTTCGCCTGTTTATCGTCTCGCATTGCTTATGGTGAAAAAATTACGCAGGAAAAATTAACGAAGATTGAAAAATCCGAGGCTTATATCAAAGGCTTGGGAATTAGACAAGTGCGCGTGCGGACACATCAAGAAATCGCAAGAATTGAAGTAGAGCCTCAGGATATGCCATTGGTGCTGGCACACTACCAAGATATATTGGAAAACCTTCAACACTTCGGTTACAAATATGTCACGCTTGATCTTCAAGGCTATGTCAGCGGCAGTATGAATAAAGTGTTGAACCCAAGCTTTACTAAGGTGAGCCAATAATGGAAAATAGAAGAATAGAGGATATCTTAGTAGGTGAAGGGTAATGATGAAGGCATTGGTGATTGTCCCTTATGAGGGATTGTTTGAAATGATGAAAGAAATCCAGCAACAGGTGGATGACATTCAATTAGATATTGAATTAGGGAACTTGCATGAAGGGGTAGCTATTGCCAAAGCAGCTGAGCATAATGGCTACCATGTCATCATCAGCCGCGGCGGAACAGCTTCGATGATCCAGGAGGCCGTATCTTTACCTGTGATAGATATCCAGGTGACTGGCTATGATGTATTACGCATTATCACACTCGTTAAAGGATTTTCACGTAAAGCTGCCATTGTTGGTTTCTCGAATATTACACATGGGGCTGCTACGATCTGTAAGCTGCTTGATTTAGATATTGAGACATTCACGATTACACAGGAGATCGAGGTTCAAGAAAAATTAGCCCATTTAAAAAGCCTTGGCTATGAGGTGGTCATTGGAGACGTTGTAACGGTCCAGTCTGCCAGACAATTGGGGCTGACAGGAGTTCTCATTACTTCTGGTAAGGAAGCTATTATTGATGCATTAGAAGAAGCGAGAAGGACTTATCGGATATATTCGCAGCTCCAACAGGATGTTTCTTTATTTCAATCGATTCTCGATTGCAATGAACAGGCGGTCGGGGTTTTTAACCGCGAAGAAAAAATGGTATATGGAAATGAGCGTTTCAATAAAGAATTTCATGGTATGAACCTAGAGAATTTGCCGGAAATTAAAAGATTAATACAAGAGACGAGAGATGAAATTCAAATCAAAACCATCCACATCCATCCTTCGTTTTGGAAAATAACAGCAAGCTCTAAAGAGGATGCGGTTGTCTTATTTTTTGAAAAAAGCCTTCCTCATCAAACGCATTTTCAGGATCGGGAAAGTATCCAAAAGAATGCGATAGAAATTCATACATCCGCATCGTATACCCCGATTTCAGGAAAAAGTGAAGCGATTCAGCGGGTGTTAAAACAAATCGATCAATACAGTATAGGTGAAGAACCCGTCTGGATTATTGGAGAAACGGGAAATGGCAAAGAATTAGCTGCCCAATCCCTTTATTCAAAAAGGAAATCGATGAATGAACCATTTATTGTCGTACAATGTGACGTATTAAACGCAGAGCAGCTAAAGGATTTGATAAACGATGACTTTCTCCGAAAGTTTGCGAATGGGGTTATCTACTTAAAGAACATCGATCAGCTGAACGGTTATTTGCAAAATGAATTAAACAAAATCGTCCAGAATGAAAAGTATAATAAACTGCAATGGCTTGTGTCTTCTGAATGCAATATGGAAGAAAAGGTTAAAACTGGCACGTTTAATGGTGAATTGTATCATTCGTTAGGAAAATTAACCATTTGTATACCGCCGCTCCGGGAACGCAGAGAGGATATTGAGGACTTGGTCCATGTCTTTATTTCTGAATTACATCCCAAATATGGCAGTTTGGTGGTGGGGATTCGACAGGACGCATTAATGGAATTGACCAACTATGATTGGCCAGGAAATGTTGAACAGCTAAAACAAGTAATCGAGCAATTGTTTTTACAAACAAAAGCTTATTATATTGAAAAAGAGGATGTTGACGTCGTTTTAAAACGATTCGATCAGCAGGATAAGAAGAGTGATGCATTGGCACCGATCGATTTAAGCGGAACATTGGAAGAAATCGAAAAACAAGTAATCACGAAGGTGCTCGAAGAGGAAGGGTTGAATCAATCCAAAGCAGCTAAACGTTTAGGGATTAACCGCTCGACCTTATGGCGCAAGCTAAAATAATAGCTTGCCTTTTTTTTATGGCTAAAACGATGCAAATAGCAACATAATGAAAATTTGTAGAATTTTTTATAAAAAAATATTGCTAAATGCAACATTTTGATTTAATATTATTAGTGCTGTAAGCGTTTTTAACGTTTGAAAATGAAACAGTATTTAGAGCGGTTATGAGAGCCAAACTTGAATAGGCGATTGAAGTCGGACTAAAAATAATAAAACGCAAACATATTGAAATTGCGCGTAAAGGGGGTAGGGATGTAGGTGAAACTAGCGGTGATAGCAGATGATTTAACAGGTGCAAATGACACGGGTGTCCAATTTGCCAAACAGGGCCTACACACCACTGTGCTATTTTCAGATACAACATTACAACCATCACATTTAAATGAAGATGTCATAGTTTTAAATTCAGATAGCCGAGCGGTAGATTCGAGAAAGGCTTACAGTGTCGTTTTTCATCTGGCAGAACAATTGAAAAACCTAAATGTTCCAAAGATATTTAAGAAAATAGACTCCACCATGAGAGGAAATATTGGTCCGGAAATTGATGCCGTTATGGATGTATTTAACTATAAGATTTCGTTCGTTGTCCCGGCTTTCCCAAAGAGCAACAGGATTACAATGAATGGTAATCATTTTGTTAATGGTGTTCTTTTAGGGGAAACGGAAATCGCTCAAGATCCGGTCACCCCCGTAAAAGAAAGTTACCTGCCTAAATTGCTGCAGGAGCAAAGTAAGCGGGAGATCGAAATCATTTCCATCTCTGATGTAAGGAAAGGAAAAAGCCATTTATCTGAGAAAATGCATGACCTGTCCTCAGGTGAAATGTCGAAAATCATTATCATTGATGCCACTACGGATGAAGAACTAGAGACGATTGTGGAAGCTGCAGAAATTTTACAGGAGAATTTTCTTTGGGTTGGTTCAGCTGGGATTGCTTATCATCTTTTCAACACAGGCCAGCCTGAGGAGCAACTATGCAGCAAACAAACTGGGGAAAGACATCCGGTACTAGTGGTAGCAGGCAGTGTGAATCCGATCATTGATCGGCAAATAGACGTGCTTAAAGAGAAAAATCATGTTGAAGAAATTGTGATTTCTCCTGAAGAATTCTTTTACGAA
Organism: Neobacillus sp. NRS-1170; assembly: GCF_050468025.1. Classification (NCBI taxonomy): domain Bacteria; kingdom Bacillati; phylum Bacillota; class Bacilli; order Caryophanales; family Bacillaceae; genus Neobacillus; species Neobacillus sp. NRS-1170. Next base: position 15,508 of record NZ_JBITPF010000026.1, on the reverse strand, counting down.
GATAGAAGAAAACGTGAAATTAATCGGATTGTGAAAACCGGTCAAGCTTTATTAGAAAAAGGCGATTTAGTGATCACTACCAACCGGGAGCGCGAAACCATCAACAGGGTGAAGGAGCTTCAACGCCAGCTTGGTTTATCGAACTTTGATGTAGGGAATACCATCGCCCAATCGATGGGGATCATTGCAGGCCGATTAATAGAAAGCAGGAAGATTTGCGGGGCCGTTTTAACAGGCGGTGAAATTGCAGGCGCCACATGTAAGGTATTGAATGGCGAAGGAATTCGGGTCATTGGTGAAGTAGAAGCCGGTATTCCTTACGGGAAATTGTTCGGCGGCTTCTTCGACGGGATGCCTCTTGTGACAAAGGCGGGCGCATTTGGAACTGAACAAGCCCTTTCAAAAGCTCTTCAAACGATTACTGAAGTTAATGCGCATATTGAAAACTGCGATAGAAGATATATAAATATTTCATAAATGACAATTGGAAATTTTATAATGGGAGGAAACAAAAATGGCAGCCAACAAACCAAGTATCGCGATTACAATGGGGGATCCATCAGGAGTAGGACCGGAAATTATCGTTAAATCGTTAAACGATCATAACATCTATGAAAATTGCCGACCATTTGTAATTGGCGATCTTAAAATTTTAAAAAGAGCTTTAGATGTAACCAATAGCGATTTTCAATTGAATAGCATTTCAAATCCGGAAGAAGCAAAGTTCCAATACGGAACCATCGATATTATTGATTTGGATTTAGTTTCTGAAGATTTACCGTGGGGACAAGTTTCTGCTGAGGCAGGAAATGCGGCATTCCGCTATTTAGAAAAGGCGATTGCTCTTGCAAATGAAAAACAAATTCATGGAATTTGTACCGCACCTTTAAACAAAGAGGCGCTTCATAAAGCTGGCCATATTTATCCAGGACATACTGAAATATTAGCGGAATTAACCAACACAAAAGACTTCGCGATGATGCTTTCCGCTCCTGGATTACGTGTTATTCATGTAACTACCCATATCGGACTTATCGATGCGGTTAAAAAAATTAATGTTGACCGTCAATACACAGTTATCAAACTTGCACATGATACTTTACAAAAAGCAGGGATTAAATCTCCACGCATCGCCGTTTGCGGAATTAACCCTCATGCCGGCGAAAATGGCCTTTTCGGAAATGGAGAAGAAGAAGAAAAAATCATTCCTGCAGTAGAAAAAGCTCAGGCAGAAGGAATTAATGTACAAGGGCCTCTTCCAGCCGATACCTTATTCTTTAGAGCAAGACGCGGCGATTTTGATATTGTTGTGGCACAATATCATGACCAGGGGCATGGGCCAATTAAAGTATTGGGTCTGGAAGCTGGCGTCAATATTACGGTTGGTCTTCCAATTATTCGTACAAGCGTTGACCATGGAACCGCTTTTGATATTGCCGGAAAAAATATCGCGGATGAGCTTTCGTTAAAAGAAGCAATTCGGATGGCGATTGAATTGGCTCCTGAGAAATTATAATAAAGATATTCAAGCAAGAGGTCATCGATGATCTCTTGCTATTCACGTATTGTCAATAAAGAAAGGGGACTTGTATGATGTCTTTTCCTAAAATGGCTAAAATCAGACAAAATTTTGTGGTGGAAAGTCTAAAGGATATTCCAGGAACGATTTCCGAGCAATTTAATCATGTGAATGCAGACGAAAAAATAAAGCCTGGCATGGAGATTGCCATTACCGTAGGAAGCAGGGGGATTAACAACATTCCTTTAATTGTGAAAAGTGTAGCTGATGAAATTAAGAAAAGAGGGGCAACTCCATTTATCATTCCTGCCATGGGAAGCCACGGCGGCGCAACAGCTGAAGGGCAGAAAGAGATGGTGGAAAGTTTAGGTTGTACGGAAGAATTCACTGGTTGTGAAATTCGTTCATCCATGGATGTGGTGGAAGTCGGAGTCACGTCAGCAGGTATTCCTGTTTATGTGGATAAGATTGCTTACAATGCTGATGGAATTATCGTAATGGGCCGTGTGAAGCCGCATACCGATTTTAAAAATAAAATTGAAAGCGGCGTCTTAAAAATGGCTTCTATTGGTATGGGCAAACATAAGCAGGCATTGGCTTTACATACTTATGGCATTTATGGAATTAGTGAGATGATGCCTGAAGTAGGAAAAGTGGCGATTGCCAATTCCAATACCCTTTTTGGTGTAGCAATTGTGGAAAATGCTCATGAAGAAACGGCGATTATTGAAGCGATTGAAGCAGAGCAAATTGAAGAACGTGAAAGAGAATTATTGAAAAAAGCCTTTAACTTGATGCCAAGTCTACCAGTCGATGAAATCGATATATTGGTCGTTGATGAGATTGGCAAAAACTACAGCGGCACGGGTATGGATACGAATATTATCGGCCGAATCCGTGTTTTAGGAGTAGAAGAACCGAAAAAGCCTAGTATCAAATATGTAATTGCTTCCAATTTAAGTGAAGTAAGCCATGGTAATGCATTAGGGATTGGCTTGGCGGACCTGACAACCAAGCGTTTATTCGAAAAGATCGATTTGAAAACGATGAATGAGAATGTAGTCACAAGTACATTTTTAGCTCGGGCTAGTATTCCAATTGTTCTTGATAATGACCAAGAAGCACTAAAAGCGGCTTTACGCGCTACATGGGGAGTTGCTTCCGAAGAGGCAAGAATCGTAAGGATTCCAAATACGCTTCACATTGGTGAGTTATATGTATCTGAAGTTATTTTTAATGAGTTGAAGGATCAAGAAAATATCGAAGTATTAGAAGATCTCCATGAAATGAAGTTTGATGATAACGGATATTTCTTGTCATTGGAGCATTAATTTTTTAAGCCGATTTAAGAAAAACAAACATAAGAAAGAAGCTATCCTCTCCACATCGGAAAGGATAGCTTTTTTTAATGATTCATATTATTCATGTTCATATTATTCATATTCATGTTGTTCATATTGTTTTGCATCTGTGGCATGCCTTGAGCAGGCCCAAATGCGTTCAAGATTTGTTGCATATCCTGCTGGGCAAGCTGCGGCACTTGGTAGTAATGGTTTTTATTTTGATAAATAGAAAGTTCATAAGCCATTTCAATACAATTCGGAATAGAGTCAGCGAGTACACGGCGCACAACCGGATTGGTTACCTCACAAGCAGCCACAGCCTTCATCGAAGCGCCTGTTTTACATGAGGCTAGCATGCAGCTTGAAATGTATTCATCATTAATCTCAGATGCGGATTGCCAAGGTTTTTTGGGCTGAGATGGTTTCATGCCGTAGACCCAGTCGTTGCCTTGCTTCATCATATATTTGCCTGTTGGTTTCGATGGATCTTGTCCTGTTTTGAAACACTCCAAGGTGATATTGTATTCATCCTGTATAAATTGATACTGCCTATCGAGAATATCCATTAATTCTGGATCTTTTACGTGTTGACGCAGCATTAAATACGAATTTAATGTCCCAATAGCGCTTGATAAAACTTCATGTACATCGAAAAGTTCATGTCCCCCGTGATTCATTTGCGGCGGTACTGCTCCTGTATGCATATTTTGGTGCATTTGTCCTTGTTGTTGGTTTTGCATCATATTAATCTCCTCCTACTGATATTGAACATAACCATAGTTAGTATGTTTCGGGAAGCGAGAGTTATTCAAAAATAATGGAAAGACAGTTTTAAAGATACTCTTAAACGTCAATAATGAATCCTAGTTGATTATTCAGGGGTGTGCAGAATGAAAGAAGAATTGAAGGTATTTTATCGGATTTTTACCACCACAAAGGATGCGATTGAAAAATTTATGAGCATGCTCGATCCGGTTATTCAAAATGCAACTGACGATCATGAGCGATTGTATTACCACCATATTTTTGAAGAGGAGGAGCAGCGGCTGTCGCGCTTGGTGGAACTAATTCCACTCATCAGCAAATTTGAAAAGGAAAAAAGCGAGAAGGATTTCGCTCCGACTAATAATGAGTTTAATCGACTTTTGCAAGAGCTCAATCTTGAAAAATTCGGCTTACATAACTTTGTGGAACACCTCGATTTAGCCTTATTTCGCTTTACAGATGAAGAGCGGAGCACGATGCTAAATCAATTGCGGGAAGTATCCTACCAGGACTATCAGCAGGTAAAAGGGATGTTAAATGAGATCAACAGCCGTTTTGATACTAACTATGTTGACCCGCATGCCCATCATGATGAGCATCATGATCATTTAGACCGTTCGGGTACTGAACCAGTTGCAGCAACTCCAGTAATCGTTCCAGCCAAAATGAAAAAGGGATTTACGGTCGGAAGTTTGAGATAAAAAACGGGTTTTCGCGGAATAAATCGCAAAGTTGGCGGAATTAATCTTAGATTCCGCGGAATTATCATCATACTTCGCGGAATAAAGGCTTGAATTCGCGGGAATCACTCAAAAACGCGTGAAATCCTGAAACAACTATTATAAAAGGAGAGGAAAAACGAATGAACAAATCACAATTATTCCCTGATTCACCCCTAACGGATTCAGAATTTTCCCAATTAGATAAAACCGTTATTGATACAGCCCGTAGGCAGCTCGTCGGCCGCCGGTTTATCGAATTATACGGTCCGCTCGGACGTGGAGTCCAAGCAATAGCCAACGACATTTTTACAGAAAACAACGAAGCAAAAATGGATATCCAAGGCTCTTTTGACACCACCTTTGAATCCAGCAAACGCGTCAACCATACGATTCCCTTCCTATATAAGGACTTTGTTTTATTTTGGCGCGACCTTGAACAAGCAAAGGTATTAGACATTCCGATTGATTTCTCACCTGCTGCCAATGCAGCCAGAGACGTCGCCAATTTAGAGGACCAAATGATTTTTCACGGGGCAAAGGAATTTGACATCCCAGGATTAATGAATGTTTCAGGCCGTTTAACCCATTTAATTGGTGAATGGTATGAATCAGGCAGTGCCTTTCAGGATATTGTCGAAGCCAGGAGCAAGCTGCTCGAGATGAATCACCATGGACCATTTGCGCTTGTTCTATCGCCGGAACTTTATTCCCTTATCCATCGTGTACATAAGGATACCAATGTTTTAGAAATTGAACATATTCGTGAATTGGTGACAGACGGGGTGTTCCAATCACCAATGTTAAAGGGCAGGGCCGGAGTCATCCTCAATACTGGACGAAACAATCTCGATCTTGCCGTATCAGAGGATTTTGATACAGCCTATATGGGGCAGGAAGGGATGAACCATCCGTTCCGTGTATATGAAACCGTTGTTTTAAGAATCAAACGGCCGTCCGCCATCTGTACGCTGGAATCGATAGGGGATTAACTGGTGAGGCAGCGAGCATTTACTGTTGGCTCCCTAATACCAGGCAGCATTTCAGTGCCAATTATTCAGCAGCAGCCACAACCAGTTGTCAGGTCAATTCCTGAAAAAATTATCATTCAACAAGGCAGCCAAAAATTTGAGATTTCCACTGCTAAAGGGAAACTGTTAGACGCGGCGCTTAACCAAAGGAAACCAATCCAGTACAAATGCCGAAAAGGAACATGCGGTCAATGTACCGTGAAGGTTTTACAAGGTCCAACACTATCTCCGCCTAATGAGCAGGAGCATAAAAAGCTGGCTAATGCATTAAACAATGGGTATCGCCTGGCCTGCCAAGCAGAAATTCTTCAATAAAAAACGAGGTCCTCCATGAAAGGGACCTCGTTTTGCTATGCAAATAACTGTACTAATTTTTCTTCAACTGGGAATGGAAGTGAAATGTTATGGTTTTTCAATTCCTTCACACTGATATCGCGAACAAGTTTTAGTGCTTCTTTTTTAAAGGAGCTTGTGACGAAGCCTTGGTTTACATCACAAAGTTTTTGTAAGTATTGCAACGTATCGCGAAGCAATAATTGTTTAATAAAAGAATTATTCAACTGACAGATTAATTTGTGCTGCAGTCCTTTAATGACTGCAATTTGATCGACATGGATAATCATATTTGTGCCATTTTCATCGATAAAGCCGACGGATACATATTGTCCTTTAGAGATATCAACATTGGTAAACACCGGGTTTTGATAGGTTTCACCGGATGATAAGCGAATCGAATCCGCTTCAGCGGCACCGCCGATTTTACGATGATTAGAAATAACCGTATGAATATCCTTCAACCCATATAGCATGTTAAACATGTTGATAATCTCCCTCCGTAAAAAAATATCTCTGTTATCTATACCGTCATTTTAAAGATAATGAGAATCATTGTCAATAAGATTTCGACAACTTAATTTTGACAATTTTATGAAATACTACATCAGATAAAACGTCTATTATAACTGAAGGGCAATTTGAGGGGATGTGTTAATCGTGGTTAAATGGAGATTTCTCTTCATCGTAATAGCTCTATCTTTTTTAGCAGGATGTACTACTCAAAACCGAGATAAAAAAACGGTTGAAGATTTGCCGCCAAAGCAAACGGAACTCAAGCCGAAAGAAGAAAATCCTATTTCAATCCAATTAGATGAAATTAAAAATAATGCAAAAAGAGGATTGGTCAATGATTGCGAATTTAGTGCTCTCGATAGCACCATCGATCAAGTGAAGAAAAAATGGGGAGAGCCAGAACGAATTGACAGTGCCGGCTCAGGCTATTATGCGACATTTGAAAAAAAGGGAATTGCTTTTGGCTTTAATGTTGAAGGAAAAATATTCGATGTCCGATCCTATTCTAAAGATATACAGGAAATTACCTTCGATGACATTAAAGCCTATTTTGGAAGCCCAGCACAAGTAACAGAATTCAATAATGATAAAATTTACACTTACAATATCAATGCAGCAATCCAACTAAAGTTCATCATTCCAGAGAAGACCAAGGTGGTAGACCATATCTCCGTTTTAAATCAACAAAGGTCGGAACGATATCTACTTGAAATTAAAGGGAACTCGAATCAACTATCTGCAACTGCGTGGGATAAAATGCTGCAATGGCGGAAACAAATCGTCAATTTTTCAAAGGGACAGGAAAATGTCTACATTAATGGTCCTAATGTAAAAAGGGTTGCCCTTACTTTTGATGATGGTCCAGATGCCGCGATTACTTCTGATATCATTGATATATTAGATAAATATAAGGTTACAGGAAATTTCTTTTTCGTTGGAAGCAATGTAGAGAAATATCCTGAGGTTGTAAAGAAAGCGTATGACAGAGGCAACATAATTCTGAATCACAGCTATAATCACGTCGATTTAACCAAATTAAATAATCAAGAAATACAATCGCAACTTGAAAAAACAGATGATGCAATCGCCGCGATTATTGGAAATCGCCCTGCTATCCTCCGTCCGCCATATGGAGAAACGAATGAACAGGTGGTTAACATTGCCCAAAAAGAAGGCTTTTCGATTGTGATTTGGTCGATTGACACGCTTGATTGGTCGCAAAAGGAAGCAGGTAATATTGTAAAAAATGTTATGGATAATGTCAGAAACGGCGAAATTATTTTAATGCATACCACTCCAGAGCAAACTGAAACCAAAAAGGCCCTGCCAATCATCATTGAGAAACTTCAAAAGAGAAATTTTGAAATCGTCGGGTTAGACAAATTATTAAATGTAAAGGCCTATCAATAAAACAAACCATCTCGCATTCGTGAGATGGTTTGTTTTTTATAGTTGAAGCATGTCTCCTTGTTTTAAACCTAATTTTGCAACAGTACCTGGTGGAAGTTCTATGACGGAGTAGGCATCTCGTACCGGTTTCACAAACTTCCATGGCTTTAGTTTCTCCACCATTTTTACAATTTGCCCCTCTTTATTCAGAAACACAGCATCAATATCGAAATTCATAAAGCACATATGGATGGAGTTGCACGGTACAATCCATAATCCCTCCTCCACCAGCTGATCCTTTCGAAACATCAATCCTTTTAATCTTTTAAAAAATGAATCTGCAAGGTTAATAGAATAAGGAAGAGTTCTAATTGAATGGTCCATATTTAATAGCCCCTATCATAAAATATGTTCTATATATTGAATATATACTAATGACGGTTTGTTCTCAATAGTGAAAAATGTAGAATTGTGTCGTACAGTATTTAGAACATTTTTCATAATTTCTATTTACAATTCGGGACAATCATACTATTATTTATTCAAGAGGTGTTCATTATAAAGAACGAAGTACAAAATGTTCGTTAAGAATATAGAACAGATCTCGAAAAAGATTGTTGTTCGATAAAGTGAACACCACTCAAAAAATAAACCATTTTTAGGAGGAACAAAACATGTTGAAAAAAATTAAGAATCTAGTAGTTCAAGAAGAAGGACAAGCTTTAACGGAGTATGGATTGATACTTGCATTGATTGTTGCACTTGCAGTAGGAGTATTTGCAGCATTTGGACCTAAACTAACAAAAGTCTTTGAAGATATTGCAGATGCTATTAGTGCCAAGCTTCCTTAATAAGGAAGATGTTTTATAAAAATTTAAAAGGTTTTATTTAAATTTGTAGCCCTGCTTTTTAATAAAGAAAGCAGGGCATATCTATAAGAAAGGAGGAGAGATATCTTGGAATATATCATCCTAATAATTGTTCTTTTTATTTGCCTTTATACAGATGTAAAATCAAGAAAAATTTTAAATATTGTGACTCTACCTACGATTGTTTTCGGTATTGTTTATAACATTTTTACCACAGGGTTTGCAGGATTTCTCTTTAGCGGAAAAGGCCTTCTTGCTGGTTTGGGCTTACTTATCATTCCCTATTTACTTGGCGGGATGGGAGCAGGGGATGTGAAACTAATGGCAGCAATTGGTGCCCTGATGGGAACCAGCTTCGTTTTTTATTCGTTTATTTACACAGCCATAATTGGAGGTGTGATTGCGTTGCTGCTCATTATTAAAACTAGAGGTTTTACCAACTCGATAAAATCATTATTTTTTAATGTTGTTTTTTTTAGAAGTAATCTAGGTTCCATGGTTTTGCCAAAAGACAATAAAAGTAGTATATCCTTCCCGTATGGAGTAGCTATCGTCCTAGGTACATTAAGCACACTTATCTGGGGGGGTTTTTAATGAAATCCGAAAAAGGCCAATCGCTCGTAGAGTTTGCTTTGATCTTACCGATTTTGATTTTGCTGTTATTAGGCATAATTGATTTTGCTCGAATTTTCCATGTATATCTGACAATGGATCATGCAGGCAGGGAAGCTGCTCGTGCAGCCAGCATTGGAAAAGATGATGCCAGCATAAAAAGTACTGGTGTTAATAATGCCTCAAGTATAGGTTTAACAGCCGATAAAATCGTGGTAACACCTACAGGAACTCGATCTTCTGGAAGTAATGTCACAATTAAAATTACCTATCCCGTTACATTTCTCACTCCAATGATAGGAAACATTATCGGTCCATTAACTTTGACAGATACCACAGTAATGAGGGTGGAATAAATGAAGAGATTTCTAAGGTTGCAAAAATTTAAGGATGAAAGCGGTGCTGTTCTAGTAACGGTTGCTATTTCAATGGTAGTACTTTTGGGATTCACCGCTATAACGATAGATGGAGGTAGGCTCTATTCGGAAAAAAGCAGGCTGCAGAAAGCCTTAGATGCCGCGGTTCTTTCTGGAGCTCAGGAATTGAAAACAAGTCAAGCGATGGCTACTTCAAATGCAAAGGATGTATCACAAAAAAATGGAGTTACGCTAACGGATGCGGATCTAACTTTTACTAGCAGTTCGATTAAGGCAACAAAACAAATAAATGTACCGCTTACTTTTGCTAGGGTATTAGGCTTTAAAAATACAAATGTTAGTGCAACAGCAAAAGCAATCGTTGCTCCTCTTAAGAAAGCCAGTGGTGTTGCTCCTATCGCGGTTGACAAAAATTCCGTACCCAACTCTCTTGTATTAAATTGCGGACAAAGTAATCCTGGAAAAAATCATGGGAATTGCGGCTATATTGATTTAAATGGAAGTGGAGCCAACGGTCTCGCGGACGGGATCGTAAATGGAAGTACATTTGACGTGGATTCTAAAATAGCAGAAACAGAACCGGGGGGAAAACAGGGCCCAGTGCGTGATGCAATTCAATCTTTAATAGATAGTGATGCGTCTAAATCATATTGTCAAAGTGCTGCCACGGCTGATAATTCATGTAAAAGAGTCATTACCGTTGTGGTAATTGATACATGGGCAGATGCAAATGGAAAGAGTAATTTAACGATTGTTGGCTTTGCTGCCTATTGGATTGATAAATACCAAGATAAAACTCTTTACGGCCAATTTATCAAAATGGTATCACCAGGAGAGATTGGCAACGAAACAGCCATTGGGGATTATAACTTATTCGGTGTAAAGCTTTTTGAATAGATATAGGGGGACATTATGAATACGAGAAAGATTTGGATCATTTCATTAATATTAGGGATCGCAGTAGCAGGTGTTGCCTATCTGACGATCATTTCGAAAGGAAAAGCCGCTACAACCACTTCAACAGCGGAGGTTAGTCAGGATAAAAAGGAAGCTAAAACAGACAGTAATTTGGAAAAACAAGTAGAAGAACAGAAAAAAGCTGATGAAAAGAAAAAGTATGCGAGGGACATCAAAAATCCCCTCGTTGACATAAGCAAAGGAAAAAGGGCGATTTCAATCAAAGTGGATTTAGAACAAGGTGTTTCTGGTTATATTGCTCCAAATTCACTGGTAGATGTGATGGCCTATGAAACAACCAAGGATGATAAAACAAAGAAACAATATAAATCTGCCGTGTTGGTCCTTGAAAATATCAAAGTGTTATCCTCGGGTAAATCGGCAGACAGCAAAGTAGAGGCACTAAACTATGAAACAGTTACTTTGGAAGTCACTCCAGAACAAGGGGTCATGCTTAGTTTAGCTTCTAAAGATAAGGATGGATTCTATCTAATGCTCCGAAATCCTGAGGATACAGGAACAGGAAAAACAGGTCTAAAGCAAACAAGAGAAGTAATCAAAGATGATTCACAGGAGGAAAACAAATGATGATAAACTGGGTTTATTTTTCTGATACAAACATTCCTCCCGGGGAAATACAAACACTTTTGGAGAAAAAGCAATTTCCGTTGTCAGCAACCAATGAATTGGATAAGCTGCATACCCTCTTAAATGAAAACAATCATACTGTCCTATTCATTAAAGCGCATACATTGTATAACGTTTATGAGTTTAGCCAAGAAATCGCCGCTCGATATCCGCATGTCTATATCATTTTAATCACTCCAGATAATATGGAAAATTTAAAAAAAGCGATGCTGATGGGGGCGTCGGATGCTCTACGTGCATCGAATACGTCCAAAGAACTCAGTGAAACAATCAATCACGCAATAAAATTCATGGAGCATCGTACAAGTATGGTTAATACTTTTGACCATTTAAAGAAAGAAAAATCCAGAGTCATCGCCGTCGCTAGTCCAAAGGGGGGCGTTGGTAAGACGGTCCTTACTGTAAATCTTGCAGCTGCGTTAGCAAGAACGGGAAAGAAAGTCGCTGTTATTGACGGGAACCTCCAATTTGGCGAAGTCGCCATGTACTATAATACGAAACCGAAGAAAACGATTTATGAATGGGTAAAGGAAGGGTATGGCCGCTCCATTTATTCCATCGACCAATATATGACTCTTGTCGATGGGGATGTTTCGATTTTGGCTGCTCCACCCCGTCCTGAATTTTTTGAAGGAATTTCCGAAAACCATATGAAGGAAGCAATCGAATCAGCAAAGGAAGCATTTGATGTCGTCCTGATAGATTTGCCGGTACATCTATCAGATATTCATTTGCGATGCCTGGCCTTGTCCGATGAGATCTTACTTCTCACCCTAAATGAAATATCTGTTCTAAGGTTAAGCCAGCTCTATCTAGAAACATTAGACACTATTAACCTAAAAGATAAGGCTAAACTAATTTTGAATCGCCATTTGAAAGGGCAGGGGCTGGAACAAAAAAAGATCGAGGAAATATTAGGGATAAAGGTTTATTTTACCTTGCCAGATCAACCTAAGATAACTTCCGCTTCAATAAAAGTTGGGCACCCTTTTATTCTTTCAAACTCACGCAGCGTCATTGGGAAAGCGGTTTGGAATCTATCTGAAGAGCTTTATAAACAACAAATCAATGAACTAACGGAGCTTAAGAAGAGTAAGAAAAGATTTTTAGTTGGGAATTGGGGGGTTAGGTAGATGTCATTATTTAAACGGTATATAGAAGGAGCTAATACGATTGCCTCCACTAAAGATACTTTTGATGTCTCCGTCCCAAAAAGATCGAAAGAATTTTGGAATCTAGAAAGCAATCTTCACAATTATTTATTAGAAGAGTTAAAGAAGTATCCAGTTCAAAACAAAGAATCAGAAATTAAGAAAATAGAGGAATTGGCGGAAGCCTTTTTCGACGTAGAGGGTGGAAGACTAACATTTGAAGAAAAACAGGAAATTTTAAATTACGTCAAAGATGAGCTTTTGGCTTACGGGCCGATTTCGCCGTTGCTGGACAACCCCTTAATAAGTGAAGTGATGGTGAATAACTATGATGAAGTTTATTATGAGAAAAACGGCAAGGTTTTTCGGAGCAACGTCAATTTTATCGATAACCAGCATGTCATGCGGGTGATTGAGCGAATCGTATCACCGATTGGCCGGAGGGTAGATGAAAGCTCGCCAATGGTTGATGCCAGGCTGCCCGATGGTTCACGTGTGAATGCGATTATCCCGCCTCTTTCTTTAAAGGGGCCGAGCTTAACCATTCGGAAATTCTCTGATACTCCTTTTACAATAAAAGATTTAATCCACTTTGGAAGCTTAAATGAAATGATGGCAGAATTTCTTGAGGTCTGTGTAAAATCCAAACTCAATATCTTTATTAGTGGAGGGACAGGTTCGGGAAAAACTTCGACCTTGAATGTATTATCTTCCTTTATTCCAAATACTGAACGAATTGTCACCATTGAAGACGCCGCAGAGCTAAAACTTATTCAAGAGCATATTGTATCGCTCGAGTCCAGACCTCCCAATATTGAGGGAAAGGGAGAAGTCACCATTCGTGATTTAGTCCGAAACTCGCTGCGGATGCGTCCTGATCGAATTGTTGTCGGTGAGGTTCGCGGAGCCGAGGCGCTGGATATGCTTCAGGCGATGAATACGGGTCACGATGGCAGCTTAAGTACAGGACACGCCAACTCTCCACGGGATATCCTTTCGCGTTTGGAGACAATGGTTCTAATGGCAGGTTATGAGCTGCCGGTTAAGGCGATTCGTGATCAAATTACGAATGCTATCGATATCATTGTTCATCAATCCAGGCTGAAGGATGGAACGAGAAGAATAACCCATATAACGGAAGTATTGGGCCTAGAAGGCGAAACCATTGTCCTCCAGGATCTTTTCGTTTTTAGAGAATTGGGTATTTCCCAGGATGGACGAATTGAAGGTAGATTCATAAGTTCAGGGATTCTTCCACGGTTCACGGAACAGCTCGAAATGAACGGATTTAAAATACCTGGCTCCTGGTTTGTTGGAGAGTGGCAGAAATGAAAATAGTCATAGAACTGTTTATTATTTTTATAATCGTTACTCTATTGATGTTTTTAATCTTAAAAAGGTTAGCAGATAAAAGGAGAATGAAAGACCGAATAAAAGAGTTTTTACCATCTCATCAAGTGGAATCAACTGTTGATCAAGTAAAAAAGACAACTTTACTTAAACAGTTTTTCCTTACCATGTCTACCATGTTTAAAAATGTTCGATTCAGTGAGAGTACTGCAAAAGTATTGCTTGAATCTGGAAGTAAACTGAAACCGGAGGAGTTTTTGGCACTAAGAATCTTAACTGCAGCTGGTTTGGGAATCGTTGCAGGATTGATTGAACTTCCTTGGTTCCTTGCGATATTGGCTGCTGTTATTGGTTTTGTGTTACCAAAAATCAGTCTAAATCGTAAAAGAAAAAAACGGTTATCTCGAATAAATTATCAGCTAATTGAAGTATTAGGAATGATGGCCAATTCGATGAGGGCAGGCTTCAGCTTTATGCAGGCGATGCAGCTTGTCGGTAAAGAAGTGTCAGATCCGCTTGGACCTGAATTCGACCGAGTTGTAAGACAGGCGGGATTGGGTATCCCGTTAGATGACGTATTCGAAGAGTTAGTTGAGCGTTTGCCTAATAAAGAACTGGAAGTAGTAGTAAGGGCCATCCTTGCACAGCGGAAAAGCGGGGGCAATCTTGCTGAACTGCTTGAGACGATGGAAGAAACGATTAGAGGAAGGGTCCGTATTTTGGAAGAATTGCGCACATTAACAGCGCAAGGGAGGATGTCATCCTGGATTATTACTTTGCTTCCTGTTGCATTAGGGCTATATTTATCCTTGGTGAATAAGGAATATTTTTCACCTATGCTTCATCATCCATTGGGCTGGGTGATGCTCTCGGTTGCATCCGTTTCCATTCTTATCGGCTGGGCGATTATCCAGAAGATCATCCGAATTGAGGTGTAGAGAAAATGCTGGATATTGTATTGATGATTCTATTAAGCGGGTTTGTAACTATGCTTCTGGCAGGAATATTGTTAACTCTTTATAAAAGGCAAATTGCCTTCCATGAACGTGTAAATACGTATTTTGGTGACTCGGTAAAAATACAAAAAGAGAGCCTTAAAAAGGAAAAGAAACAAAATAGGTTTAAAATAATGATTACAATTTACTGGAACAAAGGAACAGAGGCGTTAAATAAAAGGGTTTCGATGGAAGAAAGAAAAAAGTTAGATATTCTTCTGCGAGATGCTGGCCATCCTTTTAAGTCCGCCATCGACTTCAGGCTGTTCCAATTTGTCCTCAGTGCAGGGATGAGTTTACCTATCTTTCTCTTTCTTTTGCCAATTTCAGAAAACAAAATGTTAACCTGGGTGATGATCCTCACCATGGCATTTTTAGGGTTCCGATTGCCTGTGTTTTACCTCGGTAAAAGGAAGACTGCGAGAATTAAAACGATTAATCGATCCATGCCTGATTTTTTCGATACCGTCAATCTTTTGCTAGAAGCAGGGATGGGGCTCGATTTGGCTTTAGCCGAGGTCTCACAAAAAATTAAAGGCCCTTTGGCAGATGAGTTTCTGCAAACATTAGAGGATATGAAGCTAGGCAAGTCCAGAAGGGAAGCATTTTATGATCTCCGGAAACGTGTCCCGTCTGATTCATTTCAAAGCATTATTACCTCATTGATTCAGGCCGATCAGCTTGGGATCGGGATGGCAAAGGTGCTTGGCAATCTGACTGTTCGCGTACGGGAGCAGCGGCGTGAGGCAGCACGCGAGCAGGCGATGAAGGCCCCGGTTAAAATGCTTTTTCCAATGGTATTATTCATTTTCCCTGCACTCTTTATCGTTATTTTAGGCCCATTGGTCATTACTTTGATTACAAAGGGTCTTGGTGGTTAAACGTTTTTAACATAGTTTTGAGAAAAAGACCTAAATATGATATTATCCCCTTT